>CBIMFD010000185.1:0-6848 GCA_966243085.1 uncultured Shinella sp.
GCCGCGCCGCATTGCAGATGATCGGGACGCGGCCCTCCCTCCTCGCCAAGGCACATCAAATCGGCCTATGCTCCGGTATGCGCCATATCGTGGCGTCCGTAGAAGGAGAATCGATTGCCTCACGTCATCATCAAGGCTTTTCCGGGCAGGACGGAAGAACAGAAATCGCGGCTTGCCGAGGCGGTGACGCGGTCGGTCGTCGAAATCCTCGGATCGGCGGACTCCTCGATTTCCATCGCCTTCGAGGACGTGCCGCAGGAGCGCTGGAAGGAGGAGGTGTACGACAAGGACATCGCCGGCGGCAGCGCGCATCTGCTCAAGTCGCCCGGCTACAGCATGTAACGATGCCGGTCGCGCTCAACTGCTCTGAGTGAATACCGAGACGACCCAATCGACAAACACCCGCACGCGCGGGGACAGTTGCCGGTTGCGCGGATAGAGGAGCGAGACGGGCGTGCTCGTGGGCGGAAAATCCTCCAGCACGGGCACGAGTTCGCCGGCTGCGACCGCTGCATCGGCGTGGTAGCGCGGCATCTGGATCAGGCCGAGACCCAGCTTGGCGGCGGCTATGTAGCTTTCGGCCGCGTTCACCGAAATGGCGGCGGGCAGGGTGGTTTCCCGCACGGTGCCGGCCACGGTGAATTCCAGCGGAAGCATGCGCCCCGTGGCGCTTGAATGAAAAGCGATCATGCGGTGCCCGTCGAGCGCATCCGGATGCAGCGGTGTTCCATGCCGGGCGATATAGGCGGGCGCTGCAAGCGTGACCTCTTCGAGCGTGGCGACCGTCCTGCCGACCATGTCGCTGTCCTGCAGGGTTCCGACGCGCAATACGCAGTCGATGCCCTCGCGGACGAGGTCCACCAGCCGGTCCCCCTCGCTCATGTAGAAATCGATATCCGGGTAGCGCGCCAGGAAGGCGGGAAGGTTCGGCAACACGAAGTGGCGCGCCAGCGTGCCGTGCACGTCGACGCGCAAAGGCCCCTTCGGCTTCGTGCCCGCAAAGGCCCCTTCCGCGTCCTCGATATCGGCGAGGATCGCCAGGCATCGGCGGTAATAGGCTTCGCCATCGAGCGTCGGGCTGACGTGGCGCGTCGTGCGCTGGAGCAGCCGCACGCCGAGACGAGCTTCCAGTTCTTTCACCGCATCGCTCACCGTGGAGCGGGGCAGCCCGGTATCGGCGGCCGCCAGCGTGAAGCTACGGCGCTCGACGACGCGGACGAAAACACGCATGGCTTCCAGTCTGTCCATGAATATTGTTCTCTTTATTCGGAAAGTTATGCCGAATAATAGGCGATTATCCGCAACCGCGGAAGTGGCATGTTCCCGTCGTCGAACATACCGGAGCAATCGAAGGAGAAGAGAATGTCCGCCAACCAGAACAGAATCGCCATCGTCACCGGCGCGTCGCGCGGCATCGGCGCGGCGATCGCCGAACGGCTCGGCAGGGACGGCTTCACCGTCGTCGTCAATTATGCCGGCAATGCGGGCGCCGCCGAAGAGGTGGTGCGCAAGATCGAGGCGGCCGGCGGCAGGGCCGTCGCCGCGCAGGCCGACGTTGGCGATGCGGATGCCGTCCGCCGCCTTTTCGATAGCGCCGAGGCCGCCTATGGCGGGGTGGACGTGCTGGTGAACAATGCCGGCATCATGATGCTTTCGCCGCTTGCCGGCGCGGATGACGCCCATTTCGACCGTCAGATCGGCGTCAACCTCAAGGGAACCTTCAACACGCTACGCGAAGCGGCGCGGCGCCTGCGCGACGACGGCCGCGTGATCAACTTCTCGACCAGCGTCGTCGGTCTGAAGCTGGAGGCCTACGGCATCTATGCCGCCACGAAGGCGGCGGTCGAGACCCTCACGGCCATCATGGCCAAGGAAATGCGCGGCCGCGGCATCACCGTCAATGCCATCGCCCCAGGGCCGACGGCGACCGACCTCTTCCTCAACGGCAAGTCGGACGAGCTGGTCGCGCGCATGGCGAAGATGAGCCCGCTGGAACGCCTCGGCACGCCGGAGGACATCGCTGCCGCCGTCGCCTTCCTCGCCGGCCCGGACGGTGGATGGATCAACGGCCAGACGCTCCGCGCCAACGGCGGCCTCGTCTGACGCCTCGACGGCGGCATTCCCTCTTGTCCCGCGAAGACCTTTCGGGCTACGGGGGAAGGCCGTCGTCACTCCTGTTCCAAGGTGGGATGCACTCACGGCCGACGACGTTCTCCGGCCGGGTTCGTCGACGGACATGAAGGCGATGCTTGAAGAACGGCGAAGGACGCGGCACAGTCGGCCTTTCTCGATACGAACTGAAAGAAATATCCATGAACGCTGATAGTCCGCGCCTCTCCTTTGCCGTGGCGACGAATACGAACCCCATGCCGGAGGCGGAGCGGCAGGCGGCTTTCGGAAATCTCGGTTTCGGCACGCTGTTTTCCGACCATATGGCGGTGATTCGCTGGCACGCGGACAAGGGCTGGCACGGCGCGGAGATCGTTGCGCGCGGGCCCTTCGCGCTCGATCCCGCATCGAGCGTCCTGCACTATGCGCAGGAGATTTTCGAGGGCATGAAGGCCTATCGCACGGAGGACGGCCGGACGGTGCTCTTCCGTCCCGAGGAGAATGCCCGGCGCTTCAACGAATCGGCCCGCCGCATGGCAATGCCGGAACTGCCCGAGGCGGATTTCCTCGCTGCGGTCGAAGAGCTCGTGCGCATCGACGCCAAATGGATCCCGCAAGGCGAGGGAAGCCTCTATCTGCGGCCCTTCATGTTCGCGAGCGAGACCTTCCTCGGCGTGCGCCCCTCGCGTGAGTATATCTTCTGCGTGATCGCCTCGCCGGTCGGCCCCTATTTCAAGGGCGGCGCGAAGGCGGTGAAGATCTGGGTTTCGCAGAACTATACCCGCGCGGCCCTCGGCGGCACGGGCGTCGCGAAATGCGGCGGCAATTATGCGGCGAGCCTGGTCGCGCAGGCCGAAGCCTCCGCACAGGGCTGCGACCAGGTCGTCTTCCTCGACGCCGCGGAACACCGCTGGGTGGAAGAACTCGGCGGCATGAACATCTTCTTCGTGATGGAGGACGGCTCGCTCCTCACCCCGCCGCTCGGCGGGACCATCCTTCCCGGCGTCACCCGCAAGTCGCTGATCGCCCTTGCCCGCGAAGAGGGCCTGACGGTCAGGGAGGAACTCTACTCCTTCGACCAGTGGAAGGCGGACGCGGCATCGGGCCGCCTCAAGGAGGCCTTCGCCTGCGGCACGGCGGCGGTCGTCGCCGGCATTGGCACGGTGAAGTTCGGCGGCGGGGAATTTTCGATCGGCGACGGTGCCACCGGGCCCGTCACGACCCGGATGCGCGAAGCGCTCGTCGGCCTCCAGCGCGGCCAGCGTCCCGATCCGCATGGCTGGGTGCGCGCCGTCGCGGGGACCTGAACCGGAGCGCGGTCACGGCACGGCGCTCCCAAGGCCAATGGAGGCCCATAGGGCGTCGACCCGGGCGGTGACGTCCGGGGTCATTGCGAGCACGCGGCTCCATTCGCGCTCCGTCTCGGTGCCGATCTTGGTGGTGGCATCGAGGCCGAGCTTGCCGCCGAGGCCGGATTTCGGCGAGGCGAAGTCGAGATAGTCGATCGGTGTGTTCTCGACGACCATCAGGTCGCGGCTCGCATCGAAGCGGGTGGAGAGCGCCCAGATCACGTCCGGCCAGCTTCTCACGTCGATGTCGCCGTCCACGGCGATGATCAGCTTGGTGTAGCTGAACTGCGGCAGCATGGACCAGAGACCCATCATCACCCGCCGCGCCTGCCCGGGATAGCGCTTGTCGATGGAAACGACCATGGCGCGGTAGGAGCAGGCCTCGGGCGGCAGCCAGAGGTCGCGGATTTCCGGGAACTGGCGCCTGACCAGCGGCACGAAGAGCTCGTTCATCGCCTCGCCGAGCCGCGAGGGCTCGTCCGGCGGGCGGCCAGTATAGGTGGAGAGGTAGAGCGGGTTCTTCCGCATGGTGATCGCCGAGAGCGTCATCACCGGGAAGGGCTCGACGGCATTGTAGTAGCCGGTGTGGTCGCCATAGGGGCCTTCGTGCGCCGTCTCGCTTACCGAGACCATGCCCTCCAGCACGATTTCTGCGCTCGCCGGCAGGGGAAGGGGGACGGTGAGGCCGCTTGCCGTTTCCTGCCGCCGGCCGGCAAGGACGCCGGCGAAGGCAAGCTCGCTCATGCCGTCCGGCAGCGGCATGACGGCGGACAGGATCGTCGCGGGATCGGCGCCGATGACGACGGCGACCGGCATGTCGAGGCCCCTGGCCTGCCAGAGGCGGTGGTGCCGCGCCCCGCCGCGATGGGCGAGCCAGCGCATGATCAGCCGGTTCCGGCCGAGCCGCTGCATGCGGTAGATGCCGACATTGATATCCGAAGGATCGTCCGGCGAGGCGGTGATGACGAGCGGCCAGGTGACGAGCGGGTCGGGCTCGCCCGGCCAGCAGGTCTGGATGGGGAGCCGGCCGAGGTCGATATCCTCGCCGCGCCGGACGATCTCCTGGCAGGGTGGGCGCCGCACGGTGCGCGGGTTCATCGAGAGCGCGGCCTTGAGATGCGGCAGCTTCCCCCAGGCATCGCGCAGCGAGCGCGGCGGGCGCGGATCGCGAAGATCGGCGAGGAAGGCGGCGAGACGCGGCAGCTTGCCGGTCTCAAGCCCAAGCCCCCATTCGATGCGCTCGCGCGTGCCGAAGAGATTGGCGAGGAGCGGGATCGGCTGGATATTGCCCTCCGCATCGACCGGCCGCTCGAAGAGCAGGGCCGGGCCCTCTTCCGCCAGCACGCGGCGGTGGATTTCCGTGACCTCGTGGACCAGAGAGACGGGCGCGGAAATGCGCTTCAGCCGCGCCCGCCGTTCCAGGAGGGCGACGAAATCCTGAAGACTGTCGAAACGGCGCGGGATCGGGGCATCGGCTTCCATGCCGGCTCCCTTGCCGGGGAAAAACGTCCCGGTCTTTGTGCTGGCGCAAACTCCTTCCGCGCATGGCTCCCTAGGTTCCGGCCAATCGCATCTCGTCAGGGCCGTTCCATGTCGTCGCTTCCCCCGATCCTCGCAAAGCCGGTTGATATCGCGCCGATCTGGCTGGTGGAGCGGGTGGCGCGGCTCATCTTCTCGGGTGTGCTGAAGGCGCATCCCGATCTCTTCGAACGGCTCGGCGACTACCGGCAGACCCGCTACGGCTTCTCGCCGGCCGACCTGCCGCTGCACTTCACCGTCGTCCCGGCGGCGCAGCAGCTCACCGTCTCGCGCGGCCAGCCGCCGCTTGTCGATGCGCGCATCGAGGGGCCGCTGGTGCTGCTGCTCGGCCTTCTCGAAGGCCGGTGCGACGCGGATGCGCTGTTCTTCTCGCGCGACCTTTCCGTCACCGGCGACATGGAGGCGATGCTGGCGCTGCGCAATGCGTTGGACGACAGCGTCATCGACCTGCCGCGCGAACTCGGGGCGCTGGCCGGGCCGTTCTCGCCGCTCGTCGCCGGCACGGCGCGCTACATCCGCACCAAGGCCCTCGAAGGAAGGGATACGACATGGAACTGATCTGCCCTGCCGGCACGCCCGCCGCCTTCCGCGAGGCGGTGGAGGCCGGCGCCGACGCCGTCTATTGCGGCTTCCGCGACGAGACCAACGCCCGCAACTTCCCCGGCCTCAATTTCAGCCGCGAGGAACTGCGCCAGTCGATCGCGCTCGCCCATAGCCGGCGGGTCCTCACCTTCGTCGCGCTCAATACCTTCATGCGGGCGGGCGACGAGGCGCTGTGGTACCAGGCGGCCGACGATGCGGTGGCGCTCGGCGCGGATGCGCTGATCCTCGCCGATTTCGGCCTGATGGCCTATGTCGCAGAGAAATACCCCGAGCAGCGCCTGCACGTCTCCGTGCAGGCCTCGGCCTCCAATCCGGACGCCATCCGCTTCCTCATCGAGGCCTTCGGGGCGAAGCGCGTCGTGCTGCCGCGCGTCCTCACCGTGCAGGACATCGCCCGGCTGACGCGGCAGATCGACTGCGAGGTGGAGGTCTTCGCCTTCGGCGGGCTCTGCGTCATGGCGGAGGGGCGCTGCTCGCTCTCCTCCTACGCCACCGGCAAGTCGCCCAACATGAACGGCGTCTGCTCGCCGGCAAGCCATGTGCGCTACCGGCAGGACGGCGAGGATCTCGTCTCCGAGCTCGGCGCCTATACGATCAACCGCTTCGGCGCGGGCGAGCCCTCCGGCTATCCGACGCTCTGCAAGGGGCGCTTCGAGATCGGCGACGTCGCGGGCTATGCCTTCGAGGATCCCGTCTCGCTCGACGTGATCGACGAGATCGACGCGCTGCGGGCGGCCGGCGTCTCGGCGCTCAAGATCGAGGGGCGCCAGCGCGGCAAGGCCTATGTCGCCGAGGTGGTTTCCTCCCTCAAGAAGGCGCTGCGCGCGGCGCCCGCCGAACGGGCGGCGCTCGTCGCCCGCCTTCGCGCCATGAGCGAGGGCCAGCGCACCACCACCGGCGCCTATGACAAGCGCTGGCGATAGGAGACGACATGACGACGACGCGCAAACCGTCCCTCAGCCTGGGGCCGGTCTATTTCCTCTGGGACGGGCCGAAGTGGCGGGATTTCTATTTCCGCATCGCCGACGAGGCGCCCGTCGAGCATGTCACGCTCGGGGAGACGATCTGTTCCAAGCGCCAGCATTTCAGCGAGCCGCACGTCGCCGAGGTGATCGAGCGGCTGGAGGCGGCGGGCAAGAGGGTGACGCTCTCGACGCTCGCCATGGTGACGCTGGAGCGCGAGAGCCGGCATGTGCGCGACCTCATCCGCGACAGCGAGCATCCGGTGGAGGCGAACGACCTGTCGGC
>CBIMFD010000186.1:0-6828 GCA_966243085.1 uncultured Shinella sp.
ACCGCGCGTCGCTGCAAGGCGTGCTGCTCGATGCCGTCCGCCGCGAACCGCTCTGCACGCTGACGACCGGCCAGCGCATCGAGACCGCCGGGGAAGCCCTCGCGGCAAGCCCCGCCGACGTGCTGATCGGCGCGGACGGCGTCTGGTCGCGGCTCCGCCGGGACGTGCCCGGTGCCCTTCCCGCCCGCTATTCCGGCAACGTCGCCTGGCGTTTCCTGGTGTCCTATGGCGAGGCGCCGGCGTTCCTCGACCCGCGCACGGTGACGGCCTTTCTCGGCCCCAAGGCCCACCTTGTCGCCTATCCGCTCGCCGAGATCGACGCGTTCAACATCGTCGCCATCCATGCGCAGGCCGAAGCGCCGGCGTCGGGCTGGCTGCGGCGGGGCGATACGGCCGCGCACCTTGAGCGGGATATCGCCTTCGCCGGCTGGCATGCGGGCCTGCGCCAGCTTCTGGCCGAGGCGCGCGATCCGCTGGTCTGGCCGCTCTTCGAATGCCCGGACGGGGCCTGGACGGACGGGCGGAAAACCGTGCTGATCGGCGATGCCGCCCATGCCATGACGCCCTTCGCGGCGCAGGGCGCGGCAATGGCGATCGAGGACGCGGCGCTTCTGGCGCAGCGGCTCGCGACGGGCGAAGACCTTGCGCAAACCCTCCGCCGCTTCGAGGCGGACCGCCGCGAACGCGTCGCGAAAGTCCGCAGCCGCGGCGCCTTCAACCGCTTCGCCTATCACGCCCGCGGCCCGCTGGCCCTCGGCCGCAACCTCGTGCTCTCGCTCCGCCGGCCGGAAAGCCTCGCCGGCGATCTCGACTGGCTCTACGGCTACCGCACGCCGGATTGAGAAAACCCCTCATCCCGCTGCCGCGACCTTCTCCCCGCAAGCGGGGCGAAGGCTTATGTCGCCATGGTTTCCCACGATCCGAAGGCAAGGCATTGCCGCGATGTCCCTTCGCCCCGCTTGCGGGGAGAAGGTGCCGGCAGGCGGATGAGGGGGCAATCCCTGCCTCAGACCGCTCGCGCCGCGGCAAGGCCGCGCTCGATATCGGCCTTGATGTCCTTCACGTCCTCCAGACCGATCTGGAGGCGCAGGACCGGGCCTTCGTGCGGCACCTCGGCGACGCGGCGGTCGGAGAGGTTGACGTGCACCGCGAGGCACTCGAAGCCGCCCCAGGAATAGCCGAGGCCGAAGATGCCGAGCGCGTCGAGGAAGGCATGGGCCTTGGCCTTGTGGCGCTCCGGCGCGCCGCCGTCGAGGACGATGGAGAAGATGCCGCTCGATCCCTTGAAGTCGCGCTTCCAGAGTTCATGGCCCGGAAAGCTCGGCAGCGCGGGATGGAGGACCCGCGCGACGTCGTCGACGCCCTCCAGCCAGCGCGCCAGTTCCAGCGCGCTTTCCTGGTGGCGCTCCAGCCGCACGCCCATGGTGCGAAGGCCGCGCAGCACCTGATAGGCATCATCCGGCGAGGCGCAGGTGCCGAGCGTGATCTGCGTGTCGTGCAGTCGCTCCCAGTTGGCCGCGTTGGCAGAAACCGTGCCGAAGAGGATGTCGGAATGGCCGGCCGGATATTTCGTCGCCGCATGGATGGAAACGTCGACGCCGAAATCGAGTGGGCGGAAATAAAGCGGCGTCGCCCAGGTATTGTCCATGGTGACGACCGCGCCATGCTTGTGCGCAGCGGCGGCAATCGCCGGAACGTCCTGCATCTCGAAGGTATTGGAGCCCGGCGCCTCGGTATGGACGAGCCGCGTGTTCGGCTTGATCAGCGCCTCGATGCCCGCGCCGACGGCCGGATCGTAATAATCGACGGAAACGCCGAGGCGCTTCAGCATCGTGTCGCAGAAATGGCGTGTCGGATGATAGACCGAATCGACGATCAGCGCGTGGTCGCCTGCCGAAAGGAAGGCGAGGAACGGCACGGTGACGGCAGCAAGCCCCGAGGGAACGAGGATCGTGCCGGCAGAGCCCTCCATTTCGTCGATGGCCGCACAGAGCGCGTCCGTCGTCGGCGTGCCGCGCGTGCCGTAGGTGTATTTCTGGGCGCGGTTCTCCATCGTCGCCGCATTCGGGAACAGGACCGTCGAGGCATGGACGACGGGCGGATTGACGAAGCCGAAATAGTCGGCCGGATCGTTTCCGGCATGGGCAAGGCGGGTGTTCACGCCGGCGCCGGCGAGGATTTCGTCTCTGTTCTTCATGGGGCCTGTCCGAGGAATGTGAAGGGATTTCAGGAGGATTTCCGCCCGCCGACTTTTCGTCACGCGACCCGGCAGGTCAACCCCCATACCCAACGAACAGGGGCGATCCAAAGCGCTTCAAGTGTTAATTACCCGATTTTACAGCCCGTACCGCGGGACCGCCCCCGACTTTTCCACGGTCGCGATCCGGCAAATCCCGGCAAAATCGGGGCAGCCGCCGGAAAATGGCCACAGTCCCTTGACCCTGCGTCATTTTGAGCATGAGATAAGCAACCTCGCACCGGGAGGGTAGCGAGTTCCGTAGATCTGCCCGTAGGGAAGCGGGTCGGGCGGACAAAACAAAGACAACAGAAAAAGGTTGTGAAAAGATGGCAAAAAAAATCGTGACGGCGCTGGTCGGGGCTGCCGTACTGGGGCTTGGCGCAACGGCAGCACAGGCTGACACGCTTTCCGATGTGAAGGCAAAGGGCTTCGTCCAGTGCGGCGTGAATGGTTCCAACCTCGCCGGTTTCGGCGCGCAGGATTCGACCGGCAACTGGTCGGGCCTCGACGTCGATCTCTGCAAGGCCGTGGCTGCCGCAGTCTTCGGCGACGCCACCAAGGTGAAATACACCCCGCTTTCGGCCAAGGACCGCTTCCCGGCCCTGCAGTCCGGCGAAATCGACATTCTCGCCCGCAACACCACCTGGAGCATCAGCCGCGATTCGCAACTCGGCTTCGATTTCCGCGCCGTGAACTACTATGACGGCCAGGGCTTCATGGTGAAGAAGGAACTCGGCGTGAAGTCGGCGCTGGAACTGTCCGGCGCCTCCATCTGCGTGCAGTCCGGCACGACGACGGAACTGAACCTGGCCGACTACTTCCGTGCCAACAACATGGACTTCAAGCCGGTCGTCTTCGAAGCGCAGGACGAAGCGGATGCCGCCTACAATGCCGGCCGCTGCGACGCCTACACGACCGACGCCTCGGGCCTTTATTCGATCCGCCTGAAGATGGCCAACCCGGACGATCACATGGTCCTGCCGGAAATCATCTCCAAGGAGCCGCTCGGCCCGGCCGTGCGCCAGAACGATTCCAAGTGGCTCGACATCGTTTCCTGGTCGCACTACGCCATGGTGGCCGCCGAGGAATTCGGCATCACCCAGGCAAACGTCGAGGAGAAGAAGAAGTCCGACAACCCGGACATCAAGCGCTTCCTCGGTGAAGAGGCCAACTCGACCATCGGCGCCGACCTCGGCCTGTCGAAGGACTGGGCCGTGCAGATCATCAAGGCTGTCGGCAACTACGGCGAATCCTTCGACCGCAACGTCGGTGCAGGCTCTCCGCTGAAGATCGACCGCGGCCTCAACGCGCTGTGGACGAAGGGCGGCCTGCAGTACGCCCCGCCGATCCGCTAAGCGACGGCCGCATCACTCCGGGAGGGTGGACCGCCACCCTCCCCTTTACAAACGCCCGGAAAACAGGGCGAAAACAACGTCAGGGGAAATGCATGGCTCTTGCGGATGCCCGAACAGGGTCCGGCGAACCGCCGAAGGTATCTCTTCTCTACAATCCGGCTCTGAGAAGCGCAGTCTATCAGGTCGTCACGCTCGTCGTGATCATCGCCGCCATCTGGTATGCGTGGCACAACGTCGTTCAGAACCTTGCGCGCGCCAACATGACGGCGGGCTTCGGGTTCCTAAACAGCCGCGCAGGCTTCGACATCACCCAGACCCTCATCGCCTATTCGAGCGATTCGACCTATTTCCGCGCGCTGCAGGTGGGCCTCATCAACACGCTCGTCATCGCCGCCGCCGGCGTCGTGACGGCAACGGTGGTCGGGCTCCTCATCGGCATCGGCCGTCTGTCGCACAACTGGCTGATCGCGCGGCTGTGCACCGTCTATGTCGAGATCTTCCGCAATATCCCGCCCCTTCTCGTCATCTTCTTCTGGTATCTCGGCGTCCTCGCCCTGCTGCCGTCGATCCGCACGATCTTCCAGCGCCTGAAGGAAAATCCGGACGCGGCCTTCTTCATCTCGAACCGCGGCATCTATATGCCGGCGCCGGTCTTCGGCGAAGGTTTCGGGACCGTCGTCGCCACCTTCGCACTCGGCGTCGTGGCGGCGATCGCCTTCACGATCTGGGCGAATGCCCGCCAGCGCGCCACGGGCAAACGCCCGCCGGTGCTGTGGGTCAATCTCGGGCTCGTCGTCCTCCTCCCGCTCGTCGTCTTCGCCGTCATCGGCGCGCCGCTCTCCTTCGACTATCCGGTGCCGGGCTCCTTCAACATGAGGGGCGGCATGATGGTCGGGCCGGAATTTCTCGCGCTCTACCTCGCGCTTTCGCTCTATACGGCCTCGTTCATCGCCGAGATCGTGCGCGCCGGCATTCGGGGCGTCTCCAAGGGGCAGTCGGAAGCCTCTTACGCGCTGGGGCTTCGCCCCGGCCAGGCGACACGCCTCGTCGTGCTGCCGCAGGCGCTCAGGATCATCATTCCACCGCTCACATCGCAATATCTCAACCTCATCAAGAACTCCTCGCTCGCGGTGGCCGTCGGTTATGCCGACCTCGTCGCGGTCGGCGGCACCATCCTCAACCAGTCCGGCAAGTCCATCGAGATCATCGCGATCTGGATGCTCATCTACGTGTCGATCAGCCTCGTCACGTCGCTGTTCATGAACTGGTTCAACGCCAAGATGGCCCTGGTGGAGCGCTGAGATGACGGAAAACATCACCTACGTTCGCGATCATTTCCTCGAGGCGGAAAAGCCGCCGGCCGCCAATTCCTCGGCGTTCGCCTGGCTTCGCAACAATCTCTTCGCCTCCTGGAAGGACGCCGTCCTGACGATCCTCGCCGTCGTGGCGCTCGTCTACTACCTGCCGAAGGCCATCAACTGGCTGTTCATCTCGGCGGTATGGACAGGCACCGACCGCACGGCCTGCCTGACGGTGGACCAGGGCGGACATCTCGAAAGCGGCTGGAACGGGGCCTGCTGGGCCTATGTGAACGACCGGTTCGTGCAGTTCATGTTCGGCTCCTATCCGCGCGACGAACTGTGGCGCCCGCTGCTCGTCGCCGCCATGTTCGTGGCGTTGCTTGCGCCTCTCCTGATGCCGAAGATGCCGCGCAAGGGTCTCAACGCCCTGCTGCTCCTCGTCGTCTTCCCCATCGTTTCCTTCTTCCTTCTTCTCGGCGGCTTCGGCCTCAGGCATGTAGAAACGTCCCTTTGGGGCGGGCTGATGGTGACGCTCATCATCTCCTTCGTCGGCATCGTGGTCTCGCTGCCGGCCGGCATCCTGCTGGCGCTCGGCAGGCGGTCGAGCATGCCGATCATGAAGACGGCCAGCATCTTCTTCATCGAACTGATCCGCGGCGTGCCGCTGATCACCGTCCTCTTCATGGCGAGCGTGCTGCTGCCGCTGTTCCTGACGCCCGGCAACAACATCGACAAGTTCCTGCGTGCGCTCATCGGCGTGTCGATCTTCGCATCCGCCTATATGGCCGAGGTTATTCGCGGCGGTCTTCAAGCCATTCCGAAAGGACAATATGAAGCGGCCGATGCTCTTGGTCTAAACTACTTCCACAAAATGACCTTCATCGTGCTTCCGCAGGCCATCAAACTCGTGATCCCAGGCATCGTGAACACCTTCATCGGCATGTTCAAGGATACGTCCCTCGTCACGATCATCTCGATGTACGACCTGCTCGGCATCGTGAAGGCGAGTTTTGGGGATTCGGGCTGGATCACGCCGGTCACGCCGTTGACGGGCCTGATCTTTGCCGGCTTCGTGTTCTGGATTTTCTGCTTCGGCATGTCGCGCTATTCGGCCTTCGTGGAACGCCGGCTCGACACGAGCCACAAAAGATAACTGAGAGGAAACAAGAATGGCCAACCAAGCTCAGGCACAGCAGATGACGGTCTCCGCGACGGACGTCGCCGTCGAAATCGCCAACATGAACAAGTGGTACGGCGATTTCCATGTGCTGCGCGACATCAACCTCAAGGTCATGAAGGGCGAGCGCATCGTCATCGCCGGCCCGTCGGGCTCCGGCAAATCGACCATGATCCGCTGCATCAACCGCCTCGAAGAGCACCAGAAAGGCCAGATCGTCGTCGACGGGATCGAACTGACGAACGACCTGAAGAAGATCGACGAAGTACGCCGCGAAGTCGGCATGGTGTTCCAGCACTTCAACCTCTTCCCGCACCTGACGATTCTGGAGAACTGCACGCTCGCACCGATCTGGGTGCGCAAGATGCCGAAGAAGGAGGCCGAGGAGATCGCGATGCACTATCTCACGCGCGTCAAGATCCCCGAGCAGGCGAACAAGTATCCGGGCCAGCTCTCCGGCGGCCAGCAGCAGCGCGTGGCGATCGCCCGCTCGCTCTGCATGAAGCCGAAGATTATGCTTTTCGACGAACCGACCTCCGCGCTCGACCCGGAAATGGTCAAGGAAGTGCTCGACACCATGGTCTCGCTCGCCGAGGAAGGCATGACCATGCTCTGCGTGACGCACGAAATGGGCTTTGCCCGCCAGGTCGCCAACCGCGTCATCTTCATGGACCAGGGGCAGATCGTCGAGCAGAACTCGCCCGCCGAGTTCTTCGACAACCCGCAGCACGAGCGCACCAAGCTCTTCCTCAGCCA
>CBIMFD010000187.1:0-6757 GCA_966243085.1 uncultured Shinella sp.
CTCGGCGGCTGCCTCTTTTCCGGCCGCGTTGCCGGACGGGCGGTCGGCGCCTGAAGGCCTTTCAGCCGGCGGCGCGCTCCTCGCCGAGGAACGCCTGCCCGCCATGGTCGAACTGCAGGCGGGCGAGGCGGGCATAGAGCCCGTCCTGCCGGATGAGCGACTGGTGCG
Organism: uncultured Shinella sp.; assembly: GCA_966243085.1. GTDB lineage: Bacteria > Pseudomonadota > Alphaproteobacteria > Rhizobiales > Rhizobiaceae > Shinella. The sequence goes on from CBIMFD010000187.1 coordinate 169, forward strand.
TGCCCTCCTCCACGATCCGCCCCGCCTCCATGACGAGGATGCGGTCGGCCTTCAGGACCGTCGCGAGGCGATGGGCGATGACGATCGTCGTGCGCTTGCCCATCTGCCCGTCGAGCGCCTTCTGCACCAGCGTCTCGCTTTCCGCGTCGAGCGCCGAGGTCGCCTCGTCGAGGAGAAGCAGCGGCGCGTCCTTGAGGATCGCGCGGGCGATCGCGATGCGCTGGCGCTGGCCGCCGGAGAGCGTGACGCCGCGCTCGCCGACCGTGGTGTCGTAGCCCTTGTCGAGCCGCGCGATGAACTCCTCCGCCTGCGCCGCCCTTGCCGCGGCGCGGACGGCCTCGTCGCTGACATCGGTCATGCCGAAGGCGATGTTGTCGCGGATCGTGGCGGCGAAGATGGTAACGTCCTGCGGCACCAGCGCGATGCGGCGACGCAGGTCCTCCGGATCGGCGGCACGAAGATCGACGCCGTCGAGCAGCACCGCACCCGAATCGGGATCGTAGAAGCGCAGGACGAGCGACAGGATCGTGCTCTTGCCGGCGCCGGACGGGCCGACGACGGCGACCGTCTCGCCCGGCTTCACCGTGAAGCTGAGGCCGTTGATGCTGCGATAGCCGGGCCGGGCCGGATAGGAGAAGTGCACGTCGCGGAAGGCAAGCTCCCCGCGGGCGGGCACCGGGAGGGTCACCGGGTTTGCCGGCGCGGTGATGGCCGGCGGTTCGGCAAGGAGTTCGGTCAGGCGCTCGGCGGCGCCCGCGGCCTGCGAAAGCTCGCCCCAGACCTCCGACAGCGCGCCGAGGCTGCCGGCGGCGAAGACGGCATAGAGCAGGAACTGGCCGAGCGTGCCGGCCGAAAGGTTGCCGGAAAGCACGTCCCGCGCACCGAACCACAACACGGCGACGACCGAGCCGAAGATCATGGCGATGGCGAAACCCGTCAAGAGCGAGCGGGCGCGGATCGCCGAGCGGGCCGCCTTGTAGGCGCTCTCGACGGAGCCGAAGAAGCGCGCGCGGGCGGCATCTTCCGCATTGAAGGCCTGGAGCGTGCGGGTCGCGCCGATCGCTTCGCCCGCATAGGCGGAGGCGGCGGCCAGCGTATCCTGCGCCTCGCGCGAGCGGCGACGCACCGAGCGGCCGAAGGCGACGAGCGGGAAGACGATGATCGGAATGGCGCCGATGACGAGGCTGGAGAGCTTGGGGCTCGTATAGACCATCATGGCGATGGCCCCGAGACACAGGATGAGGTTGCGCAGCGCCACCGAGGCCGTGGCGCCGACGGCGGACTTGATCTGCGTCGTGTCGGCCGTCAGCCGCGAGACGATCTCGCCGGACTGGTTGACGTCGAAGAAGGCGGGCGAGAGCTTCGTCACATGGGCGAAGACCTCGCGGCGCAGGTCCGCCACGATGCGCTCGCCGAGCGTGATGACGAAATAATAGCGCATGGCGCTCGCCAGCGCGAGCAAGCCCGCCAGCACGAAGAGCATCGTGAAATAGGTGTTTATGAAGCCGGCATCCGCGCTGGAGAAGCCATGGTCGATCATGCGCCGCACGGCGACCGGCAGCACGAGCGTCGTGACGGCGGCAAGGACGAGAGCGACAAGGGCACCGGCGACGAGGCCGCGGTAACGGCGGAGATAGGGGCCGAGGTGGCCGAGCGGACGAATGCTGCGGCGCGTGGTTTTCTCCGCCGCGACTGTCTGTCTGTCTGTGGACACCATACCCCCGTTTCCAGCGCCTTGCGGCACGAATTGTCTTTCGGCTCTTGTTATCCAGACGGCCTTCATGTATAGGCTCGCCATCGAATTGGGAAGCCGCAGGTCCGACCGGCCGCGGCTTCATTTACGTCTTTGGCCGCCCTGTCGCAATCGGTTGCGACAAATGGCCCCCGGAACAGGCAGGAAAGTTGTCATGAAGGCTGATATCCATCCCGCATACCACACGATCAAGGTCGTCATGACCGATGGCACCGAGTACGAAACCCGCTCGACCTGGGGTTCGGAAGGCGCGACCATGAACCTCGAAATCGACCCGAAGTCCCACCCGGCCTGGACCGGCGGCAACCAGCAACTCATGGACCGCGGCGGCCGCGTCTCCAAGTTCAAGAAGCGCTTTGAAGGCCTCGGCCTCTAAGCCGCCCGCTTCGGACGAATTTCAAAAACCCGGCTTCGGCCGGGTTTTTTTGTATGCGTTTCGGGTTGAGCCGCCCCTCACCTGCCTGCCGGCATCCTCTCCCCGCAAGCGGGGCGAGGAAGGATGGGCTCGCCGTTCTGCCCCTTCGCCCCGCTTGCGGGGAGAAGGTGGCGGCAGCCGGATGAGGGGCAGCCACACCCGCCCCCAACAAAAAACCCGGCCGAAGCCGGGTCGTCATTAACTCATACCTGCGCTTGGCGTTCAGTTGTTCCCGAAGGCCGTCTGCAACAGGTTGATCTGGGCCTGGACGCTGTTCTGGTTGTCCGGCTGGAAGGTCTGGACGTCCTGTGGGCGGTAGATCTCGCGGTCGAGCAGCGCGATGCGGTTCTGCAGGCGGAGCGAGCGCTCGATGAGGTCGCGGAAGGCTTCCGGCAGGTCGTTCCAGCCGGGCGCAGTCTTATCGACGTTGAAGCTGTCGAGGCGCACCTTGCTCTTTTCCGAAAGCACCTGGTCGCGGCTCATCTCGCCGTTGTTGATGGCGCGCTGCAGCAGCAGCCAGGAGGCCATCTGCATGAGGCGGGTGGTGAGCCGCATCGACTCGGCCGCATAGAGCACCGACGCCATGCGCGGGAGAACCTTGGAAGCCTGCCTGCCGACACCGTCGAGATAGCTCGCCGTTTCCTCGACCAGACCCATGCCCTCTGCGTACAGGGACTTGAACTGCGCCGACGACGCAACGTGGCCAGCGAAGCTGACGGTATTCAATCCTCTTTCGGACATGGTTTCATCCCTGTTGAACGCATGACTTGCAGGTAACGGATACGCGGCCCGAGGTGTTCCAAGTGACCGGTCTATGTCTTCAGGATGATCCCATAACCTAATTCGCGCAAGGGCATTCTTAAGAAAGGGTTAATCTCCACAATTCTTTCGGGACACCCTTCCCGTGCGTCTGCGACAAACAAAAAAAGAGCCGCGGAAAGCGGCTCTCAAGGTAAAACAGGGAGAAAATCAGACCGATTCCCCAAGCGGCGAAAATGTCTGAATCCGGAAGGACCGGATAGGCAAGTAATAAGGTATAAGGCTTAATGGCCGGTTAACTTTATTGCCGTTTTGCCCGCTCCTGTGCCTTTTCGGCAAGCCACCTCAGCGGAACAGGCCCTCGGCCGCCGAGCGGCTCGCGCTCTTCTTCACTTTTTCCGCCTCCAGACGGGCGATCTCTTCCTTGAGGAGCGCGATTCGCGCAGAAAGCTCGTCCACGGAAAGCATCGAGAGGTCGCTGCCGATCTCGTGTGCGGTCTTTTTTATCGGACGGTCGTCGTCGAAGAGGCTCATGCGCTCCGTTCCTCCTGTTGCTCGTCGGCGGCCTGGGTCTGCGGCAGGGCGCGCGGCGAAAGCTGAAGGCTTTCCGGCGTGGTCAGCGTGCCGGGGTTGATGGTGGTGTAGGCGTCGCGCATTTCCGCCGGCTTTGCGGCGCGGCGGCGGCTGCGGATGATGGCATAGGCGGTGATGAGGATATGCGCCCAGCAGGTCACCATGAAGAGCGCGTACGGCCCGACCGCCGACATGATCGGACCGCCGAGCGTCGGGCCGATGATCGTGCCGATGCCGTAGAGCAAAAGGAGGCCGCCGGAGACCTTCACGAAGTCCTCGGGGCTGGCGAAGTCGTTGGCGTGCGAGACGGCGATCGGGTAGAGCGCGTTGGCCGTCGCGCCGTAGATCGCGGTAAGCGCCAGGAGCACGGCCACCGAAGCCGGCTGGAAGACGAAAAGCGAAAGCCCCGCTGCCGCCGCGACGGCCGCAAGCACCGCCAGCACGAGGCGGCGGTCCACCCGGTCCGAGACGCGGCCGGCCGGGAGCTGCATGACGGCGCCGGCGAAGATCGCGCTGCTCATCATGACGGCGATGGTGCCGGAGGAAAGGCCGGCATTGGTGCCGAACACTGCGCCGAGCGTGCCGAAGGCGCCATTGGCGATGCCGATCAGCATGATGCCGACGCAGGCGATCGGCGAGGTGCGGTAGAGTGCCGGGATATCGAGCTTCACCTGCTTGAGCGGCTGCGGCGAGGCGGCGGTGGAGAGCGTCGTCGGCAGCATGGCGAGGCAATAGAGGATGCCGGCCAGCATGAAGAGCAGCGGCGTCGTCACGTCACCGAGCGCCACGGTCATTTGGCCGCCGACCGTGCCGATCAGCGTGATGGCGATGTAGAGCGAGAAGATGAGGCCGCGGCTCTCGTTGGTGGCCCGCTCGTTCAGCCAGCTTTCGATGATCATCGACGTGCCGGCGATGGAAAAGCCAGTGACGGCGCGCAGCACGATCCACCAGAAGGGATCGACCAGCATGCCGGTCAGAAGCGCGATGATGGCGATGAGGGACGCAAAGCCTGAAAAGGCGCGGACATGGCCGATGCGCTTGACCACCGTCGGCGCCAGAAGGCAACCGAGGACGAAGCCCGTCGCCCAGGAGGTGCCGAGCAGGCCGAGCATCGTCGTCGCATATCCCTCGAAGGCGCCGCGCATGGGCAGGAGAAGGCCGTGCAGGCCATTGCCGAGGAACAGGAACAGCGTGCCCGTCAGAAGCGCGAAGACGGATATGAGGTTTTTTCGCATGAGTTTTCCGCAGTTTCGCCAATGGGAAAGGAATAGCGCACCTGCCGGCGATTGCCAGATGGAAAGACGGGAACGGTGCGATTTTCAGTTCCGGCGCTGATCGCTTGGAAAATTGTCCGCGGTGTGACAGGAAGGGCGGAGAAAGGCTGTCATGTCGAAAATCCTCCCTGCCCTCCTGCTCGCCGCCATGCTGCTGCACATCATCCGGCCCATCGGCCTGCCGGGCCTGCGCCGGCGCGCCGATTTTTGGAAGATCGCCGTCGTCGCCATCGCGCTGATGATGCTGACGGTGCTGATCCGGCCTTAGTAGCCCTCTCTCTCCGTCATGATCGAGCCGAACCTGAGGATGACGACCGAGCGATGGCAAGCCACACAAACGCAAAAGGGCCACCCGAAGGTGGCCCCCATGAGGTTTGGTCCGGTGCGGACCCGGGCCTTGCGACCCGAAGGAAGGCGGGGATCAGAACGAGGGCTGCCTCGTTTCGTTCACCACAATTCCCATGCCCGAAGCCAAGACCGAAATCTCATTAGACATTGGATCACCTTCCTTTCTGTTCGTTGACGTTAAGCAAGAATGTAGGCGATCCGCGCCGGAGTGCAAGGGCCTTACATCATTTCTGCTGCTTGAGGACGTCGACGCCCGGAAGAGGCTTGCCTTCCATCCATTCGAGGAAGGCGCCACCGGCCGTCGAGACATAGGTGAAATCGTCCGCGACGCCCGCATGGTTGAGGGCGGCCACCGTATCGCCGCCGCCGGCGACGGAAACGAGCTTGCCGTCCTTCGTGCGCGCGGCCGCATGCTTTGCGGCCACCACCGTCGCGGCGTCGAAGGGCGCGATTTCGAAGGCCCCGAGCGGGCCGTTCCACACGAGCGTTGCGGCGCGCGAGATCCAGTCCTTGACGGCTTCCACCGTCTTCGGGCCGACGTCGAGCATCATGGCATCGGCCGGGATGGCGTCGATGCCGACCGCCTCGTTTTCGGCATTCGCCTTGAACTCGCGGGCGACGACGCCGTCTTCCGGCAGCACGATGGCGCAGGTCGCCGTCGCGGCCTCGATCATGATCTGCTTGGCGGTATCGGCAAGGTCGTGCTCGCAGAGCGACTTGCCGACATCCGTACCACGGGCGGCGAGGAACGTGTTCGCCATGCCGCCGCCGATGACCAGCGCGTCCACCTTCTTCACGAGGTTCATGAGAAGGTCGATCTTGGTGGAGACCTTCGCGCCGCCGACGATGGCGACGACCGGGCGAGCCGGATTGCCGAGGCCCTTTTCCAGCGCCTCGAGCTCGGCCTGCATGGTGCGGCCGGCATAGGCGGGCAAAAGATGGGCAAGGCCTTCCGTCGAGGAATGCGCGCGGTGGGCCGCCGAGAAGGCATCGTTGACGTAGATGTCGCCGTTGGCGGCAAGCGCGGCGGTGAAGTCCGCGTTGTTCTTCTCCTCGCCCATGTGGAAGCGGGTGTTTTCGAGGAGCAGGATATCGCCGTTCTGCATGGAGGCGACGGCGGCGGCAGCGGCCTCGCCGATGCAGTCGGAGGCGAAGTGGACGTTCTTGCCGAGCACCGCGTTCACCGCAGGCAGGATCTGCTGCAGCGACATGTCGGCGACGACCTCGCCCTTGGGGCGGCCGAAATGGGCGAGCAGGACCACCTTGGCGCCCTTCTTCGACAGTTCCGCGATGGTGGGCGCGACGCGCTCGATGCGGGTCGCATCGGTGACCTTGCCGTCCTTGACCGGCACGTTGAGATCGACGCGGACAAGCACCCGCTTGCCGGCGATGTCGGTGAGGTTGTCGAGGGTCTTGAAGGTCATGGGTGTCTCCCCTGAAGGACTGGAGCCTTGGAATGAAGGGCGT
>CBIMFD010000188.1:0-6720 GCA_966243085.1 uncultured Shinella sp.
GAGGAAAACGGCAAGCCCAGCGTTCCTCGCCCCGTTTACGGGGAGAGGATGCCGGCAGGCAGGTGAGGGGCCTTGCGCCTCACGAGGTCAGGCCGCGTCCGCCGCCTTCTCGTCGACGATGCGTTCCTTGATGTGGTCGACCATGCTTTCGCGGATGGTGGTTTCGCCATGGGCGGTGCGCATGTGCTCGACCGCGCGGCGGACGACTTCGGCGTCGTCATTGGCCCGCGTATGCCAGTCGCAACCCGGGACGAGTGAACCGCATTCAAAAAGTCTCATGACCTATCTCCTGTCGTTTCAAGGCAAGAAGTGTAACAGAAGCGGCCGGATCGGCCAAATTCCGCCACCCTGAACGGGAAAAGGCGCGGGAAGTTCCGTGCCTTTTCAGGCCGCGTCGTCATCCCTCGCCCAGGCGTCGAAGCAGGCGGAGGAGCGAAGATCCTCCGGCTTTGCGCGGCGGTCGGGAAGGTGGTGAAGGGTGCCCGTCCGCCGCCAGCGGGCCTCTTCGACGAAATAGGCATGGGGAAGGTCTTCGCCGCGCGGAGCGGCAGGGGTCGGCTCGGAAGCCGTGCGTGCTGCATCATGGTTCATGACTGCCTCCTTGGTGGACTCACGCTGTGCGCGCACCCTACCACAAAGGTCCGTCAGGCCGTAATCACAAGACCGCTAGCGGGATGCCGTTTATCAAGGCCAGCGCACCACCGGGGGCATGGACGAGAGGATGGATTCGACATTGCCGCCGGTCTTCAGGCCGAAGATCGTGCCGCGGTCGTAGAGCAGGTTGAATTCCACATAGCGGCCGCGGCGGATGAGCTGCTCGTCGCGGTCTTCTTCCGTCCAGCCCTTGTTGAAGTTGGACCGCACGATCTTCGGGTAGACCATGGCGAAGGCGCGGCCGACATCCTGCGTGAAGGCGAAGTCCGCCTCCCAGCCGCCGGCCTCCTCGGGCGAATGCTGCCAGTCGTAGAAGATGCCGCCGGTGCCGCGCGGCTCGTTCCGGTGCTTCAGGAAGAAATACTCGTCGCACCAGGCCTTGAACCGGCCGTGGTCGGCGACAGGATGGCGGTTGCAGGCGATCTCCATCGCCTTGTGGAAGAGCACCGTGTCGGGATCGCTCATCACCCGGCGGCGGTCCAGCACCGGCGTCAGGTCCGCCCCGCCGCCGAACCAGTGGCTGGTGGTGACGACCATGCGCGTGTTCATGTGCACGGCCGGCACGTTGGGGTTCACCGGATGGGCGATCAGCGAGATGCCGGAAGCCCAGAAGCGCGGGTCCTCGCCTGCGCCCGGGATCTGGCCGCGGAATTCGGGCGAGAACTCACCATAAACGGTGGAGGTGTGCACGCCCACCTTCTCGAAGACGCGGCCCTCCATCATCGACATGCGCCCGCCGCCGCCTTCGCCGGCCTCGCGCAGCCAGTCCTTCGCCACGAAGCGGCCGGCCGGCAGGTCGGAAAGGGGGCCTTCAAGATCGTCCTCGATCGCCTCGAAGGCCGCGCAGATCGCATCGCGCAACTGCTCGAACCAGGCGCGGGCGGCGGCCTTCTTCTCTTCGATATCCTCGGGCAGGCCTTTCGGCAGGTCAGGGCGTTCCATGGTGCTTCCCGCTGGGTTCTTCCCGTCGGCAGCTCCCGCGCCGCCGAATCACATTTTGGCCACAGTTCCCAACTTTGCGCCGTTTGGCAACCGCGACGGGCCGGCAATGCCGGATGGCGGGACTCGCAAAACGCCCGAAGGCGGCCTATGTTCATCCTGTCGAATGGGCTATCAGGAGGATACCTGCATGGCGCGTGTTCCCGGTCCTCCACCAATGGAGGGGCTTCGGCGCCAGATCGAGCGCCGCCGGCGCGAGACGAACGCCGGCCAGGGCCATTTCGTCCGCGAGACCTTCTGCCTCGAACGGGCGGAGGCGCGGCAGAAGGCGCGCGAATGGTTCGACCTCTGGCCGAAAGCCGCCTACTGGACCGAGGTGGAAAGCTGGCGTGCGCTCGACGGCGACCGTATCGAATTCACCATGCGCCGCCTGCCGAGCGCCGACTGAGCGCCTTAAATACCGGTCCGGCGATCTGCCCGCGGCAAGCTCGATTGACGGCAGGCCGTCGCGCCCCTATCTTGCGCCCATCGTCATCAATAGAAAGGCGCCGTTGCGGTTCTCAAGCACGGCTCATAGCCCTTGTTCGAACTCGCGATTGCCGTCTTCCTGATCCTCTTCAACGGGGTCTTCGCCCTTTCCGAACTTTCGATCGTCTCCTCACGCAAGCCACGCCTGAAAACCATGGCGGCTCAGGGCTCGCGCGGCGCCGCAGCGGCCCTCAAGCTGGCGGAAGATCCCGGCAAGTTCCTTTCCACCGTGCAGATCGGCATCACGCTCATCGGCATTCTCGCCGGTGCCTTTTCGGGCGCCGCGCTCGGCGGGCGGCTGCGTGACATCCTGCACGCGCAGGGCGTGCCGGAATGGTTGGTCGATCCGCTCGGCTACGGCATCGTCATCTCCTTCATCACCTATCTTTCGGTCGTCGTCGGCGAGCTTGTGCCCAAGCAGATCGCCCTGAAGAACCCCGAGCGCTTCGCCACGCTCGTCGCGCCGACCATGTCGCTCCTGTCGAAGGTGGGCGCACCGGCCGTCTGGGTGCTCGACGCCTCGACGCGGCTCATTTTCCGCCTCCTCGGCCAGCACGAGGTCTCCGAAAGCGTCGTCACCGACGAGGAGATCAAGACCATCGTCGCCGAAGCCGAGGCGGCGGGCGTCATCGAGGGCGGCGAGAAGCTGATGATCGCCGGCGTCATGCGGTTTTCCGACCGCGAGGCGCGCGGCCTCATGACGCCGCGCAACGACGTCGACTGGATCGACCTCGACGACACGCCGGAGGAAATCCGCCAGCAGATCATCGAGACGCCGCATTCGCGCCTGCCGGTCGCCGACGGCGGACCGGAAACCATCGTCGGCATCGTGCAGAAGCGCGAGCTGCTCTCGGCCATGCTGACCGGCCAGCCGCTCGACGTGCGCGCCTTCGTCCGCCAGGCGCCCATCGTGCCCGACACGATGGATGCGATGCGCGTGCTGGACACGCTGCGCAATTCGGAAGTGCCGATTCTGCTCGTCCACGACGAATACGGCCACTTCGAGGGCGTGATCACGCCGGCCGACGTCCTGGAGGCGATCGCCGGCGTCTTCCGTGCCGATATCGACGAGGGCGACGACGACTATGCCGTGCAGCGCGAGGACGGCTCGTGGCTCATCGCCGGCTCCATGCCAATCGACGAGATGGCCGACCGGCTGGGCCTGCAATTGCCTGCCCGCCGCAGCTACCAGACGGCGGCCGGCCTCGTCATCGAATCGCTGCAGAAGCTGCCGAAGACCGGCGAGGTCACCGAGACCCAAGGCTGGCGCTTCGAGGTCGTCGACATGGACGGCCGGCGCGTCGACAAGCTGCTCGCCACCCGCCTCAGCTAACGCCGGGCTCCAGCAGCCGCGCGCCGGGGCCTTCCGCGCCCAGCGCGTCCAGCGGATTGCGCAGCGGACACTCCTGCATGGAAAGACAGCCGCAGCCGATGCAGCCGTCGAGCTGGTCGCGCAGCTTCGTCAGGCGGGCGATGCGCTCGTCGAGCTGATGGCGCCATGTCGCCGACAGTTTTTTCCAGTCGAGCGCCGTCAGCGGCCGGTCGTGTGGCAGCACGGACAGCGCCTCGGCGATCTCGCCGAGCGGAATGCCGGTGCGCTGGGCGACCTTGATCACCGCCACGCGCCGCAGGATGCTGCGCGGATAGCGCCGCTGGTTGCCGCGGTTGCGGCTGCTTTCGATCAGCCCCTTGGTCTCGTAGAAATGCAGCGTGGAGACGGCGACGCCGCTGCGCTCGGCCACCTCGCCGACGGTCAGTTCCCGGGGCGCTGCGTCCCTTGCAGTTTTTTGTGCCATGGCTGTTGACCTCAATATTGGTTGAGGTTTTATACGGGCTGCTCCCTGCTTTTCCAATGGAGCATTTTCCGCATGACTGAAAGACTGACCATCGCCCTCATCTATGGCAGCGGCCGCGAGGGGCGCTTTGCCGATACGATCGCGGGCTGGCTGGAGCCGGAGCTTGCCGGCTTCCATCAATACGACATCGTGCGCATCGACCCGGCCGAGCTCGCCTTCACGCCCGGCGGCCTCGACGAAGCCTCGGCGGAACTGGTCGAGAGCCGGATCTCTCAGGCCGATGCCTTCCTCATCGTGACGCCGGAATACAACCATGCCTATCCTGCGGCGCTGAAGGCGATCGTCGATAGCTGCTTCCGGCCCTGGCATGCCAAGCCCGTCGCCTTCGTCTCCTATGGCGGGGTTTCCGGAGGACTTCGCGCCGTCGAGCAGCTCCGGCTGGTCTTTGCCGAGTTGCATGCCGTGGCGATCCGCGAGACAGTGAGCCTTGCCCATGCCTGGACGCAGTTCGATCCCGCCGGCAACCCGTTCCGGCCCGGCCACCTGAACGGCCAGCTTGCCATGCTGATGAAGCGGCTGACCTGGTGGGCGGGGGCGCTGAAGACGGCGCGGATCGCAACCCGATACGACGAGGCGGCGGCATGAAGCCGGAACACTTTGCGGCAGCGGAAGTGGCGCATTCACCGGAAGAGTTCCGGCGCAACGCGACGCTGCTCTTCATCAGCACGCTTACCATCATGTCCGGCGCGACGATCTCCGCGTCGCTGCCGGGCATTGCGGTGCGCTTTGCCGATGTGGAGAACGTGGCGCTCCTCAGCCGCCTCGTGCTGACGCTGCCGGCCGTGTTCATCGCGCTCTTCTCGCCCGCCGCCGGCTTCCTCGTCGACCGCTTCGGCCGCAAGCCGCTGATGCTCTTCTCGCTGGCGCTTTTCGCCGCCGCCGGCGCGTCCGGCCTCGTCCTCGATACGCTGCCGGGGCTGCTCGTCGGCCGCGCGGTGCTGGGCATTGCCGTCGGCGGCCTGATGACGGCGACGACGGCGCTCGTCGGCGATTTCTTTCAAGGCGCGGCGCGCGACCGCTATATGGGCCTGCAGCAGGCCTTTGTCGGCGTCGGCGGCACGATCTTCCTGACGGGCGGCGGGTTCCTGGCGGAGGTGCACTGGCGCGGGCCGTTCCTCATCTATACCGTCGCGCTCCTCATCCTGCCGGCCGCGCTCGCCTTCCTGCCGGAACCGCATCGTGTCCGTGCGGCGGGTGCATCCTCGGCTGGGGAGGGGGACCGGCTCGGCGGGCGGGCGATGGCGCTGCTCGGCCTTCTCTTTCTTGCCGCGGCCATCAACATGATCGCCTTCTACATGATCCCGACGCAGCTTCCCTTCTATCTGAAGGAACTCGGCTTCGGTGCGCCGAGCCTTGCCGGCGTAGCGATCGGGGCGGGCCAGATCGTCGGCGTGGTGAGCGCGCTCGCCTTCGCGTCGTTGCGGCGCCGGCTCGGGTTGGTCGGGCTCTTCGGCCTCGGTTTTACCTCGGCGGGGATTTCCTATCTCCTCCTTTGGCACGCCGAAAACTATGCGGCGGTCCTCCTCGCCATGACGGTTTCCGGCATCTGCATGGGGACGATCATGCCGACATTTGCGGCAAGCGCCATGCTGCTCGCTCCGCCGGCTCTGCGCGGGCGTATTTCCGGCCTTCTCGTCTCCGGCATCTTCGCAGGCCAGTTCCTCTCGCCCATCGTCTCGCAGCCGCTGGTCGGTAGCTTCGGCTTCGGCGGGGCCTTCGCCGTTGCCGGGGCGGTCACGCTCGCCATTGGCCTTGCGGCCTTCGCGGCGTGCCTCCTGCAGCCCGGCCATGGCTAGGTCAGGCAAAGCCCGTCTGGCGCAGCGCCTCGCCGCAGATCATGGCGGCCGACAGCGCGACGTTGATGGAGCGCTGCCCCTCGACCATGGGGATGAGCACGCGGCCGTCCGCCGTCTCGTGAACGCGGTCCGGAACGCCGGCGCTCTCGCGGCCGAAGAGCAGGATGTCGTCCGGAAGGTAGGCGAAATCCGTGTAGAGCCCGGCCGCCTTGGTGGAAGCGAGGACGAGGCGGCGGCCGCTTTCCGCCCGCCATTCCTCGAACCGGTTCCAGCTCACATGCCGCGTCAGCGTCACGGCGGCGAGGTAGTCCATGCCGGCCCGCTTCAGGCTGCGGTCGGAAATGTCGAAGCCCGCCGGCTCGATGATGTCGACCGAAAGGCCGAGGCAGGCGGCAAGGCGCAGGATCGTGCCGGTATTGCCGGCGATATCGGGCTGGTAGAGAGCGATGCGGAGGGTGGACATGGCCTTCCGCCTAGCGTGCCTGTGGCGCCGTGGCAACAGAATTGGCCGCAGATGCGCATTTGCGACGAAGCCACTGGCAAATTGCGCCGTTTCGGGCTAACCAAGGGGCATCTTCAACGCGAGAACAGGGAGGATCAAGATGAATATCACGCATCGGCGCCGCCTCCCGGCCGGCATCACGCCTCTTCTCGCGTAGGCACATCGCCGCCCAAATCCCCTTCGCAGACCCATTGTTTCAATTCGCCGCGTGACGCCTTTCGTCGCCCCGCGGCATTCCTCCGGAACCCCGACCGCGCCCGTTTTGCGCCGTCCGTGCCGGTTCCGTCTTTGATATTACGGAGATAGCCATGTTCGGCTGGTTCGAAAGACGTTTGAATCCCTATCCTTCCGAGGCGCCCTCGCTGCCGCCGAAGGGCCTTTTCGCCTTCCTGTGGCACTATACGAAGCCGGCGGCGCCGTGGCTTTTCGTGCTCGGCTTCTGCTC
>CBIMFD010000189.1:0-6701 GCA_966243085.1 uncultured Shinella sp.
TTCGATACGGAGACCATTTCATGACCGACACCATCACCTACGCCGATTTCGAGCGGGTCGACATCCGCGTCGGCACCATCGTCGAGGCGCTGCCTTTTCCCGAGGCGCGCAAGCCCGCCTATAAATTGCTGATCGATTTCGGCCCGGAGATCGGCACGAAGAAATCCTCCGCGCAGATCACCGTGCATTATACGCTCGAGGAACTCGTCGGACGGCAGGTGCTGGCGGTCGTCAATTTCCCGCCGCGGCAGATCGGCCCGGTGCGCTCGGAAGTGCTGACGCTCGGCTTCGAGGACGAGACGGGCGCGATCGTCCTGGCCGGCGTCGGCCAGACCGTGCCGAACGGCAGGAAGATGTGCTGATCAGGCCGGTACGCGGATCGTCGCGCGCAGCCCTCCCATCGGACTATCGGAGAGCGTGACGTCGCCGCCGTGGCTGCGGGCGATGTCGAGGGCGATGGCAAGGCCGAGGCCGGTGCCGGAGGCATCGAGGTTGCGAGCCTCGTCGAGGCGGAAGAAGGGCTTGAAGACGTCCTCGCGCGCCTTTTCGGGGATGCCCGGCCCGTCGTCGTCCACCGTGATGGTCAGCCACTTGGCGCGGTGGCGGGCCTCCACCCGTACGGTCTTGGCATAGCGCAAGGCGTTGGAGACGAGGTTGCCGACGAGGCGGCTGAAGGCGGTGGGGCGCACCAGCACCTCGTCCTCGCCGTCGATCTCGTAGGAGAAGGTCCGGTCGTGCAGGTCGGCCTCCATGGCCAGCCGGTCGAAAAGGTCGGAAAGCCGCACCTCGCCGACATCCTCCTCGGTATCGCCCCGCGCGAAGGAGAGATACCCTTCCAGCATGGTCTGCATGTCCTCGACATCCGTGTTGAGGCCCTGCAGGTCGGGATTGCTGCCGGCGAGCGCGAGTTGCAGCTTGAAGCGGGTGAGGATGGTGCGCAGGTCGTGGCTGACGCCGGTGAGCATCGCCGTGCGCTGCTCCATCTGCCGCTCGATGCGCTCGCGCATCAGGATGAAAGCGAGGCCCGCGCGACGGACCTCGTCGGCGCCGCGCGGGGCGAAATTCTCCGGCATCTTCTGGCCCTTGCCGAAGCCCTCCGCCGCCTGCGCCAGCGCCAGGATCGGGCGGATCTGGCCGCGCAGGAACAGGATCGAGATGCCGATCAGCACCAGCGACGCGCCGATCATCCACAGAATGAAGATGTGAGTGTTGGAGGCATAGGCCTGGTTGCGCCGGGCGTAGACGCGCAGGATCTTGTTGTCGAGCAGGATTCGGATCTCGACCAGATTGCTTTCGCCCACCGTGTCGATCCAGAACGGGCGGCGGATCTGGCGGACGATCTCCTCGCTGAGAATCTCGTCCAGGATGTTGAAGAAGGGCTTGCTGCGCGGCGGCGGCAGGTCCTTGCCCGGCTCGATGGAGATGATGAGCTCCAGCCGCTCGCGGGCGATGCGGGTGATCTCGGTATAGTTGTCGTCCTGCGGGTAGGTCTCGATGAGGTCGATGATGGCCGCGATGTCGCGGGTGACGGCCATGGACAGGCGCTGCGTGACGAGCTGCCAGTGCCGCTCCATGAAGACGAAGGCCACCACCGCCTGCAGCAGCACCATCGGCAGGATGATGATGAGCAGCGAGCGCGCATAGAGCCCCGTCGGCATCTGGTGGCGCAGCCAGCGTGTGAAGCGCCGCCAGCCCGCCCGCGGCGCCTGCTCGATGTCCCGCCGGAAGGTGGAGAAGAGGCTCATCGGCGGGGCTCCACTTCCCAATACCCCCTCTGCCTGCCGGCATCTCCCCCACAAGGGGGGAGAAAGCAAGAGGCTTGCTCATCGGCTGAAACCCAGGTGGAAAGAGACCGGCGCTTTAAGTCCCTCCCCCTTGTGGGGAGGGGTTGGGGAGGGGTCTTCGACAACTTTCCCCGCATGCCGCCCCGCTCCACGCTCACCCCTGTTCCACGCTGAGGCGATAGCCGATGCCGCGCACCGTCTGCAGCCAGACGGGATTGGAGGGGTCGTCCTCGATCTTGCGGCGCAGGCGGTTGATCTGCACGTCGATGGTGCGCTCGCCGACCTCGGTCTCCTCGCCGATCAGCTCGTGGCGCGGAATGGTCTCGCCGGCGCGCTGGGCGAAGAGCAGCATGATGTCCTGCTCGCGGTCGGTGAGGCGGATCGGCTCGGCGCCGCGCTTCAGCTCCTTGCGGACGATCGAGAAGGTATAGGGGCCGAACATGACCTGCTCGATCTTCGGCGCGGCGGCCGAGGCGTTGCGCTTGAGGATATTGTTGATGCGCAGCACCAGTTCGCGCGGCTCGAAGGGCTTCGAGAGGTAATCGTCGGCGCCGGCCTCCAGCCCTTCGATGCGGGCCTTGGATTCGGCGAGTGCCGTCAGCATGAGGATCGGCACGGGGCGGATCTCGCGCAGGCTCTTCGTCAGCGACAGGCCGCTTTCGCCGGGCATCATCACGTCCATGATGATGAGGTCGAAATCGAGGCCGCGCAGCTTGCGCCGCGCCTCGTCGGCATCACCCGCGACGGTGACGCGGAAACCCTGGTCCATCAGGTAGCGGTTGAGAAGGTCGCGGATACGGGTGTCGTCGTCGACGACGAGGAGATGGGATGCGTCGTCGTTGGGCGTGCCGGCAGCGGTCATCGTCTCGGCCTCCTCGAACCTTACTCGCTCTTGGCGTTCTGCATGCCGCTCAGGAAACGCACCACCGCCCGGCGGTCATCCGCATCCATGTCCTCGAATGCACGGGCGATGCGGCGGGATTGCGGCTCTGCGAGCGCAAGCGCCAGTTCCCGTCCCGTGCGCGTGGGATAGAGCTTGCGCTGGCGGCGGTCCTCGGGGCCGGCCACCTGCTGGATATAGCCGCAATCGATAAGCTGCTTCAAGACGCGGGCAAGGCTCTGCTTGGTGATCTTCAGCGTGTCGAGCAGGTCCGCCACCGTCATGCCGGGCTCGCGGTTGACGAAGTGCACGACCCGGTGGTGCGCGCGGCCGAAGCCGCTCTTTTCCAGGATCGCGTCGGGATCGGAAATGAAGTCGCGATAGGCGAAGAACAGGCCCTCGATGATCTCGAAATCGATGCGGCCGTCGCCCGTCATGGCATCTTCGTGCAACTCGCCCATGCCGTTCTTGTCCGGCATCTGTCGGGCCACGTTGTCATTTCCTTTCATGCGCTGCCGTCCCCGCGTGCTTTTTGGTTCCAGGTTCCCGATGGCGCCTGGCCAACGGTAATCCTGTCCATTTCTGGTTAGACCGTAACGGGCGAAACAATCAACTTGAAAGAATGGAGCGGAGGTGGCGGGGCAAGGCGCCCCGACAAGCAAAGGCGGCCTTTCGGGCCGCCTTTTCCTTTCAGCGAACGGGCGCTGCCTATTTCTTGCCGAGCACGGCACCGACGATGGCCGTCAGCACGCCGCCGCCGACGAGGCCGCCGATGCCGTCGGCAACGAGGCCGCTGAGGCCAGCTTCGCCGCCGAGCATCTGCAGGAGAAGGCCGCCGCCGACACCGCCGATGGCGCCGACGATGGTGCGGACGATCACGCTCACGGCGGCCTGTTTCAGGGCCGCGCCGGCGACGTTGCCCCCGATGGCGCCGGCGATGAGCTGCGTGACGATAGGCATCAATGCTTCCATGGACTTCCCCTCCAATGGTCCGCCGAAAAGGAGTGCCCGGCCGGACAGGTTGCCTTGCTGCCGGGCGCGGTCTGGAGCCCGCGACTCCGGTGCCGAAAGGTCGGCTTTTGCAACCTGAGGATAATTTCGGGAGATGTCAATTTGACCCGATGCACGCTGCACTGGAGTCTTCGACGCAAAGAGGCGGCCGCATCGCGGCCGCCTCCTCCTTCCCCGCATGGCCTGGTTGCCGCGGTTGTTATTCTGCTGCGATGACGCCCCGGCGGATCTGGTCTTCCTCGATGCTCTCGAAGAGCGCACGGAAATTGCCCTCGCCGAAGCCCTCGTCGCCCTTCCTCTGGATGAATTCGAAGAAGATCGGGCCGATCACGGTCTTGGAGAAGATCTGGAGGAGGATTTTCGTCATGCCGCCGTCGACGACGCCTTCGCCGTCGATGAGGATGCCGTGCTTCTTCATGCGCTCGACCGGCTCCTCATGGCCGACGACGCGCACATAGGAGCGGTCGTAGTAATTGTCCGGCGGACCGGGCATGAATTTCAGGCCGTTTCCGGCGAGGCGGTCGGTCGCGTCGTAGATCGCATCCGTGCCGACGGCGATGTGCTGGATGCCTTCGCCTCTGTACTTCTTCAGGTACTCGACGATCTGGCTCGTCTCGTCCTTGGATTCGTTCAGCGGAATGCGGATCTTGCCGCAGGGAGAGGTGATGGCGCGCGAGACGAGGCCGGTGATGCGGCCGTCGATGTCGAAGAAGTGGATCTGCCTGAAGCCGAAAAGCTCGCGGTAGAAGTCCCACCACTTGTCCATGTTGCCGCGATAGACGTTGTGGGTGAGGTGGTCGAGATAGTAGAAGCCGACACCCCGGGGTTTGGGATCGCGCTCGCCGGTCCAGACGAATTCGGCATCATAGGCCGAACCCTTCGCGCCATATGTCTCGACGAAATAAAGGAGCGAGCCGCCGATGCCGACGATGGCCGGAACGTCGAGCGTCTTGTCGTCTCCCGCATAGGGTGTCGCGCCTTTGGAAACGGCGTGCTCGAAGGCGTGCTTCGCATCGACCACGCGCCAGGCCATGGAGGCGGCGCAGGGGCCGTGCTCCCCAGTGAACTTCATGGCGTGGGAGCCGGGCTCGGCATTCAGCACATAGTTGACGTCGCCCTGGCGCCAGACGGAGATCGCCTTGCTGCGGTGCGTGGCGACCTTGCTGTAGCCCATGCGGGTGAAGAGCTCTTCGAGCTTTTCCGGCTCGGGATGAGCGAACTCGACGAACTCGAAGCCGTCGGTGCCGGCGGGGTTTTCCGCGGTGATCTCAGCCGGCGGTGCATCGTGCGGGAAAGGGCCCATCTTCGTCCTCCACGAAATTGATGTGAGCCAAGTATGGCGCCGTTGCCATGCAATGTGCATGCATAGTGCTTGCGCTTTGGCAAATCCATGCGATTTTCGTGCGTGAATTGGCGTAATGGAGGGCAATCCGTGCAACTGGACGACTTCGACCGAAAACTGCTCGCGCATTTGCAGGAAGATGCGCGCCTGACGAACAACGAGCTATCCGAGCGCATCAACCTGTCGCCTTCGCAATGTTCGCGCCGGCGCATCCGGCTGGAGGAGGAGGGGATCATCCGCGCGTACCGGGCAGAGCTCGACCGCGAAAAGCTCGATCTCGGCATCGTCATCGTGGTGACGGTGACGCTTTCCACGCACAACCGCGACAATGCGGTGCGCTTCGCCCGGCTCATCTCCAACCTGCCGGAGGTGCTGGAAGCCTATTCGCTGACGGGGGAGATGGACTACATCATCAAGGTCGTGGTGCCGAACCTGAAGGCGCTTTCCGCCTTCGTCAACGACGTGCTCCTGCCGCACGAATCCGTCTCGCATGTAAAGACCGCCATAGTGCTCGATACGCTGAAGGAGACCACGGCGCTGCCACTCTGATTGTGGCGCTGGTGCAACACTTCCGCTCCGTCCCTGTTTCCGGCGGAACAGGAGGGAATCCCGCATCGTTGTACAACCGAACGACGATGAGGAAGGCCGCGACGGCCGAAACCGAAGGGAACCAACGATGCGCCCCGATCCCGAAAAACCGCAGAACCCGGTTGCCGCCCGGCTCCGCCCGGTGGTCTATCTCTATGCCGCGCTCAACATCGCGGTCGCGGCGCTGCTCTTTTCCACCGTCTCGCCGACCTTCGCTACCGGCCCCGCCTCGGAAATGGCGAGCCTGCGCTGACTTCAGGCTTGGTCCCGGCCCCGGCTTGC
This sequence comes from uncultured Shinella sp., assembly GCA_966243085.1. Taxonomy (GTDB): domain Bacteria; phylum Pseudomonadota; class Alphaproteobacteria; order Rhizobiales; family Rhizobiaceae; genus Shinella. The sequence continues at coordinate 5,888 of CBIMFD010000189.1, forward strand.
GGCTATAGGGAGGAAACGAGCGGCAACCGAGCGAGGGCCCCATGGGCATGCTTCAGGCGGGCATCATCCCCGTCACCCCCTTCCAGCAGAACTGCACCATCCTCTTCGACAGCGAGACGAAGGAGGGCGTGGTCGTCGATCCGGGCGGCGACGTCGAGACGATCCTCGAGACGCTGAAGAGCAACGGCATTACCGTGAAGGCGATCTGGCTGACACACGGCCATATCGACCATGCCGGCGGCGCGAAGGAACTGAAGGAGGCGCTCGGCGTCGACATCATCGGCCCGCACAAGGACGATCTTTCGCTGCTCCAGCGGCTGGAGGCGCAGGCTTCGATGTTCGGCGTGCCGATGACGGTCAGCAATGTGGTGCCGGACCGCTGGCTGGAGGACGGCGACACCGTTTCCTTCGGCGATCACGAATTCGAGGTCTACCATACGCCGGGCCATGCGCCCGGCCATGTGATCTACTTCAACCGCGCCCAGGGCTTCGCCCATCTCGGCGACGTGCTCTTCCAGGGTTCCATCGGCCGCACGGACCTGCCCGGCGGCAATCACCAGCAGCTTCTGGATTCGATCCGCGACAAGGTATTCCCGCTCGGCGACGAGGTCGGCTTCCTCTGCGGCCACGGGCCGGGGGGACGGATCGGCGAGGAGCGGCGCAGCAATCCGTATCTGCGGGGGATTTGATTGTGAGAGTGGCTGGCCGAGTGGCGGCTTTGCCCCTCACCCTAACCCTTTCCTCGCAGGCGGCAGGGCAATCGCATATGGCAGACTGTCGCCTGTTTTCCCTTCTCCCCACCGGGGAGAAGGTG
>CBIMFD010000190.1:0-6675 GCA_966243085.1 uncultured Shinella sp.
TCCTCCGTCGCGGTCGGGTGCACAGCCATGGTGCGGTCGAAATCGTCCTTGGTGACGCCGGCCTTCAGCGAGATGCCGAGAAGCTGCGCCATCTCGCCCGCCTCGTGGCCGAGAATGTGGGCGCCGACGACCTTGCGGTCGCTGGCATTGACGACGAGCTTCATGATCATCTTCTCCTGCCGTCCGGAGAGCGTCGCCTTCATCGGGCGGAATTCGGCGCGATAGACTTCGAGGTCGTCGAACTTCTTCGCGGCCTCCTCCTCGGTGAGGCCGACCGTGCCGATTTCCGGCTGCGAGAAGACGGCGGTGGCGATGAGGTCGAGGTCCGGCGAGACGGGATTGCCGCGGAACTCCGTTTCGATGAAGCACATGGCCTCGTGGATCGCGACGGGGGTGAGCTGCACGCGGTCGGTTACGTCGCCGAGCGCGAAGATGCCCGGAACGTTGGTGCGCGAATAGTCGTCCACGACGATCGCACCCTTCTCGTTCGTCTTGACGCCCGCCGTCTCCAGCCCGAGGTTCGCCGTGTTCGGCACGCGGCCGAGCGCCAGCATCACCTGGTCGACGACGAGCGTTTCTCCCGCCTTGGTCGTCACGGTGCGCCGGCCGCCCTCGCCTTCGCTCACGTTGGTGATGATGTCCTCGCAGATGATGCGGATGCCCTTGGCGATCATCGCAGCCTGAAGGCCCGCGCGCATGTCCTGGTCGAAGCGCGAGAGGATCTGCTTGCCGCGATAGATCAGCGTCGTCTCGATGCCGAGCCCGTGGAAGATGTTGGCGAATTCGACGGCGATATAGCCCCCGCCGGAGATCAGGATGGACTTCGGCAGTTCGGCAAGGTCGAAGGCCTCGTTGGAGGTGATGCAGAGATCGTGGCCGGGCAGGTCGAAATGCGGCGTCGGATGGCCGCCGGCGGCGATCAGGATGCGCTCGGCCGTCACCAACTCGTCCGTCGCCGTCAGGCGCAGCGTATTCGGCCCGACGAGGACGGCGCGGGTCTGAAGGATCGTCGCGCCGGCGTTGTCGAGGCCCTTGCGGTACAGACCTTCGAGGCGCGTGATCTCGGCCTCCTTGGCGGCGACCAGCGCCTTCCAGTCGAAACGCGTCTCACCGACCTTCCAGCCGAAGCCGGCCGCGTCCTCGAAATGCTCGTGGAACTGCGAGGCGTAGACATAGAGCTTCTTCGGCACGCAGCCGCGGATGACGCAGGTGCCGCCGAAGCGGAACTCCTCGGCAATCCCCACCTTCTTGCCCATGCTCGCCGCAAGGCGCGCGCTGCGCACGCCGCCGGAGCCCCCGCCGATGACGAAGAGGTCGTAGTCGAATGCCGTCATGTGATGATCTCCTGCGGGCGGGGCGTGAATGAAGCGCCCGTGCGGCGAATCCGTCTCGGGGCGCCTCGAATATAGGGAGTGCGGGCTGAAAAGGAAAAGGCCGCTCCCGAAAGGAACGGCCCCGCAGGAAAAGGCGGCTCCGGAGGCCGCCTTCCCGATGATTACTGCTGCTGCGTCTGCGCTTCGCCGCCTTCGGCCGGAGCCGGCGTGCCGATCATCGCATCCAGCTTCTTGCCGCTTTCCGCGCGCAGGTCGCGGTCGACGCCGTTCGCCCAGATCTCGGCGGCCTTCATGACTTCGCGCGTGGCGATCGGGCCGTCCGACAGGAGCTTCTTGCCGACAGGCGAGTTGTAGAAGTCGGCGATGGCCTTCAGCTCGTCCTGGGTGAAGGTCTTGGCGTAGATGGTCGCTGCTTCCTTCTCGAGGTCGGCGCGGCGCGGGGCGAGCGCGAGCGCCTGCTCGTCGACGACCGCGTTGATCTCCGCTTCGTGGTTCGGCGAAGCCTGGATGAGCGTCGACTTCACGCGGGCGGCAAGGCCCGGCAGGATGTTGTCGAAGCGGCTCGTCGCACCGATGGCATCAATGGCCCCGCGCGCGACCTTGATCTGCTCGTCCGTCACGTCTTGCGCCCGGACGGCGCCGGCAAGGCTTGCCGAAACGATGAGGGTCGCCGCGAGGGTCCGGCCGAAACCAGCAAATTTGATCATGTCGGTCTGTGCTCCTGTCTAGTCTTTCGCCGTCAGCGTGCGCGCACCAGCGGGTCCCGCGATGATGGCCAGCGACGCCATGTTGATGAAGAGGCCGTGTTCGACGACGCCCGGTATGTCATTGAGGCGGCTTGCGAGCGCATCTGCATGAGGAATGCGGCCAAAAGATGCGTCGAGAATATAGTGCCCGCCGTCCGTGGTGAACGCACCGTCGCCGGAGGCGCGCAGGGAAATCGCGCCGGAAAGGCCGAGCCGGTCGGCTGCCTTCTCGATGGCGATGCGGGTGGAGACGAGGCCGAAGGGATTGACTTCGATCGGCAGCTTGAAGGCGCCGAGCGTCTCGACCACCTTGCTCTCGTCGGCGATCACGATCATGCGCTGCGAGGCGGCCGCGACGATCTTCTCGCGCAACAGCGCGCCGCCGCCGCCCTTGATGAGGTTGAGGCGGCCGTCCACCTCGTCGGCGCCGTCGATCGCAAGGTCGAGTTCCGGCAGTTCGTCGAGCGACTTCAGCGGCACGCCGAGTTCCAGGCACAGCCGCGCCGTGCGCTCGGAGGTCGGCACGCCCTCGACCCGAAGACCGCCGGCGACCTTCTCGGCAAGCAGGCGCACGAATTCTTCCGCCGTCGAGCCGGTGCCGATGCCGAGGCGCATGCCGTCTTCCACATGGGCAAGCGCCGCTTCGGCCGCCTTGATCTTCATTTCCCGGGCGTCCATGCCCCAAACTCCCTGAACGGTGCAAGCCGGCGCAGATGGGTCACCGGAATTCCGGTGAGACACTTACACGCCCTCAATGGCAAACGAAAGCCAAAATCGGCGCGTCCCCGGCCGCGGAACCCGATTGCAAAAGCGTGCGCCATCGCTTAGGCCGAAAGCCTCCCTCCTCCTTCCCGCAAGGTAATGCCCATGAATTCCCCCCTCGTTGTCTTCGATCTCGACGGTACGCTCATCGATACGGCGCACGATCTCGTGGCGAGCCTCAACCATACGATCGGCCTCGAAGGCCTGGAGCCGGTCACCTATGACGACCTCACCTATCTCGTCGGCCATGGCGGCCAGGTGATGATCAAGCGCGCCTTCGCCATGCGCGGGCGCGAGATTTCCGACGGCGAGCTTGCGCGCATGCTCGACGCCTTCGTCGAGCATTACGCCGAGGCGATGCCGGGGGTCTCGGCGCTCTTCCCGGGCCTTGCGGAGGCCATGGGCCGGCTTACCGGCGCCGGCCACCGGCTCGCCGTCTGCACCAACAAGGCAGAAGGCCTTGCCCGCCGGCTGCTCGAAGGCTTGGCTCTCACGCCGCGCTTTGCCGCGATCACCGGCGGCGACACCTTCGCCGTGCGCAAGCCCGATGCCGAACACCTCCTCGGCACGGTGCGCCTGGCCGGAGCGGACCCGAAGCGCACGGTGATGATCGGCGACAGCCTCAACGACATGCTCGTCGCGCGCAATGCCGGCGTCCCCTCCATCGGCGTGCCCTTCGGCTATTCGGACGTGCCGGTCGCCGATCTCGCGCCGAGCCACGTCATCGCCCATTTCGACGAACTGACGCCGGACCTCGTGGAAGAATTGCTCGCCCGGTGAAAGCGGGGCGAAAGCCCCCTCATCCGCCTGCCGGCACCTTCTCCCCGCAAGCGGGGAGAAGGAAGACAACAGCCAGGGTTTCCAATGGGAAAACATAACGGCATACACCTTCTCCCCGCAGCCAAGGAGAAGGTCGCGGCAGCGGGATGAGGGGCATTCTCGGGAAGAGCGCTGCCTGCGCTCAGCCCTCGACCCCGCGCGCCGCGCTGATCGCGGCGAAGGCCTTGCGCGTGTAGTCGTCGCGGCCGTAGACGTCGTCGAAATACTCGACCTTGCCGTCCTTGTTCGGCCAGGCGGTGAAATAGGCGACGTAGATCGGGATATCGGCCTTGACGTCGAGGGCCTTGTTGCGGCCCGAGGCGATCTCCTTGCCGACGTCCGCCTCGCTGACGCCAAGAACGGCGGCCGCCATCTTGCGCGGCTCGGCAAGGCGCACGCAGCCGTGGCTGAGCGCGCGCATGTCCCGCTTGAAGAAGCTCTTCGACGGCGTGTCGTGCATGTAGATGGCGTGGCTGTTCGGGAAGAGGATCTTCAATTCGCCCAGCGCATTGTCGTCGCTCGGCGGCTGGCGCACGGAAACGCCGGCCGTCGAGCCGTACCAGTTGACCGAGGACGAGGGTACGGCGTGACCGCCGACGGCCACTTCGTAGCCCATCCGGTCGAGATAGGACGGATCGCTCCTGAGCTTCGGCAGCATCTCGTTGATGATGATCGACTGCGGCACGCCCCAATAGGGATTGACCTCGACGGTCTGGATCGTGTCCTCGAAGAAATAGGTCTGGTGCGCCTTGGAACCGACCACCGTGCGCATCGAGAACTTTTCCGCGCCGTCCTCGTAATAGTAGACCGTGAAGGCGGGCTGGTTGATGAAGACGTGGCGCGGACCGAGATCGACCGGCAGCCAGCGCGCCTGTTCCAGCGCCACCTCGACCTTGGCGATCCTGTCCTCGATCGAATCGCCGCCCGTCAGCTTGCGGATCGAGGCCTTGCCGACGATGCCGTCGGGCTTCAGCCCCTTCTCCTTCTGGAAGGCTTCGACGAGGGTGACGAGTTCGGGCGTGTATTCGGGCGTGCCCTGATAGGCGGCGAGGGTCGCCGCATGTTCGCTCTTCAGCGCGTCCGAGCCGTGCTTGAGGATGCCCTTGACGACATTGGCGAGTTCCGGATCGCTCTGGCCCGGCTTCAGGAGCGTGCCGTCGGCGATGACCACGCGGTCCTCGGCCGCGGTCTCGGCCTTGAGCCGCGCAAGCTCGGCCTTCAATGCCTGGAAATCGGCATTGGCCGGCGAGCGGCTTTCCAGATAGGCCTTCACATTGCCGCTGAGCGCGACGTTCTTGAGCGCGGCGAGGAGGTTCACCTCCTTGCGCTTGAAGTCGTGGTAGCCGGAAATGCGGTTCGGATCGACACGCCCGCGCACGGCGTCCTCGATATAGGTCGCGACGGCAGCCGTCAGCGAAATCTCGAAGCGGGCAAGTTCATCGTAGCGCTTCGCCATGTCGGCGCTGTCGAAGGCCGTGGCCGGCGGCATCACGGCGTAATCGGCGGGGTCGAGGCCGACCGCGGCCGCATCGGCGAGCACGGCCATGGCCGCCGTCGCCTTCTCGCTGATCCCCCTGCCGTCGATCCAGAGGAACTTCCTGTTGGCGCTGTAGAACGCCTCGACGGCCTTGGCGGCGTCCGGCGCGGCGCGCACGCTGACATTGGCGAAGGAGGCGCGGATGCCGGCATCGCCGGCCGGTGCGGCGTCGGCGGAAATCGAGCTGGTCACGACCGGGTCGGCCAGCTTGTCGGTGGCGATGCGCTTCAGCGCTTCGGCCTTGTACGTGTAGTAGCGCGGGCCGGTCACGCGCGGCAGGGGCCTGGCCTCCTGCCGGGTTTCGACGGCGCCGGTTTCCACGCCGGGGAGCGTCTCGCGCTTCGGCTCCTTCTTCTTGCCGCCGCGGATGAATTCCATCAGGGTCAGTGCGTTTGCGGGTGCGGCATCGAGCGTGATCGTAGCGCAGGAAAGAGCCAGCGCGGCGGCCAGCACGGCAGTCTTGGTAAGTCTCATCAGTAATCCATTCCCCGAATAAACCGCCCTTGGCGGCCTCTGGCGACGCCCGAACCAGCAGGCCGGTAAGTTATAGGAAAGGATGGTGAATGAAAAGGAAACGCCCCCGCACACCCTCTCGCGCGGCGCTCACGAAACCGTCATTCCGGCCCTTGCGGGAAGGGACGGGCAAGGCCGGATAAAAATTTGAACGGGCACGGATTTTTGACATCGGGCAGGCTTTTCCGTCCGGCCTCTTCCTCAGAGGGCAAAAAAAATGATCCGCCGGTTGTGTTGGAAAAAGCACAGCCTGCGCGTGGGGCTGTGCCCGTCCTTTCCGCCGCCTGCCGCCTAATCGATTTTAACCGAAAGTCTCGCCGCCCGGGAGCCATCCGCCCCTTGCAACCGCGGCGCAGATGGGCCAGAGAATTGCGCGATTTCGCGCGGGCGCGGCCGAAGGCTTCGCGTCCGCCCGGCCTGCCGCGCCCCATGCGGCGGCATCGCCGGCGGCAGGACGAAGCGCATGGGCTTTAAGCGGGAAGCACAATGACATCGACGCGCACGGAAACGGATACATTCGGCCCCATCGAGGTGGACAACAGCCGCTATTGGGGCGCGCAGGCGCAACGTTCGCTCGGCAATTTCAAGATCGGCTGGGAAAAGCAGCCGCTCGCGGTCGTGCGTGCCCTCGGCATCGTCAAGCAGGCCGCCGCCCGCACCAACATGGAACTCGGCCGGCTCGACCCGAAGCTCGGCGAGGCGATCGTCGCCGCAGCGCAGGAAGTCATCGACGGCAAGCTGAACGACCACTTCCCCCTCGTCGTCTGGCAGACGGGTTCGGGCACCCAGTCCAACATGAACGCCAACGAGGTCATCTCCAACCGGGCGATCGAGATGCTCGGCGGCGCCATGGGCTCCAAGAAGCCGGTGCATCCGAACGACCACGTCAACATGAGCCAGTCGTCGAATGACACCTATCCGACGGCCATGCACATCGCCTGCGCCGAGCGCATCGTCCATGACC
>CBIMFD010000191.1:0-6660 GCA_966243085.1 uncultured Shinella sp.
GCGCAAGAGGAGATCGTCGCGCGCGGCCGTATCGGCCGGCAGGTCCTCGGCGAGGAAATAGGCCCCCTTGGACGTGCCGCCGCGCATCCACAGGCACCGGATGCCGTCCTCAGACATATTTCAGCCCCTTGGCGGCCAGCGTCTCGCGCATCTTGTAGATGTCGAGGCCGAGTTCGCCGGCGGCAAGGCGCCTGCGCTTGGCCTCCTCGTTTGCGAGCCGTTGCTCGGCGGCGGCAAGCACCGTTTCAGCCTCGGCGCGCCGCACCACGACGACGCCGTCATCGTCCGCGACGATGATGTCGCCGGCCTCGACAGAGGCCCCCGCGCAGACGATGGGCACGTTCACCGAACCGAGCGTCTCCTTGACGGTGCCCTGCGCGGAAACGGCCTTCGACCAGACGGGAAAGCCCATCTCCGTCAGATCGCGGATATCGCGCACGCCGGCATCGATGACGAGGCCGCGGCAGCCGCGTGCCATGGCGGAGGTGGCGAGCAGGTCGCCGAAATAGCCGTTGTCGCAGGGGCTGGTCGGGGCCAGCACGAGGATGTCGCCGTCCTTGATCTGCTCGATGGCGACGTGGATCATCCAGTTGTCGCCGGGCGGCGCGGAGATCGTCACCGCCGAGCCCGCCACCTGCGCGCCCGGATAGATCGGCCGCATATGACTTTGCAGCATGCCCCTGCGGCCCTGCGCCTCATGGACCGTGGCAACGCCCGCGCGGGCGAGACGGTCGATGGCATCGGCGGCGGCGCGCTCGACGTTCTGTACGACGACAGCCATGTCAGTGCTCCCCCGATTTGACGGGCGGCGTCCCGTGGGTGTGGAACGTCTCGATGGTCTTCATTCCCCAGGCCTGCCCCTTCAGGCGCTCCTTCTGCGTCCAGACGACCGGTTCCCAGTCGGGCGCGAGGATGAGGCGCGCGCCGGAATTGGCAAGCTCCACCCGGTTGCCGGCGGGCTCCCAGACATAGAGGAAGAAGGTGCCCTGGACGGCGTGCTTGTGCGGCCCCGTCTCGATATGCACGCCGTTCTGCAGGAAGATGTCGGCCGCGCGCAAGATGTCCTCGCGCTGGTCGGTGGCGTAGGTGACGTGGTGCAGGCGGCCGTGGCCGCCGCCGTGCTCCTCGGTGCAGGCAAGGTCGTAGGTCTTGTTGTTGATGGTGAACCAGCAACCGCCGAGCCGGCCGTTGTCGAGAAGGATCATTTCCGTCACACGCGAGCCGAGGCACGTCTCCATGAAACGGCGGAACTCGGCGACATCGTCGCAGAGCAGGTTCAGGTGATCGAGACGCCGCGGCGCCGCGCCCGAAAAAGCGCTCGCCATGTTCTTCAACGCCGGCACGTCGTCGCCGGATGGCGCGTGGCGGACGGTCTCGTAATAGATCTCGAAGACATGGCCGTACGGATCCTCGAAGCGGAAGGCGCGGCCGTGGCCGCGATCGCCCTCCACCCAGCCGAGAACCTTGTAGCCGCTCGCCTCGATGACCTTCACCCGCCGCTCCAGCGCCTGCGGCGAGGCCGTGCGATAGGCGATATGGCCAACGCCCGTCGTGTCGGCGCGGGTGAGCTTCAGCGAATGGTGCTCGTAGTCGTCCCAGGCGCGCAGATAGGCCGAGGTCCCGTCCATGCCGGACAGCTTGAGGCCGTAGACGCGGGTGAAGAAATCGAGGCTTTCCTCGAAACGGTCCGTCAGCATCTCGACATGGGCGAGATGGGCGATATCGAAGCAGGGTTCCATCATGTCCTTCCGGTCGGAGGTCTTCTCAAAGTTCGTCGACGGTGCGCGGGAAGACGGACTGATAGCCTTCCGCATATTTCGCCTTGCGCCCGCCGGATTGGCCGCCGGAATTGCGCATGAAATGGTTGGCGCGGTTCTCGGCGACGTTCCTGTAATAGGCCCATAGATGTTCCTGGCCTTCCATGCACTGGATCGCCGCCCATTTTTTCTCCCAGACCGAGGTGATGTCGAGGAAGACGTCTGGCTTCCAGCCCATCTGCTCCGTCTGGTGCGGCTCGAACAGATAGAGCTGCGGTGCGCCGAGCACCTTCTGGCCGGGATTGTGGCCCCAGGCCTGCGCGATCATGCGGGTTTCGAGCGCCACCTCGGTCGCATACATGTGATCGGTATTGTAGGGATCGTATTTCGAGTGGCTGAGCATGAAGGCCGGCTGGACCTTGCGGATCACCTCGACCAGCCGGAACTTGTCCTCGTCCGTCAGGCGCAGCGGATAGTCGCCGAGGTCGAAGGAGACGAGGTCGGCGACGCCGAGGGCCTTCGCAGCCTTCTCCGCCTCCACGCGCCGCGCCGCCTTGACGCGTTCCAGCGTCATGTCCGACTCCTTCCAGAGCTTGGCGGATTCGCCCCGTTCGCCGAAGGAGAGGCAGACGACCGTGACGTCATAGCCCATTTCCGCATGCAGCGCGATCGCCCCGCCGCAACGCCAAACGAAATCCGCCGCATGCGCGCTGATGACCAGCGCCGTCTTCCTGTCCGCCATAATCGTCTCCCTGGCCGCAATTCCTGCCTTCCGTTCTGGCGGCAATCGCCCTGCCGGACAATTCGGAAGAGCCGCACAGATCATAAGAAAAAGCTATAAGTTCTGGCGAAGAGCACGCCGCCGCAGCTACAAGAAAAGTGAAACGGCAGGACGCGGAGGAACGACATGAGCACAGCCAATCACGGGAAAATCGCACTCGTCGGCTTCGGCGAGGCGGGCCGCGCCTTCGCCTCGGGCTGGGTACGCGGCGACGGCGATATCGTCTCCGCCTTCGATATAAAGCTCGGTGATCTGGCCACGGCAGGAGCCGTTCTTTCGGCCTGCGCGGAATTTTCCGTCGAGGCGGCCCGCAGTCCGGCGGAAGCGCTTGCCGGCGCGGATCGCGTGTTCAGCCTCGTCACGGCGGACCGCGCGGCGGAGGCGGCAAGCGAGGCGGCGGCGACGATCGGCAAGGGCGCCCTCTTCTTCGATTGCAATTCCTGCTCGCCGGTCACCAAGATGGCGAATGCGGAGGCGGTCGAGAGGGCGGGCGGGCGCTATGTCGACGTCGCCGTGATGGCACCGGTCCATCCGCAGCGCCACCTGACGCCGCTGCTCGTTTCGGGGCCGCATGCGGAAACAGCGCTTGTCGCGCTGGCTGCGCTCGGCATGCGGGGCAGGCCGGCCGGCCCGCGCGTCGGCGACGCCTCGGCGATCAAGATGCTGCGCTCGGTGATCGTCAAGGGGCTGGAGGCGCTGACGGCCGAGGCGATGCTCGCCGCCCGGCGGGCCGGCGTAGAAGAGGCGGTGCTCGCCTCGCTGCAGTCCTCCGATCCCGGAATCGACTGGACGCGGCGCACGGCCTACAATCTGGAGCGGATGATGCTGCACGGCGCGCGCCGCGCCGCCGAGATGCGGGAGGTGGCAAGAACCCTCAGCGACTACGGCCTTCCCAATCGGCTTGCGGCCGCCACGGCCGAATGGCAGGATGAGATCGCCGGCCTCGCTCTGACGGCCGGCGAAGACGACCTTCCCTCCCGCCTCGACCGGATTCTCGACAAGAAAGGCGTGTGAGCCACCCTGCGGGAGCATCCATGCGTTTCAACCTCCGGCACCTCCGGGTCTTCCTCGCCGTCGTCGAAACGCAATCTGTCACACGCGCCGCCGAGCGGTGCCATGTCTCGCAGCCAGCCGTCACGCAGGCCCTCTCGAAGATCGAGGCCACGGTGGGTGAAGCACTCTTTTCCCGCCGCCCGCACGGGCTCTTCGTCAACACGCTCGGCGAGGTGCTGGTGACGCGCGTTCGCCGCGCCTTCTCCTATCTCGACCCGGCGCTGGACGAGGTCGCCCCGCGCCTCAAGGTGACGGCGACCCTTTCCCAGCTCGAAGCGATGATCGCCGTCCGCGAGCGGGAGAACTATACGCTCGCCGCGCACCGCATGGGCCTTTCCCAGCCGACGGTGCATCGCTCGGTCTCGCAGCTCGAACGGGAGGCCGGCCGGCCTCTATTCGAAAGGACCGCCTACGGCATCATGGCGACCCGCGCCGCGCAGATCCTGGCGCAGGCCGCGCGCCTCGCCTTTGCCGAACTTGCGCAGGCGGAAGCCGACCTCGCCGAGGCGCGCTCCACCCATGCCGGCCGGCTCGTCATCGGCGCGATGCCGCTCTCGCGCTCCTATATCCTGCCGACGGCGATCGCGCGCTTCCGCGCAAGACGCCCGAACCTGCCGATCCAGGTCTCGGAAGGCCCCTATCCGGAACTGCTCGCCGGCCTCCGGCGCGGCGAGGTGGATTTCCTGATCGGTGCGCTGCGCGAGCCCGCGCCTATCGCGGACGTGGAGGAATCCATGCTGTTCCACGATACCGTGGTCATCGTCGCGGGAAAGAACCATCCTCTCGCTGGGCGGGGCGATATCACGCGCGAGGCGCTTGCGTCCTTCCCCTGGGTGGTTGCCCTGAAGGGCACGCCGATCCGCCAGCATTTCGACGCCCTGTTCGAGGGCTGCGCCGCGGGCCCGGCCAGCATCGTCGAAGCCGCCTCGCTCATCCTCATGCGCGAGCTCGTCAGCCAGAGCGACCATCTCGGCTTCATCTCGGGCCGGCAGGCGCGGGCGGAAATCGAACGGACGCTGGTCGTGGCGCTCGATTTCGATCTCACGCATACCCGCCGTCCGATCGGGCTCACGAAGCGGTCGGGCTGGCTTCCGACCGCCGCGCAGAAGGAATTTCTGGATATCCTCGCGGATCTTGCCGCGGACGCGTCCTGAAGCGTCAGGAGAGCGGCGCGGGCATGACGACGCCGAGCCGCTCGGCTTCGCGGCCGAGCTTTTCCCAGGCGATATCGTTGACCGGAACGCCTCTTTCGAGTGCCGCCCGACGCTTCTTCGCCGCGCTGTCGCCAGGCACGCGCACGCCCCCGTTGTTCCATGGCGCCGGCGGATTGGTGCGGCAGGCGTCGGCGGTGAAATCCGCCTCTGCGGTGAAGGCGTCGAGCCCGGCGAAGAAGGCGGGATCCATGACCTGGAGATAGGCGCTCTGGGCAAAGGTGCCGGCGGGCGTGTTCGCCCTGCCCTTGCCGGAAAGGCCCTGCCCCATGATGTCCACCATGAGGGCGAGGCCGAAGCCCTTGTGTCCCTTGTCGACGCCGCCGAGCGGCATCATCGTGCCGCCGCGCTCGGTGATCTCGCGCGGCTCGTCGGTCGGCTCGCCCGCCGCGGTGAGCGCCCAGTCGCCCGGAAATTTCTCGCCGCGCTTGGCGAGCGTCTGCGTCATCGTCGTCGTCGTGATGGAGCATGAGACGTCGATGAGGACCGGATCGCCCGAGGTGGGGAAGCCGGCCGCCGTCGGATTGGGCGTCAGCAGCGGCCTCGTGCCGCCATAGGGCGCAACGCGCGCGGCGCCGGGATTGGAAACGGAGAGCTGGACGATATAGCCGCGCTCGGTGACGCGCCGCATGAAGGCGGATAGCGCACAGGTATGATGGCAGTTGCGGATGGCCGCCGCGACGATGCCGTGATCGGCGACGCGGTGGCAGGCCTGATCGAGCGCCTCGGTGAGCAGCCAGGCGCCCGGCAGCAGATTGCCGTCCCAAACGAAGGTCGCGCCCCTGTCGGACACCACGTCGTAGCTGCCGGCCCTTGCCATCGATCCTTCCTCGATGGCTTCGAGATACCAGTGCAGAAGACCGACGCCGTGGGTCTCATGGCCGATCATATCGCCCTCGACGAGGATTTCGGCGGTTGCCGCGGCCTTGTCGGCCTCCATGCCGACGCGGGTGAGCATCTGTTCGACGAAACCCGTCAGGGCGCGCTGGTCGATATGGGGCATGGGACGGTCCGTTCTTTCTATCGGATCGCGGGCCGGCGTGAACCGGCCCGCGGATGGCTGCTACTTGAACTTGATCTGCGAGAGCTGAAGTTCGGAGTTTGCGGCAATTGTCGGCTTGAAGTCCAGACGCGGCGAGACCCGGGTGAAGCCGACCATGTGGAACATCGGGATATCGGCGATGATCTCCTCGTTCACCTTGGCGAACAGTTCCTTCCACAGCTTGGTGCGTTCGTCGCCCGTCGCGGTCGTCGCCTTTTCGATCAGCGCGTCGACGGCAGGGTCGCGCACCATCGAATGAGCCCCTTCCGAGGCGTATTTCACGAAGGCCGTGAAGACCGGGTCGCCGGTGGCGTTGTCATGCTGCGACTGGGTCAGCGTCGGGCCGGAATCGGCGACATAGGGCGCGACGAAGTAGTTGTTCCATACCGAGACGTCGTACATGTCGAGCTTCACGTTGAGGCCGACGTCCTGGAGCATCGCCATGATGGCTTCCATCGCCTCGGTCGCGTTGGGATACTGCCCGTTGCGGCCGATGATGCGGATCTGCGTATCGACCGGCACGCCGTCGGCCTTGGCTTCCTCCACCAGCTTCCTGGCCTTGTCCGGATCGTAGGGCCAGACCGGGATATCGGCGTTGTAGCCGATGGTGGTCGGCACGACGAGCTGGGTCGCGATCTTCGCCTGTTCGGGGAAGAGCGTGCCGATCATCGCCTGCCGGTCGATCGCAAGGTTCATCGCCTCGCGGATGCGCCGGTCGTTGGTCGGCGCGATGCGCGTGTCGATGCGCAGCGACGTCGTTTCCGAGTTGGGATAGGCGAAGTCCGTTTCCTTGTTCGTCGCATCCTGGAGCGCGAT
>CBIMFD010000192.1:0-6608 GCA_966243085.1 uncultured Shinella sp.
TTGGGATTGGCCATGGCGGAAAGGAAATCGGATGCAATCTCGGCCTGTGCGTGTTCTGCCTCTGAAATCTTGTCCATCTGAAACTCCTTGGGGCGTTTCCGCTTCAAATCATGTGCTTTTATGTGAATCCGCTTGTTAGCATATAAACAAACCCACCCCCATCAAGAGCAAGAAATGGGGGTAGGCGCACGCATGACGATAGGTGCCTGTCGGGAACGGGAAACGCACCTTCCAGATGCGTTCGGCGAAAACGTCGATTGTTCAGCCTGCTGCTCTTGCTGCGCGGAGCAAACGTGCAAGCTCGGCGCGAAGTTCCCCCGCCTCTTCGAGTTCGCGAGAAAACTCAAGCCGCTTCAATCTGTCGCCGCTGGCAAGGTCAACACCGGCCGCATCGAGCCCCGCGATCGTCCATTCGCCGTCCTTCGCCCCGCAATAATGGCGGGCGTAAATGCCGGCGGCTTCCGCATGGTCGCTGTTCATGTGCTCGATGGCGCCGGCTTCCATCCCCGCAAGGGCAATGCGGGCGGGAGAGCGAATCAGGAGGTCCTCCGCCGCGAGAACGAAGGCCTTGCCGAAGCCGCCGTTGAGAAGGGCGCGCTGCGGCACGAGGCGGAAGAAGGTGAAGTCGGGAAAGTCGACATAGAGCTTCGCCTTGGGATGGCGGCGCACGAAGCGTTCGCGAAGGGCGGCGCGCACCTCGCTCTCGCGCGGCACTTCCTCGGCCATGCAAATGACGGTGAGGCGGGGATGGGCGAGCGGATCGCCCTTGCCGGGCTCGCCCGCGAGCAGCGAGGCGCGCGGATCGGCCCTCAGCGCCTGCGTGTGGAAGGAGAGGGCCGAGACAAGGATGACCGGCGTGCCGTCGGTATCGGTGCCTGTCAGGGTGCGGCTGGCGAAGGGAAAGCCGGTCTCCGGCTCGAACACGGCAAGAGGGCAACTGCGCGCCGAGCGCAGCAGCGTGCGCGCAAGGCGGCGGGCCTCGTCGTCCGTTACGCGCAGAACGCTCGGTTTGTCCTTCTCGGTCATGGTGCCTGGCTCCGTATTTCGATAAAAGGCGGCGCCCCGCATGGAGCGCCGCCCTATCTAATCCGATCGCCGGCGGATGTCAGCCGCGCCGACGGTGGCGCGTCAGTCCGTTGACGATGTCCTGCGCGTTGATCGTGCCGATCACCGTGCCGTTGTCGACGACGCCGACATTGCCGGGCGTGCGGGCCATGGCGTCGAGGACGTCGACGAGCGGGGTCTCCGGTGCGGCGGTCGCCGTCACGCCACCACCGCCCGCGGCGCCGTGCTGCATGACGTCCCCGGCGGTCAGCATGTTGATCGGGTTCATGTTCTGCACGAAGTCCGCGACATACTGGTTGGCCGGGCTCTTCACGATCTCCTGCGGCGTGCCGCACTGGATGATGCGGCCGCCTTCCATGATGGCGATGCGGTTGCCGATGCGGAAGGCCTCGTCGAGGTCGTGGCTGACGAAGATGATGGTCTTCTTCAGCCGGCGCTGGAACTCCAGGAGCTCATCCTGCAGGCGCGTTCGGATCAAGGGGTCGAGCGCGGAGAAAGGCTCGTCCATCAAGAGGATCGGCGCGCCGGTCGCAAAGGCGCGGGCAAGGCCCACGCGCTGCTGCATGCCGCCCGAAAGCTCGTTGACCTTGCGGTCCGCCCATTGGGAAAGGTTGACGAGCTCGAGCTGCTCGTCGACGCGCGCCTTGCGCTCGCCATCCGGCACGCCGGCAAGCTCCAGGCCGAAGCCGACATTGTCGGCGACGGTGCGCCAGGGCAGGAGCGCGAACTGCTGGAACACCATGGAGACGGTGTGCATGCGGAAGTCGCGCAGCGCCTTGGGCGTCGCCGTATAGGGATTGACCGGGCCGTTGCCGGCCTTCACCTCAACCTCGCCGCGCACCACCGGGGCAAGGCCGTTGACGGCGCGAAGGAGCGTGGATTTGCCCGAGCCGGAAAGGCCCATCAGCACGAGGATCTCGCCCTCGGTAATGGAGAGCGTGGCATCGGCCACGCCGAGCACGAGGCCTGTCTCCGCGCCGATCTCGTCGCGGGTCTTGCCCGCATCCACCATGGAGAGGGCCTTTTGCGGATTGTCCCCGAAGATGATGGAGACGTTCTTGAAGACGACGGTTTCGGTCATTTCGCGTCTCCCTCGTCGGAGGAGCGGAAGAGGCGGTCGAGGATGATCGCGAGGATCACGATGCACAACCCGGCCTCGAAGCCCATGGAGATGTTGACGGTGTTGAGCGCGCGCACAACCGGAACGCCGAGCCCCTTGGCGCCGACGAGCGCGGCGATGACCACCATCGACAGCGACAGCATGATCGTCTGGGTAAGGCCCGCCATGATCTGCGGCGTCGCATAGGGCAGTTCCACCTTGCGCAGCACCTGGCCGGGCGTCGCGCCGAAGGCCTGCGCGGCCTCGACCAGCGAAGGCGGCGTGGAGATGATGCCGAGCCGGGTAAGGCGGATCGGGGCGGGAATGGCGAAGATCACCGTTGCGATCAGGCCCGGCACCATGCCGAGGCCGAAGAGGATGAGCGCCGGGATGAGGTAGACGAAGGTGGGGATCGTCTGCATCAGGTCGAGGATCGGCCGCAGGATCGAGTAGAACCACGGCCGCCGCGCGGCGGCGATGCCGAGCGGCACGCCGACGACCATGCTGACGCCGGTGGCCGCCAGAACGAGGGCAAGCGTTTCCGTCGTCTCCTTCCAGTAGCCCTGGTTCACGATGAGCAGCAGACCGAAGAAGGTGAAGGCGGCAACGCCGATCGAACGGTGGAAGCGCCAGCTTATCCCCGTCAGGAGCACGATGAGAAAGAGGGCGAAGGCGAGCTTGCCGCCGGCACTCTCGATGAACGGTCCCTGCAACAGGAAGAGGAGGGCGTCGATGCCCGCCTGCAGCACGACCTTGAGGAAATCGAACAGTCCCTTGCCGTTCGTCGTCAACCAGTTGACGGCGTCCTTGGCGATCGGGCCGATCGGAATTTTGGTAACGGTGAGCCAATCCACGGCGGCAAATCCCTGGCTGGAGTTGAGGATACGCGCTTTAGTTCCGAAAAGCCGGATGCAAAACCGCTCGGATATGCTTTCAGGATGTGTAGTATCCGGAGGCGAGATGGGCGGGAAAGTTTCCTTCCCGCCCTATTCTTGCCCGTTAGAGACCGAGCGCGGTTTTCGTCGCGGCAAGGGCCTCGCCGCTGCCGTCCTTGGTGGTGACGCCCGCAAGCCACGGCTCGATGGCGGCCGGGTTGGCTTTCAGCCATTCGGTCGCGGCCGTTTCCGGATCCTGCCCGTCGTTCAGGATCTTGCCCATGATCTGGTTTTCCATTTCCAGCGTGAACTTGAGGTTCTGCAGGAACTTGCCGACATTCGGGCATTCGGTGGTGTAGCCCTGGCGTACGTTGGTATAGACGGTCGCGCCGCCGAAATTCGGGCCGAAGACGTCGTCGCCGCCTGTCAGGTAGGTCAGCTTGAAGTTGGCGTTCATCGGATGGGGTTCCCAGCCGAGGAAGACGATGGGCGTATTGTCCTGCTTGGCGCGGGCGACTTCGGCCAGCATGCCCTGCTCGGAAGATTCGACGACCTCGAAGCCCGAAAGGTCGAACTTGTTGCCGGATACCATGTCGATGATCAGGCGGTTGCCGTCATTGCCCGGCTCGATGCCGTAGATCTTGCCGTCGAGTTCGTCCTTGTGGGCCGCGATGTCCTTGAAGTCCTTGATGCCGATCTCGGCGCCCTTGGCGTTGGTCGCCAGCGTGTATTTGGCGCCCTCGAGGTTCTCGCGCACGGTCTCGACCGAGCCGTCTTCGCGGAACGGCTTGATGTCGGCTTCCATGGTCGGCATCCAGTTGCCGAGGAAGACGTCGATGTCCTTGTTCTTGAGCGAGGTATAGGTGACCGGAACGGAGAGGACCGTCACTTCCGTCTCGTAGCCGAGGCTCTTGAGGATGGTGGTCGCCGTCGCGGTCGTGGCGGTGATGTCCGTCCAGCCGACGTCGGAGAAACGGACCTTGCCGCAGCTTTCCGCCTCGGCGGCCGAAGCCGTCGCGACGCCGAGCGCAAGAACGGACGCGGCGGCGGCAAGCAGGGTCTTGAACGATGATGCAGTCTTCATTTTATTGCTCCCCTTATGACTAATGGTTTAGCCAATCACCAAAACGATATGCTTTCAAGCGCCTTGGCGTAACCGGAAGCCCCTGAAAGGTCCAATAAATTTCGACACTGTTCGCAATTTCGCACATGGATGTCGCAATGGATGGGGCCCGTCGATTTCTGTGGTTTGGAGGCCTTTCCCGCTGGAAAATCGTGTTTTCTCGGGCCATGAGACGGGCAGCGGAGAAAACCATGGCCAAGCTCTATTTCAGTTACGCGACGATGAACGCGGGCAAGTCGACGCTGCTTCTGCAGGCGTCCTACAACTACCGCGAACGCGGCATGCGCACGGCGATCTTCATCGCCGCCTTCGACGACCGCGCCGGGCAGGGCCGCATCTCCTCGCGCATCGGCCTTTCCGCGGATGCCATCGCCTTCGACCGGGCGGACGATCTCTACCGCCATATCGAGGGACTGAACGGGGAGGGCGATGACAGGATCGCCTGCGTCTTCGTCGACGAGGCGCAGTTCCTCACCGAGGAGCAGGTGTGGCAGCTTGCGCGCGTCGCGGACCGGATGCACATTCCCGTCATGGCCTACGGCCTGCGTACCGATTTCCAGGGCAAGCTCTTTCCCGGCTCCAGGGCGCTGCTCGCGCTTGCCGACGAACTGCGCGAGGTGCGCACGATCTGCCATTGCGGCCGCAAGGCCACCATGGTCGTGCGGCTCGGAGCGGACGGCAAGGTCGTGAAGGAGGGCGCACAGGTGGAGATCGGCGGCAACGACAAATACGTCTCCTATTGCCGCCGCCACTGGGACGATATCATGAGCGCCGACTGAGACCGGGCCGGCGGCGAAAGGACGAACGATGAAACTGCCTTGCGCGCTCGCGGCGATTTCCCTCTGTCTTGCCGCCCCCGCGCTTGCGGCGGGCGATGCTGCGGCTGGCAAGGCGGTTTTCAGGAAATGTGCGCCGTGCCATTCGACGGAGCCGGTCAACCGTGTCGGGCCGACGCTTGCCGGCGTCGTCGGGCGGCCCGTGGCCTCCGTCGCCGGCTACGGCTATTCTCCGGCGATGAGGGCCTTCTCCGAGGGCGGCAGGGTGTGGAACGAGGCGAAGCTTGCCGAATACCTGCAATCGCCGAAGGCGATGGTGCCGGGAACGCGCATGACCTTCGCGGGGCTGAGGAAGGTCGAGGATATCGCCGACCTCATCGCCTATCCGAAGGCGCCGGCGGAGCAATAGCGGCGCGCGGAAAATTTTGCCGGTCGTCTTGCTGGGCGTTCGCCGCATCCCACATGTATGCCCGAAACCCGCGGACAGGTTCCTATCTGCCTGAAATCGTATAGTGTTGCGCGGACGGAATAAACCGGGCGGCGCAGACGTCTGCCGTGGAGAGACAAGGGGACAGGGATGGCCACACTTCAGAACTTCGATACGGAAATCGCAAAGACCCGCGGCGTCGTCAACGAGATGCGCGGCAAGCTGGAGCAGTCCGGCGTCGTGCTGGAACAGTTCGCCAAGGCCGATACCAAGCTCGGCGACGTCAATTTCGATATCGAGAACGCCCGCATCCAGGACGTCATCGCCCAGCAGAAGGTGATGGAAGGCAATATCGCCGACCTCATCATCGGGCTCGAGGACGCCACCAATGTGTTCGGTGCCGAATTCGAGAGCATGAAGAGCTATACGGGCTACGAGAAGTTCATCGGCATCTTCTCCAAGCAGAAGATGCAGCGCATGCGCACCGATCGCGTGCGCAACATGTCGCTCGCCGGCAATCTGCAGGAACTGCTCTCCAAATCCGACACCATCGTCGGCATCCTCAAGGAGCAGAAGTCGATCCTCGACCAGCGCTACAAGACCTCCGAGGCGAGCCTCGTGCAGGTGATCGAGCGCCGCAAAGGCACGATGGCGACCCTCGAAGCCACCCAGAAGCGCATCGAGGAACTGAACCCGCTGCTGATGGACCTCGAAAACCGCATCGCCGCCTCGACCGAGCAGAAGACCCGCACGGACCTCGAGGGCGAGCGCTCCGCGCTTGCGACGGAATACAACCAGATGCAGGCGAAGGAGCAGGAGCTTCTGGCCGAGAGCCAGACGCTGGAGCGCTACACCTCCATGTTCCAGACCTTCGTGGATTCGCTCAACAACCAGATCGCCGCGCAGAACACGCTGATCAACAAACTGACCATCGACACCGAGCAGCGCATCGTCCTCTACAAGGCGCTGGAGGATTCGCTGAAGACGGCCGCCCAGCAGGACGTGGCGCACAAGATCAACACGCTGGGCTCGCAGGTCGATACGGCGGCGGAGGAGACCATGGCCGGCATCGGCTCGGCCGCCCAGCGCCATATCGGCGACCTTCTCGAAATGCACGAGAAGAACATGCTGGCGACCCAGGACATCCAGCGCCGCAAGAAACTCGCCGACGACGCCTTCGCCCGGCGCTTCCAGGCCGTGATGGACAAGCACAACACGGCCAATTACGTGAAGTCGTGATGGC
>CBIMFD010000193.1:0-6607 GCA_966243085.1 uncultured Shinella sp.
AGGTGCTGGTCGATATGCATGGCGTCGACCAGCGTCACGATGGCGTCGAGCTCGACTTCCTCCGCCACGCTGCGGTCGACGAAGAAGGCGGTGGCGACCGGCGTCGGGTCGGCGAGGCCGGAGGTCTCGACGATGATATGGTCGAACTTGTCCTTGTGGCTGAGAAGCTTCTTCATCACGTCGATGAGGTCGTTGCGCACGTCGACGAAGCAGCAGATGCAGCCGTTCTGCATCTGGAAGATTTCCTCGTCCGAGGCGAGCACGAGGTCGCTGTCGACGTCCACCTCGCCATATTCGTTCTCGATCACCGCGATGCGGTGGCCGTGGCGCTCGGTGAGGATGTAGTTGAGCAGCGTCGTCTTGCCTGACCCCAGGAACCCGGTGAGGATGGTGATCGGGAGTTTGCGTTCGGCGGGTTGGATGTGCATGTTCATGCGTCCTTCTCCCTCAAGGCTTTCAGAATGTCTTCCGGGGTGATCGGATAGTGGTGGAAGCGGACGCCGATGGCGTCGTGGATGGCGTTGGCGATGGAGGGGCCGATGGCGATGATCGGGTCCTCGCCGACGCCCTTGGCGCCCCAAGGTCCGCCCGGATCGGGCGCGGCTTCCAGGATGATCGTCTCGATGTCCGGCATGTCCATGGACAGCGGCATCTTGTAGTCGACGAGGCCCGCGTTGAGTGAGCGGCCGGTCTTCTTGTCGATGACGTAGTCCTCGGTCAGCGTGTGGCCGATACCCTGCTGGATGCCGCCCTCGATCTGGCCCTGCGCGGCGATCGGGTGAATGACCCGGCCGACATCGTGCACCGGGATGACCCGCTTGACCTCGACGATCCCGGTCTCCGTGTCGACGTCCACTTCGGTGAAGTGGGCGGCGAAGGAATAGGACTTCGTCGGCTCGTAGGTGCCGTTGCCGACGATGTTGGCGGCCGGGATGCCCTTCGACGGGCCCATGGCCTCGGCAACGCTGATGAAGCGGCCGGGTTCGGCGATCACGAAGACGCGGCCTTCGCTCGCATCGATTTCGCCGACCTGGACCTGCAGCTTCATCGCCGCCCGTTCCAGCACCGCTTCGCGCGCCTTGCCGGCGGCGATCTTGGCGGCGCTGCCGACGAGATAGGTCGTGTGGCTGGCGAAGGCCCCGATATCCCACGGCACGACGTCGGTGTCGCCGTGGATGACGCCGACATCCTCGAAGCGCACGCCAAGCTCTTCGGCGACAATCTGCGCCAGCGCGGTATGCGCGCCGGTGCCGAGGCCGGCGGCCCCGGTGAGCAGCGTCACCGTGCCGTCCTCGTTGACCTTCACCGTGGCGTTGCCCTGTTCCTTGATGCCAGGATAGGCGGAGGAGCCGTGCATCTCGCAGCCGACGCCCCAGCCCTTGCGGATATGCGGGCGCGTCGGGTCCGGCGTGCGGTCGCGCTCGCGCAGCTTCTTCCAGCCGATAGCGTCGATGCCGTGCTTGATGCAGGTCTCGAGCCCGTGGCCGACGATCGCGTGGCCGGAGGGCGCGATGTCGCCCTGGCGGACGGCGTTCTTCAGCTTCACCTCGGCCGGGTCCAGTCCGAGCCGTTCTGCCGCCTCGTCCATCTGGATATCGAGCGCATAGTAGCTCTGCACCACGCCGTAGCCGCGGAAGGCCCCGGTGATCGGCGTGTTGGTGTAGACGCAGCGGCCCTCGATGCGCACGTTCTCGCAGCGATAGAGCGAGGTCGCGGCATTCGTGCCGACCGTCGTGACGCCCGGGCCGTGCGAGCCGTAGGCGCCGGAATCGTAGACGAGCTTCATGTCGCGCGCGACGATGGTGCCGTCGTTGCGGAAGCCCTGCTTGAGCCAGACCTTGCAGGGATGGCGGGCGCGACCGGCGACGAACGTCTCGTGGCGGGTGAACTCCATCTTCACCGGCCGGCGCGTCTCCCTGGCAAGGAGCGCGCAGAGGAATTCGTGCTGGAAGCAATCCTGCTTGGCACCGAAGCCACCGCCCATGTGGTCGACGAGGACGCGCACCTTGGTGAGCGGCAGGCCGAGCACTTCGGCGAGGATGCCGCGCACCATGAAGGAGGTCTGCGTCGAGATCCAGACGGTGAGCTTGTTGGAGCCGTCCCAGTCGGCGATGCAGATGTTCGGCTCCATATAGGCCGGATGCGGCCGGCCGCCGGAGAAGACGCCTTCGAGCACGAAGTCGGCCTCGGCGAAGCCCGCCTCGACGTCGCCGCGGTTGACGCGGACCGGGTCGAGCACCAGGTTGCCGCCCGGGCCGACCTCGTGGAGGATCGGCGCGCCCGGCTTGACGGCCTCGTCCGGGTCGAAGACGGCCGGCAGGGGCTCGTATTCCACCTCGATGAGGTCGAGCGCCTCGTCGGCGATCTCCTCGCTGATGGCGGCGACGGCGGCGACGCCCTCACCCCAGAAGCGCACGCGGTCGTCGAGGATGTACTGGTCCTTGGTGCAGGAGGCCGAGCGCGGATGCGGCGAGCCGTAATGCAGAACGCGCGGCACGTTCTCATGCGTCAGCACGGCCTTGACGCCCGGATAGGCGAGCGCCTTGCTGACGTCGATGCTCTTGATGCGCGCATGGGCGACGGCGGCGCGCTTCATCTTGCCGTAGAGCATGCCCGGCAGCTTGACGTCGCCGGTATACTGCGCCTCGCCCGTCACCTTTTCCAGGACGTCGTCGCGCTTGACGCTCTTGCCGACGATCTTGAACTCGCGCTTTTCGATCGGGGTCGTCATGTTCATGATCTTGCTGCCTCCATCTCGCGCGCGGCGGATTTGATCGCGTCGAAAATCTTGGTGTAGCCCGTGCAGCGGCAGATATTGCCGGACAGGCCGAAGCGGATGTCCTCGTCGGTGGGGTTCGGGTTGTCGTCGAGCAGCTTCTTGGCCATCATCAGGATGCCCGGCGTGCAGAAGCCGCATTGCGATGCCCCGTGCCGCATGAAGGCGTCCTGCAGCGGATGAAGCCTGTCGACGCCAGGCTGGAGCCCTTCGACGGTCTGGACCGAGCGGCCCTCGGCCTCCACGGCCAGCATGAGGCAGGCATTGACCGGCTCGCCGTCGACGATGACGGTGCAGGCGCCGCAGTCGCCGACGTCGCAGCCCTTCTTGGTGCCGGTAAGGCCGACCTCCTCGCGCAGCGCGTCGAGCAGCGAGCGGCAGGTGTCCACCGTCATCTCGCGCGGCTCGCCGTTCACGGTGAATTCGACGATCTTCTTCATGCGAAAGTCTCCAATGCCTGTTTGATGGCGCGGCCCGTGAGCACGCCGACCATGTCGCGGCGGTAGTCGGCGCTGGCGCGCACGTTGCTGATCGGCGTGCACTCCTCCATCGCCTTGTCCGCGGCGCTCTTGACGGTTGCCGCGTCGAGCGCGGTGCCGCGCAGCATGGCTTCGGCCTCGGACGCCCGCAGCACGGTCGCGCCGACGGCGCCGAGCGCAATGCGGATGTCACTGCAGACGCCCTCCTCCATCAGGAGGCTGACGGCGACGCCGACGGTGGACAGCTCCATCGCCTTACGGCGGCCGTGCTTGAGATAGGCCTTGCCGCTGTTGTCGGCGGCCGGCGGCACCGTGATGCCGGTGACGATCTCGCCCTTGGCGAGCACGGTCCTGCCCGGCCCGGTGAAGAATTCGGAAAGCGGCACCACGCGCATGTCGGTGCGGCTGTAGATATGGACAAAGGCGCCGTCCGCGATCAGCGGCGGAATGGTGTCGGCGGACGGCGAGGCGCGACAGATATTGCCGACGACCGTCGCGCGGTTGCGCACCTGGATGGAGCCGAGCGAGGCGAAGGCCGCGCGCAGGTTCGGATAGCGCTGGCGCACCAGCGGCAGGCGCTCCAGCCGGCCGACCGTCACCAGGGCGCCGAAGGTCAGCCCGCGCGTCTCGTCGTAGGTGATGTCGGAAAGGCCGGGGATCGCCTTGATGTCGACGACGTTGCGCACGCGGCGCAGCCGCTCCCGGATCTCGACCAGAAGGTCCGTTCCGCCGGCGAACAGGAAGGTGTCGTCGCCGAGGTCGGTGAGAAGACGGGAGGCGTGCTCCAGCGTTTCCGCCCGATGATAGTCAAAGCGTCTCATGGCTTTCCTCTTTATTCAGGGGTCCGGCGGCGCGGAGCCGCCGGAGGAAGGTGTCGTTTCAGGCCACGTCGGGCGCGGCTGCGCCGTTCTTCAGGCCGTGGCCCTGATCGTCCTCTTCCCGTGCGGGCACGCCGTTGAAGAGGATATTGAGAAGCGCGGCGGCGAAGGTGCCGACGAGCACGCCGCTATGCAGGAACTTGTCCAGCGCATCGGGCAGCTTGTCGAAGATGTTCTCCGCGACGACCGGCACCATGGCGAGGCCGACGCTGACCGCGACGATATAGAGGTTGCGGCGGTTGGCGACGAAATCGACCTTGGCGAGGATCTTCACGCCGGTGGCCGAGACCATGCCGAACATGACGATTGCCGCACCGCCGACCACGTAGCTCGGGATCGAGGCGCTGACGAAGGCGACCTTCGGCAGCACGCCGAGCAGGATCAGGATAGCGCCGCCCGTGGCGACCACCCAGCGGCTGAGCACGCCGGTGATCTGGAGCAGGCCGACATTCTGCGCATAGGTCGTGTAGGTGAAGGTATTGAGCAGGCCGCCGATGACGTTGCCGACACCGTCGGTGCGAAGGCCGCGGGTCAGGTCCTCCTGGGTGATCTTGCGTCCCGCCATGTCGCCGACCGCCAGGAACTGCCCGGTCGATTCGATCATCATGACCGTCATGACGGCACAGAGCGACAGGATCGACCAGAACTCGAAGACCGGCCAGCCGAAGGCGAGCGGATGGATGACGCGCACCCAGTCGGCATCTCCCACGCCGCCGAAATCGACCTTGCCGAAGGCGATGGCGACGGCAAAGCCGATGCCGATGCCGATCAGCACGGCGAGGTTGGACAGGAAGCCTTTGAGAACGCGGGTGAGCAGCAGGATCGAGACGAGCACCAGGGCCGCGATGGCGAGCGAGAAGGGCGCGCCATAGGCCGGGTTCGGGATCATGCCGTCCGGCCCCTTGATCATCGGCTGGCCGCCCGCGGCCCAGTTGACGCCGACCCGCATCAGCGACAGGCCGATGACCAGCATCACCGTGCCGGTGACGACCGGCGGAAAGAAGCGGACCCAGCGCCCGAAGAACGGAGCGACGAGGATGGTGAATATCCCGGACCCTATGACGGCGCCGATGACGCCGGGCATGCCGAGGTCCGGATTGGTGCCCGTCGCGATGATCGAGGGCACGGCGGTAAACGAGATGCCCATCATGATGGGCAGGCGTACGCCGACGTTCCAGATGCCGAGCGACTGGATGATGGTCACGATGCCACAACAGAAGAGGTCCGCGCTGACGAGCATCGCGATCTGTTCCTTCGGCAGGTGCAGGGCGCTGCCGATGATGAGCGGCACGGCGACCGCACCGGCATACATGACGAGAACGTGCTGAAGGCCCAGTGCCACAAGGCTCGGGACCGGATACATTCTTTCGACGGGATCCGTCGTATCGGGATTGGACATTCGCTTTCCTCCCAGCGAACAGGTTCCGGCGCGGTGGGGGGCATCTTGGCCTCTTAGGTTCGGCACCGCACGCCGTACATCAGGATCATGAGGCTGGCCAAATCAGTAAACAATCGGCATAATTATATTTATTCATCCAATAATTGGATAAATGGACTGCCATGGACATCACGCTAAAGCAGCTCCGGGCCTTCGTCACCGTGGCCAATCTCGGGCAGTTCACCCTCGCCGCGGACAAGCTCGGCTCGTCGCAGTCGGCGGTAAGCACCTTGGTGCGGCAACTGGAAACGAACCTGAACCTTCGCCTCTTCGACCGGCATACGCGGCTCCTGCGCCTCACGCAGGCAGGCATGGACATATTGCCGATCGCCGCGCGCGCCGTCGCCGACATCGAGGGCATGGTGGAAAGCTCGCGGGAGCTGAACGCGCTGCGGCGCGGCAAGGTGACGATGGCGGCCGGCACGGTGCAGGCGGCACTCATGCTGCCGCAGCTCGTCCACGGCTTCACCAAGCTCTATCCGGAGATCACGGTGGAGCTGCACGACGTCGCAGAGAAGACCGTGCTGGAGCAGGTCGCCAACGGTTCGGCCGACCTCGGCATCGGCACGGTGCCGGACGACGATCCCGATCTCGTCGGCACACGGCTGACGACCGACGAGTTCCTCGTCGTGCTCCATGCGGAGGATCCCCTGGTCAAGATCGCGACGCTGCGCTGGACCGACCTTGCCGAGCGCAGGCTGATCGGGCCGCAGCGCGGCAATCCCATCCGCGAGCGGCTGGAGAACGAGCTGGCGCGCAACGGCATCATGCTGCCGCTCGACAAGGCCATGCAGGAGGTGGCGCTGCCGCTGACGATCATCGGCATGGTCGAGGGCGGGCTCGGCGTCGCGATCATGACCTCGGCGGTGACGCGCCTTGCGACGTCCATGGGCCTCATCGTGCGCACGCCGACCGAGCCGCACATCAAGCGCGAGGTCAGCCTGATCCAGAAGCGCTCCCGCTCGCTTTCGCCGGCGGCCCGCAGGTTTCGCGATTTCCTGATCAAGTCCGTCCATTGACCCGCGAAAAATTCGGG
>CBIMFD010000194.1:0-6387 GCA_966243085.1 uncultured Shinella sp.
AGATGCAGATGGTTCTGGTGGGCGGCGTCGCTGCCGGGATCGAGCACGGTGGTGAAATAGAGGCAGCCCGCCTCGGTGATGGCGCGCTGGAAGGCGCCTTCGAGAGAGGAATCCTTGTCGGCCGGGCGGATGGTGAGCGTCTTGCCGCTCTTCAGCGTGAAGCCGGCGATATCGATGGCATTGCCGAAGGCGTGCTCGGAGATCTTCCCTTCCGCCGCGCCGTTCCTGTTGCGGCAGACATAGGCGGAGGCCTGCGAAATCCCGGTGATCGCCTCGCCGGGGAACGCTGCGGCGAGCGACGGCTTGACCGATCCTTCCAGCCAGCGCGAGAGCTGGAGCGCCGTTTCGCAGCGCACCGTCGCCTCCGGCTCGACCTTTACGCCGCCGGGCAGGCCCTTCAGGAGGACCGGCTTTTCCATGCCGCAGGCCTTGCCGTCGTTGACCGTCGGGGCATCGGTGAAGGTCGCGCCGATGTCGTGTAACGCCGTCCGGCAGGCAGCGGTCGCGCGCTCGTCCTCCTTTGGCCGCTCGCCCGCCTTCTCCTCATCGTCCTTTACGGGCCTGGTTTCCTCCGCCGGCGCTTCGGCAGCGGGCTTGTCCTCCGGCCGGTGCTCGGGAAGAGGGCCTTCCTTCGGCAGGTCGGCCGCGCCGGAAAGCGCGAGGAGGGCGGCGACAAGGGTGAGGTGGCGAAGGGCAAGGATGGGGCTTTCTCCCGGCTGGAACAGTCGGCAGGAGAACGCCCGGAAAAGGATTTGGTTGCTCCTGGCGCTAGATACCCGCGCCGCAGGTGATCTCCAACGGTGCCCGGCGGCCCGTGCATGCGGCGGCGATCTCGCGGATGCGCTCGATGAAGCGGCCGTTGTCGCTGGCGTCGTTGTTCTCGATGAGATCGAGAAGGAAGCCGAGGATCGCGTGGGCTTCCGCCGCATTTTGCGGCGTGTGGCGATAGATGGCGTCGAAGAGGTGGGAAAGCCGGTCGTCGAGCGCCTTGAAGCGGGGTGTTTCGTAGTGTTCGAGTTCCCTGACGAGCTGCGACTGCATCTCGCGGAACTCTTCCACCATGACGGAAATCATGGGTATCTGCCTTACCGATGTCCTGAATGATGGTTATTAGCACATGCTTATGCGGAGCGGCATGGCGAAAACTAGCGATATCGACGGATTGTTTCTCCACTCCTTAGAAGACAGCATGAAACGAACCGATCGATGTGCCTCGCCGTAATTTTGAACGCCCAACGACCTGAAAAGAAGCCCGCCAGGGAGCGGGCTTCTTCTTTCGATTTCCGGCGTGGAGGTCGTCAGAACTTCTTCGTGATGGAAATCTTGAACGTGCGTCCCGGCTCGCTGAAATAGTCTCTCGCTGCAAGTTCCGTATCTGCCGGCACGTCGAGCGCGTTCCAGTACTTCTTGTTGAAGATGTTGAACACGCCGGCCTGGATGCGCAGGCCGCTGAGATCGGTATCGCCGACCTTCTGCGGTTCCCACCAGACGGTCGCGTCGACCAGACCGTAGCCGGGGGCCTCGAAGCCCTTGCCGCTGACATCGCCGGTGCTTGCGTCCACTTCGCCACGGCTCACCTTGTTGCGGGCCGCCGCCATGGTCAGCGAGACGTCCGTACCCCAGGTCTCGGTCGCATAGCCAAGGCCGACGATTGCGCGCAGCGGCGCGACCGAGTTGAGGTAGTCGTCCTCTTCCGTGTCCTTGCCGTGCGACCAGGCGACCGAGCCCCAGGTCCGCCAGTTCTCGTGGAATCGCCATTCGCCACCAAGCTCCAGGCCATAGATCTGGACCTTGTTGCGGTTCTCGTAGCCGGTGACGCCTGCGATCGGATAGTCGCCGCCCGGTGCGGCGAGCACGACCGTGTCGATGAAGTTGCGGTAGTAGTTGTTGAAGGCGGTTGCCGAGAACGTGTAGTCGTCGGCCTCGTAGCGCGCGCCGATCTCGAAGCCGTTGCTGGTTTCGGTTTCAAGGTTCGGGTTGCCGAGACGCGCGTAGGAGCCCGGCGCCCCGTAGTTCTGGTAGAGCTCGGTCACGGTCGGGGCGCGGAAGCCGCGCGCATATTGCGTGAAGAGTTCCAGCTCTTCCGTGGCCTGCCAGGCGAGGCGCAGCTTCGGCGAGATGCCGAAATCGTCGGCCTTGTTCATATAGGCCGGATCGTAGTTGGGGCTGCTTTCAAAGGTGGACGTCGACTGCGGCGTGTGGCTGTACCAGTCGAAGCGGACGCCCGGCGTCACGGTCAGCCGGTTGTCGAAGAGCTTGATGTCGTCCTCGATGAAGAAGCCGGCGACGGAACTGTCGACATCCGGCATGTCCGAGGAGTTCGTGTGCAGCATGCGGCAGGACTGCGGGCCGACGAATGTCAGGTATCCGATCGTCGACCAGTCGATATCCGGGCAATTGTCGACACCTGCAGAATATTGGTGGGTCTTTTGCCAGGAGACGTCACCGCCAAAACGGAACTCATGAGAAAGTCCGCCGAGATCGATTGCCTTGGAAGCGTTGCCCGTCAAGCCGTAGGAAGTCTGCTCGATCATATTGTCGCGCATATAATCCCCGGTCGGAAAACCATAGAGGAACGGGTCGCCCGGAATGATGTCCGCGCGTCCGTCACGAAGGCGAAAACCTGTCGTGCGGTTGTTCAGCGTTTGCTTCTGCCAATAGGCGACGATATTTGCCTTGTCGACGATGTCGGAGCCGTCCGGCGAGACGAAGTCATAGGAGGCAGACAGGCGCTTGCGGTCGGTCTCTTCATTGTTCTTCAGCGTGCCTTCCTGATAGCTCGCCGTCGTTCCGCGCATGTTGTCGATGTCTTCATCGCGGTTGAAGAACTCCCCGGTCAGGCCGATGCGATGGCCGCCTTCCAGATATTGGTGGAACTTGACGAGAAGGTTTTTCTGCACGAAGTCGGACGGGTTGGCTTCGGTACGCGTATTGCCGTAGCCGCCGATATCGCCGCGGTTTTCCGTCTCGTGGCCCTTCTTGTATCCGGTCTGGATCATCAGCCAGGTATCGTCGAACCGAGCAGCGGCTGCGGCATTGCCGCCGATGCTGCTGTCCGTGCTGTCATAGGTGCTCTTCACCAGCGCCCCGACGGACTTGCCTTCCTCGATCAGGTCTTCCGGATCGAGCGTGCGCAACTGCACCACACCGCCAAGCGCGCCGGAACCGTACCTGCTGGAATCCGCACCCTTCGTGATGTCGACGGACGACAGGCTGTCGAAGTCGAACGCATTGACGCCGCCCTTCGCGCTTTCGCGCGGATCGATGAGCCAGGGCAGGCGGATGCCGTCGATGGTGGTGAGCACGCGGTTATCCTGAAGACCGCGGATGTTGACGCTCTTGCTCGTGTCGTTGAAGTTCACGCCGGCATCGAACCGTCGGGAGAAGTCCTTGAAATCGTTGACCATCCGCTGGTCGAGCTCGGTCCGCTCGGTCGTTTCCGTCAGGGGAGACTCCGCGACGCGCGCCTGCTTCTTGCCTTCGACGGTGATGGTTTCGAGCTGGGTTTCCGTGGTCGTTGCCTGCTGGGCGAACGCGACGGTCGGGATGCAAAGGACGATGGCGACGGCTGATCCGCTCAACAGACGTACGCGTGGTGATAGGGACCAGCGCATGGGGGCTCCTTGACGTTTGTGCATTTGGGCGGAAATGTGGCTACTAAATCTTTCTTATTGGAGTCAAGTTTGAATATGATTTTTTAAGTCATGTTTTCGGAGGTGGCATTTTCGCAATAGGATCAGGCGCTGCGCCTTCCCGGAAAAACCGCCTTGCGCACCGCCACGTCTCGCGCTAACACTTCCGCCATGACGAACATGAACAACATTGCTGGTTGGTGGTGGGCTCGCTGAGGCGGCCTTGACCAGTCATGCGTGATTGAGACGACAAGCCGCCCGAGACCTTCGAGGCGGCTTTCTTGTTTTCGGCCGCCTTGCCGGAACCGGGCCCGAAACGGAGTTGGGGAATGGCCACGAGAATTCTGGAAGACGGCGCGGAAGCCTATGAGACGAAGGGCGGGGTGACCGTCACGCGGCGGCGGCGGGCGGCCGACTATGCCCATGCGATCTCCGCCTATATCGACAAGCTCGACGAGCGGCGCGGCGCGGTCTTCTCGTCGAACTACGAGTATCCGGGCCGCTACACACGCTGGGACACGGCCGTGGTCGACCCTCCGCTCTCCATCTCCTCCTTCGGCCGCGCCGTCTGGGTCGAGGCCTACAATGCGCGGGGCGAGGCGCTGCTTTCCCTTATCGCCGATCGCCTTGCCGAGGTGCCGGAACTGGCGCTGGGCGCGCGCACGGCAACCCGCCTCGACCTCGACGTGAAGCTGCCCGACCGGGTCTTCACCGAGGAGGAGCGCTCCAAGATGCCGACGGTCTTCACCGTGCTTCGCGCCGTGACCGACCTCTTCCATTCCGACCAGGATGCCAGCCTCGGCCTTTACGGCGCCTTCGGCTACGATCTCGCCTTCCAGTTCGACGCCATCGACCTGAAGCTGAAGCGGCCGGACGACCAGCGCGACATGGTGCTCTTCCTGCCGGACGAGATTCTCGTCGTCGACCACTATGCCGCCAAGGCCTGGATCGACCGCTACGATTTCGCCAGGGACGGGCTTTCGACCGAGGGCAAGGCGGAGACGATCGCGCCCGAGCCGTTCCAGACCGTCGACGTCATCCCGCCGCACGGCGACCACCGCCCCGGCGAATATGCCGAGCTCGTCGTCAAGGCGAAGGAGAGCTTCAAGCGCGGCGACCTCTTCGAGGTGGTGCCGGGGCAGAAATTCTTCGAGCGCTGCGAGAGCAGGCCGTCGCAAATCTCCCGCCGCCTCAAGGCGATCAACCCGTCGCCCTATTCGTTCTTCATCAATCTCGGCAATCAGGAATATCTCGTCGGCGCTTCGCCGGAAATGTTCGTGCGCGTGTCGGGCCGGCGCATCGAGACCTGCCCGATCTCCGGCACCATCAAGCGGGGCGACGACCCGATCGCCGACTCGGAACAGATCCTGAAGCTGCTCAACTCGAAGAAGGACGAATCCGAGCTCACCATGTGCTCGGACGTCGACCGCAACGACAAGAGCCGCGTCTGCGAGCCGGGCTCGGTGAAGGTCATCGGCCGCCGGCAGATCGAGATGTATTCGCGCCTCATCCACACGGTCGACCATATCGAGGGGCGCCTTCGCGACGGCATGGATGCTTTCGACGGCTTCCTTTCCCATGCCTGGGCGGTCACCGTCACGGGCGCGCCGAAGCTCTGGGCGATGCGCTTCATCGAGGCGCATGAGAAGAGCCCGCGCGCATGGTATGGTGGGGCGATCGGCATGGTCGGTTTCAACGGCGACATGAACACGGGCCTGACGCTGCGCACCATCCGCATCAAGGACGGGATCGCCGAAGTCAGGGCCGGCGCGACGCTGCTCTACGATTCCAACCCGGAAGAAGAAGAAGCCGAAACCGAACTGAAGGCCTCCGCCATGATCGCAGCCATCCGGGACGCAAGGTCCGGCAATTCCGCCAAGGTGCAGCGCGACGTCGCGGCCGTCGGCGCGGGGGTGAACATCCTCCTCGTCGATCACGAGGACAGCTTCGTCCACACGCTCGCCAACTATTTCCGCCAGACGGGCGCGAATGTCACGACCGTGCGCACGCCCGTGCCGGAAGAGGTGTTCGACCGGGTCAAACCGGACCTCGTCGTGCTTTCGCCCGGCCCCGGCAACCCGAAGGATTTCGACTGCAAGGCGACGATCAAGAAGGCGAGGGCGCGGAACCTGCCGATCTTCGGCGTCTGCCTCGGCCTTCAGGCGCTCGCCGAGGCCTATGGCGGGGAACTGCGCCAGCTCGCCGTGCCCATGCACGGCAAGCCCTCGCGCATCCGCGTGCTGGAGCCGGGCATCGTCTTCTCCGGCCTCGGCAAGGAGGTGACGGTCGGCCGCTACCACTCGATCTTCGCCGATCCCGCGACGCTCCCGCGCGACTTCGTCATCACGGCGGAGAGCGAGGACGGCACGATCATGGGCATCGAGCATGCGAGCGAGCCCGTCGCCGCCGTGCAGTTCCACCCCGAGTCCATCATGACCCTCGGTCAGGATGCCGGCATGCGCATGATCGAGAACGTCGTCGCGCATCTGTCGAAGAAGGCGAAGGTGAAGGCGGCCTAGTTTTTCGGCAAGGTCTTTGCCCCTCACCTGCCTGCCGGCATCCTCTCCCCGTAAACGGGGCGAGGAGCGATGGGCTCACCGCTTTCCTCCTTCGCCCCGCTTGCGGGGAGAAGGTCCCGGCAGGGGGATGAGGGGCCATTCCATCGCCTGCTTTCGCGCCGGAAGCCTTTGACAAACCCGCCTCGCTGGTCCATAGCGGACCCATGAGAAAGAACCGCGTGCACGCCCCCGTGCGC
>CBIMFD010000195.1:0-6336 GCA_966243085.1 uncultured Shinella sp.
TCGCCGAAGACGACGGCAAGGTGCTGCATCGGGTCCCAGGGCAGGGTGTAGGCGTGGGCCTTCGCCCTGCCGTAAGGCGTGTCGATGCCGAAGCTGCCGACCTGCTCGATCAGCGTTTCCTTGCGCTGGCGATAGGCGATGAGGTCCGCGACCGAGACCTGCTTGAGGCCGTTCTTCTCGGCGAAGCTCGCGACCTGAGGACCGCGCATCACGGTGCCGTCGTCGTTGACCAGTTCACTGATCACGCCGATCGGCGGGAGGCTCGCGAGCCTGCAGAGGTCGACGGCCGCTTCCGTATGGCCGGAGCGCATCAGCACGCCGCCTTCGCGCGCGACGAGCGGGAAGATGTGGCCGGGGCGCACGAAGTCGCTCGGGCCGACATTCGGATTGGCGAGGTTGCGCACCGTCAGCGTGCGGTCGTCGGCGGAAATGCCGGTCGTCGTGCCGTGCTTGAAATCGACCGAGACGGTGAAGGCGGTGGTGTGGGCCGAATCGTTTTCCGCCACCATGGCGTTGAGGTTGAGGCGCTTGGCCTCCTCGCGCGGCATGGGCGCGCAGACGATGCCGGACGTATGGCGCACGATAAAGGCCATCTTCTCCGGCGTGCAGTGCACGGCGGCGACGATGAGGTCGCCCTCGTTCTCGCGGCCGTCGTCGTCCATTACGACGACGATCTCGCCGGCCTCGAAGGCGCGGATGGCATCGACGACACGCTTCTGGTCGTAGCTCATGGCAGGATCCTA
Source organism: uncultured Shinella sp. (assembly GCA_966243085.1). Taxonomy (GTDB): domain Bacteria; phylum Pseudomonadota; class Alphaproteobacteria; order Rhizobiales; family Rhizobiaceae; genus Shinella. The sequence goes on from CBIMFD010000195.1 coordinate 744, forward strand.
TTTCAGGCGGCCCGTCTGACCGCGGTCTCGCAGATAATGATCGGCAATGGCGCAGGCGACCATGGCCTCGCCGATGGGCACGGCGCGGATGCCGACGCACGGATCGTGCCGGCCCTTGGTGCGCACGTCGACATTGTTGCCGTCGGCGTCGATCGAGCGGCGCTCGGTGAGGATCGAGGAGGTCGGCTTGATGGCGAAGCGCGCAACGACCGGCTGGCCGGTGGAAATGCCGCCGAGGATGCCGCCGGCATGGTTGGTGAGGAAGATCGGGTTGCCGTCATTGCCCATGCGCATCTCGTCGGCGTTCTCTTCGCCGGTGAGCTCGGCAGAGGCGAAGCCCTCACCGATCTCGACGCCCTTGACGGCGTTGATGGACATGAGGAGCGCCGCGATGTCCTGGTCAAGCTTACCGTAGATCGGTGCGCCGATGCCGGCGGGAACGCCCTCGGCGACGACTTCCACGACCGCGCCGATGGAGGAGCCGGACTTGCGGATGCCGTCGAGATAGTCTTCCCAGACGGGCACGATGGCGGGGTCGGGGGCGAAGAACGGGTTGTTGTTCACCTCGTTCCAGTCCCAGTTATTGCGGTCGATCTTGTGCTTGCCGATCTGCACGAGCGCGGCGCGCACGGTAAGGCCGGGCACGACCTTGCGGGCAAGGCCGCCGGCGGCGACGCGCGCGGCGGTCTCGCGGGCGGAGGAACGGCCGCCGCCGCGATAGTCGCGGATGCCGTACTTGACGTCATAGGTGTAGTCGGCATGGCCGGGGCGGTAGCGTCTTGCGATCTCGCCGTAATCCTTGGAGCGCTGGTCGGTGTTCTCGATCAGCATGGAGATCGGCGTGCCGGTGGTGATCATCGTCTCGCCGTCCTCGTCCGGCATCACGCCGGAGAGCACCTTGACGAGATCGTCCTCGCGGCGCTGCGTGACGAAGCGCGACTGGCCGGGCTTGCGCTTGTCGAGCCAGGCCTGGATTTCGGCGAGCGTGAAGCGGATGCCGGGCGGGCAGCCGTCCACCACGCAGCCGAGCGCCGGCCCGTGGCTTTCGCCCCAGGTGGTGACGCGGAAGAGATGACCGAAAGTGTTATGCGACATGAGCGGACCCGGACCCGATGGGAAGTGCGCCCTCTCTTAGTGGAAAAGGCGGGGGAGGGACAAGGGTTTGTATGAAGGCCCCTCCCCAACCCCTCCCCACAAGGGGGAGGGACTTAACCCGCGGCACGCTCGGCGGGAAGTCTTGAGGGAAAAGGGTGCTGCCAGCTTTTCTCCCCCCTTGTGGGGGAGATGCCGGCAGGCAGAGGGGGCGGCCCCGCGCAGCAGGGGCATTACCGGCAGGCCATCCTTCCCTACGACGCCAGCTTCCACCGCATCTCGCGTCCGAAGGCGAGGAAGGCGTCGCGGGAGAGGGGCTTGGCGAAGGCGTAGCCTTGCAGGAGGTCGCAGCCCAGCAGCCCCAGCATTTCGGCATGCTGCATCGTCTCCACGCCCTCGGCCACGATCTCGATGCCGAGCGAGCGGCCGATCTCGATGATCGAGCGCACCAGCGCCTGCTCGTTGCGCGAGGAAAGGATCGGTGCGACGAGCTGGCGGTCGATCTTCAGGCGCTTGGGTTTCAGCTTCAGCAGGCTGACAATGGAGGTGTGCCCAGTGCCGAAATCGTCGATCTCGATATCGATGCCGAGCGCCTTGATGCGTGCGAGGTTGGCGAGCACCACGTCGTCGCTCTCGTCGAGGAAGATCGATTCCACCAGTTCGAAGGAAATCTGGCCGGGCTGGATGGAAAGGCCGGTGAGGCTGTCGATCAGGCTCTCGTCGCGCAGCCGCCGGGCGGAAACGTTTACCGATATCTTCGGCATGACGAGGCCCTGCGCCGCCCAGCGGGCGCAGTCGAGAAGCGCCTTTTCCAGCACGATCCTGTCGAGCGCCGCCATGACGTTGAGGTCTTCGGCGATCTTGAGGAAGCGGTCGGGCGCAAGCAGCCCGTCGCGCGGATGGTTCCAGCGGATGAGCGCCTCGGCGCCGGCGAGCTTCAGCGTGCCGGCGTCGATCTGCGGCTGGTAATAGGGCACGAATTCGTCGTTTTCTATGCCGGAGAGGATGTCGTCGGCGATGCGCTTGTTCGAGATGATCTCGGCCTGCAGCGCCTCGGTGAAGAATTCGTGCCGGTTGCGGCCGAGGGCTTTGGCCCTGTAGAGCGCGATATCGGCATTGACGAGCAAACGCGCCGTGTCGATCGCCTGCCCTTCGGCGAGCGCGATGCCGATGGAGACGCCGAAGCGGCACAGATGCCCCTCGTATTCCACGGGCTGCTGCATCAGCGCGATGATGCGGCGGGCAAGCCCGCTGAGGTGAGCTTCGTCCGTGGTATCGGTCACGACGACGACGAATTCGTCGCCGCCGATGCGCGCGACGATATCGCCGTCGCGCACGCAGGAGCGCAGCACCTGCGAGGCGTGCACCAGCAGCGCGTCGCCGGCGGCATGGCCGAGCGTGTCGTTGATCTGCTTGAAGCGGTCGAGGTCGATATGGAGGATGGCGACGCGCGCCACGTCGCCGGCGCTTCGCCCGGCGATGTCCGTGAGCGCGTCATCGAGCCGGCGGCGGTTGCCGAGGCCGGTCAGGGGATCGTGCAGCGCATTGTGCTCGATGCGGACTTTCGCCTGCTCCAGTTCGATGTTCTTGGCTTCCGCCTGCTTCTTGGCGGCCTCCAGGCGTTCGCGCAGCACCACGTCCTCGGTGACGTCGAAGGCAAGGCCGATGAGCTTTCGGGTGCCGCCATGGCCGTAATGGATCTTGCCGACGGAGCGGACATGGCGGGTTTCGCCGTCCGGAAGCACGACGCGCGCCTCATGCGCATAGGGCAGGTCCTGCGCGGTGCAGCGGTCGACGTTCTCGACGATCGCCGCGCGGTCGTCCGGGTGCACGGCGCCGAGCCAGGCCTCGCGCGGCACGATGCCGTTCGTGAAGGTCAGGCCGTAGAGCTGGTGCATGCGCGGATCCCAGAAGGTTCGCCCGAGGTCGAGATCGGCCTCCCACATGCCGCACTGATAGGAATCGAGAGCAAGGTCCAGGCGGCGGGTCGTCTGCTCCAGCTCGGTGTTCTGCAGGTCGGAGCGCTCCTTGGCCTCCTTGAGGCGCGCCGTCATCAGCACGTCCTCCGTCACGTCGAAGGCAAGGCCCACCAGCTTGCGCCGGCCGTCCTGCTCCACATGCAGCTTGCCGACGGACTGGACGTGGCGGACGGTGCCGTCCGGATGCACCACGCGCGAGGTGCGCAGATATGGCACGTCCTCCTCGATGGTCGCATTGGCCTTGCGCTCGGCCTCGGCGCGGTCGTCCGGATGAAGGGCGTTCAACCACATCTCGTGGGTGATCCGCTCGCCGGTATTCGCAATGCCGTAGAGCTGGTGCATGCGCTCGTCCCACAGCGTCAGCCCGTCGTCGAGATCGGCCTCCCACAGGCCGCACCGGTAGGAGGCGAGCGCCAGATCGAGGCGGCGCGTCAGCTTGGCCAGCTCCGCATTCTGCACCTCGGCATGCTCCTTGGCGCTCTTCAGCGCCTCGTTGAGCAGCACGTCCTCGGTGACGTCCCAACTGATGCCGGTCAGTTTCTCTTCGCCGTTGGGCCCGACGAGGCGCGAGCCGACATTGCGGATATGGCGCCAGCTACCGTCCGGCATGCGGATGCGATACCGCGACTTGTATTCGTTGCCGCCGGCGCGGATGATGTCCATCTCCGCTCTGGCCGAGGCGACGTCGTCGGGGTGCAGCGCGGCGCGCCACTCCGTGTCATGCGGCGTCTCGTTTTCCGGAAAGCCGTGCAGGCGATGCATCTGCGCATCCCAGTTGCGCGCGCTCGTCGCGAAGTCGAATTCCCAGATGCCGATCTTGGAGGCGCCGAGCGCGATGTCGAGCCGCTGGGAGAGCGACTGAACCTGCCGCTCGCGCGCCTTGAGGCGAGCGATGTTGCGCTGGCGCTCGCTGACGAGGCCGCCGGTCAGGAAGATCGGCACGATGATGATGAGGGCGGCGCCGGCGATGATGAGCCTGAGGCGCGTGAGATTGCCCGGCGGATGGTGCCAGCCCTTTTCAGGAATGGCGGCGAGCTCCCACCGCCCGCCCGGAAAGTCGAGCACCTGCACGACGGGCTCGCTCTCGAATATCTCTTCGTCGCCGAAGAACGGGTCGATGATATTGTCCGCCACGCTGACGTCGCGGATCGCCAGCCGGATATCGCGGGCGTGCTCGGAAAGACCTGCGGACCGTTGCAGCTCGCCGCCGACGAGGCCGGCATCGGTGAAGAGCTTCTCTTCGTCGATCAGTCCGTCGATATAGCCCCACAAATAGGGCCGTGCATCGACATTGGCGAAGACCGGCATGAAAAGATTGAAGCCGCGCCCGCCCCTTGCGAACTGTACGGGCCCGAACATCAGCGGGCGCCCGCGCGCGTGATCCGCCTCGGCGGCCATGCGGAAGGAACCGAAGCGGGTGAAGTCCGTGCCGATATAATGCTGGTTGTGGCCCGGGGGGAAGGCCTGGCGGACCTTTCCGCCCGGCGCCACGCCGATCCGCCGGAAATGCGGGTTCTGCAGCATCAGCTTGCGGGCGAGGACGGAGAACTGCGAAGCCGCCTGGCCGGGGGCCACGGAAAAGAGGTCGGCGACGCTGCGCAGCGCCACGACGTTGCTGTTCACCTCGCTTTGCAGCCGCGCGCTGACCAGTGCGAGATCGCCGGCGACGTGGTTCTGCAATTCGTTGCGGTAGACGACCTCGTTCTGGTGCTCGTAGAGGATGCCTGCCGTCAGGATCACGCAACCGGCGATCGCAGCCGGAAAGAGCGAAGGTTTCGCCCATTCTGCGATGGACGCCATGGCGCGACGAAAGGCGGCGGTCAAAGGCAAGAATGCGGTCCCCGATGATGCCAAGACGGTAGGGATGTTTCATTAAAATAGCATTTATAACTAGCTGAAATGCTTGCGCTTCCTCAGGAAGGTCGCCGGAGTGGCGCCGCCTGCTTCCGTATTTGTCGGACAATCCTGGGGGATGATGCGCCCGCGCGTCTTGATTCGTGCATGCTTTCCGGCTTTCCTTCCCGCAGGCGGGCGAATTTCGCCATATTTGGGGGGCATCTGACGTGACCGGCAAGAAGACTGATTCATTCCCAGGGATTCACAAGATGCGGTTGCTCATCGCTGCTCTGATGGCCACGGCCTTTTTCCTTTCACCGCTCGCCGCCTCGGCGGAAAGCGCGGATATCGAGGCTGTGATCACCAATGTCGACACCGCGAACCTCAGTCTCTCGCTCGATGACGGCAAGAAGTACCAGGCGCCGGAAGAGTTCAATTTCGAGGGCCTGGAGCCGGGCGTGAAGGTGCTGGTGTTCTACACCGAAGTCGACGGCAAGCGCGTCATCAACGACCTCGAAGTGCTGCAGCAGTAAGGGGACGTTGCCTTTCCGGCTTCTGCGAGATTGGCTCACCCCTCTCTGCCCTGCGGGCATCTCCTCCTCAAGGGGGGAGATCGGCAAGACGCAGGGACATTGCTTTAACTTGGATGCTGATGAGGAGTGATACGTCGCTCCATCCAATCTCCC
>CBIMFD010000196.1:0-6312 GCA_966243085.1 uncultured Shinella sp.
GAGAAGGCGGAGAAGGTCCAGGAGGGCGGCACGTTGTTGACCATCGCCATGAAGGTGTTGAGGTCGTCCGGCGCGCCCCACGGAATGCCCATGCAGAGCTGGATGAGCACCGGATCCTCGATCACGCCTTCCTCGACGAGCTGCTTGGCGAACCAGAGATGGCCGGTATCGAAGGCCTCGATCTCCGGTCGCACGCCGAGGTCCGTCATCATCCTGCCCATGGCGCGCAGCATCGACGGCGTGTTGGTCATCACGTAGTCGCCGAGCGAGAAGTTCATCGTGCCGCAGTCGAGCGTGCAGATTTCCGGCAGGCATTCGGCGACGTGGGAAACGCGCTCGGTGGCGCCGACCATGTCGGTGCCGGCGGGGTTCAGCGGCAGCGGCTGCTCGGTATTGCCGAAGATCATATCGCCGCCCATGCCGGCGGTGAGGTTGAGGACGACGTCGACCTCGGCGTCGCGAATGCGCTCGGTCACCTCGCGGTAGAGGTCGTTGCGCCGGCTCGGCGCGCCGGTCTCCGGATCGCGGACGTGACAATGGACGACGGCGGCGCCGGCCTTGGCGGCTTCGATGGCCGACGCGGCGATCTCTTTGGGCGAGCGCGGCACATGGGGGGATTTGCCGGCGGTGTCGCCGGAGCCGGTGACGGCGCAGGTGATGAAGACGTCGCGATTCATCGCAAGAGGCATTGTCGTTCTCCCAGTATTCCCGTTGAGGCCATTACGAGACAAGAGACGGCGCAATGCTTTCACTTTTCGGATCCATTCTTGACAATTCGAGAAGCAGGCAGGCAGGATCGCGCCATGCTCGATCCCTCTTCGGACACGCTTGACATCGACATCCTCATCCTGCCCGAGACGAACCTCATCCTCGTCGCCTCGGTCATCGAACCCCTGCGCGCGGCGAACCGCATTTCCGGTCATGACCTCTATCGCTGGCGGATGTTCTCGCCGGACGGCCAGCCCATCGAGACGCGCAGCCGCATTCCGGTTCCAGTCGATGGTTCGTTCCGGCCGGAACGGGAGGCCCATCCGCTGTTCGTGCTTTCCTCCTATCAATGGCAGATGAGTGCGACATCCCTGTTGCGCCGGCAGCTTTCGCAGACCGCGCGCTATAGGACGATGATGGCGGGCATCGAATCGGGGAGCTGGCTGCTCGCCGAAGCGAGCCTGCTCGACGGCCATTCGGTGACGATCCACTGGGAGGACATGGAGGAATTCGCCTCCCGCTATCCGCAGATCGCCGTGATGCGCGAGCGCTACGTCATCGACGGCAAGCGCATCACCACGGGCGGCTCGCTGCCGACGCTCGACCTGATGCTAGAAATCATCCGCCGCCGGCAGGGCTATTCGCTGGCGCTGGAGGTCTCGCGGCTCTTCATCTATGAGCACGAGCGTACCGGCGGCCTCCTGCAGGTGCCGGCGCTCGGCAACATGCGCGTCGCCGACCAGCGCGTCAGCCAGGCCGTGCGGCTGATGGAGGAGACGGTGGACGCACCGCTGACGCTGGCGCGGCTGGCAAGGCGCGTCGGCATCAGCGCGCGGCATCTGCAGGATCTTTTCCAGGAGGCGATGGGCGTCGCCCCGCACCAGCATTATCTGGCGCTCCGCCTCAACGCCGCCCGCCGCAAGGTCATCGAGACGCGGGCCGAGTTCGCCGACATCGCCGCGCTCACCGGTTTCAACTCCTCCTCCGCCTTCTCGCGCAGCTACCGCGCCCACTACCACGAGAGCCCGACGGAAACGCGCCGCCGGCTGAGGGCAGGGCCGAAGGGCTGAAAATCGGGCTGGCGGTCCCCTCGACAGATACGGCCCGGCGTTGCAATCTGCCGGGCGCAAGTTTCCGGCTCGAGGCGCAAAGGATATGGGGATGAGCTTGAATCTGAAGACCATGATCAAGGATCTGAACAGCGGCCTGCATCTCGGTGTGCGCGGCGCGCTCAGCGGCTGCGAGGACGAGTACCGGGAGATAAACGGCTCTCACCGGATCAAGCAGCTCGGGACCTATGTGAAGCTTTCGACGGCGGCGGCGCCCAACAACTATCTGCTCTATGCCAAGGCGGGCCGCGATACCGCCGACGGCATCTATCTCGATTTCGACGACATGTGGTCCACCATGGCGACGATCACCCGGACGCACCGGGTGGTGATCAGCGGCAACTTCTCCGGTTGCCTCTACAGCGTCTATTCCACCGGATCGGGCGAGTACAAGTGCTTCCACACCGCGCGCCCCGGCACCGATTCCGATATCCTCGTCGGTCCGTTGAGGCAGTATGCCGCCGATCGGCGCTGGCAACTCGTCCATGAGGTCCCGACGCGCAACGACGCCAACAGCGGCGTGGGCATGAACGGCTGCAACGGAACGGTCGTGGTGACGCGCGTGAGCTATACGATCGCCCCGAAGCCGATCGTGCGGACCATCCGGTTGCGCGTCGACAGCATGGGGCGGACCGTCCACCGCCAGCGCTGGGATACGGTCACGCCGTAAGCCCTTATGCTTCCGCCACCTTCGACAGCATCGTGGCGACGGTCTCTGCCGCCTGCCGGGAAAGCGCGTCGCGTGGCCAGACGAGGCAGAGGGATTGCTGGTAGGCGGCATCGAGCGGCAGCAGCGTCAGCGGCGGGGCGATGTTGGCGACGGACTGCTCCGGCAGGACCGAGAGATGGCCGTGGCGCAGCACGAGGTTGATGATGACCGGAATGGAATCGACCTCGACCAGCGTCAGCCGCGCCCGTTCCGCCGGTGAGAGCGTGGCTTCGAGGAAGCGATCCGTCATCTGGCGCAGGCCGCTGCGCGGGCTCGGCACGGCGACGGGATGGCTGCGGATGAGAGCGGCAAGGTCCTGCCGGTCCTCTCCGCCCAGCGAGCGCGGGCCGGCGAGAGCGAGCCGCGAGCGGGCGATCAGCCGACCCTCGAACTCCGCCGGGTAGCGGTCCGTATCGAGCAGGACGAGGTCGAAGCGCCGGTTCTTGAGGCCGGCGACAAGCTCGTCGGCCGTCGTCGAGGAAAGGAAGAGCGGCTGGCGCGGCCGCGCCGTCCGCCATGCGACGGCAAGGCGGGCGAGCATTGCGGCGATCTCGCTCTCATGGCCGAAGGGAATGACGGTGCCGAGCCGCCAGGTGGCGGCGCTGCGGCGGAAGCGTTCGGCCGAGGCGGCAAAGAGCGATTCCCACGCCGCGGCGATGCGCTCGGCGAGCGCTACGGCCTCGATGCCCGCGGGCGTGCATCCTATGCCCGTCGCCGAACGGTCGAGCAGTTTGCAACCGACCGCCTTTTCCAGATGGCTGAGCTGGCGCGTGAGCTGCGGCTGGCCAAGCCCGAGCTCCCTCGCCGCCGCATTGATGCTGCCGGCGCGCACGGCGGCGGAAAAGCGGGCGAGGGTGCCGAGCGAGACGGTAGGCGCCTGCGTCCGGCCGCCGAGGGCCGCGAGCGCCGCAGCGGCGTCGGCGATTTCGGCAAAGCGCGGAAGGCGGGCTTCGGCCTCCAGCGTCGGCACCAGCGCCTGCCCGTCGCGCCGCACCAGCGGCACGGAGAGCACCGCCTCCACCCGCCGCAGCGCCGCGCTGGCGCTGGAAGCGGGACGGCCGGCCGCCGCCGCCGCCCTGCGGATACCGCGTTCTTCGAGAATATCGTGCACAAGGCAGAGCGTGGACAAGTCCATTGGCAAGCCTCTCCATTCCGTTCGAGTTATAGCATGGACTGTGCGGACTTTGGGATATGGGTTCCGCCGGCATTCCGCATAACATCCGTCCTCCGAACACAGGTTTTTCGACGATGCTCGTTTCCGCCGACATGCTGTATCTCACCGGTCAACCGATCGGCTTCGCCACGCTGGAGGCGATCGGCGCGGGAACGCGCCGTCCGGTGGCCTGCGAGATCGGCATGGGCCGCATCGGCGCGGCACGGCATGTGGTAGCCGACCGTCTTGCCTCGGGCCTGCCGGTCTACGGCGCCAATACCGGCGTCGGCTCGATGAAGGACAAGCTCTGGACGGCGGGGGACCTCGTCGAGTTCAACAACAGCCTCGTCAAGGCGCATCACTTCGGCACGGGCGAACCCTTCTCGCTGCCCATCGTGCGCAAGGCGATGGCGATCCGCGTCAACACGGCGCTCGGCGGCTATTCGGGCTGCAGCCCGGAGCTGATCGACGCCTTTCTCGGGCTTCTCGAAAGGGATGTCGTGCCGGTTGTGCGCCGGCACGGCTCGATGGGCTGCGCCGATATCGGCCTGATGGGACAGGTGGCGGCGGTGCTGACGGGCGAGGGCGAGGCCTGGTACGACGGCAAGCGCCTGCCAGCCGCCGAAGCGCTGCGGCGCGCCGGTCTTCAGCCCTATCGTATGCAGCCGCGCGACGCGCTGGCCGCCCTCAGCGTCAACGCCATCTCGCATGCCGCGGCCGCCAATGTCGTGCGTGAGGCGGCGAAGGCCATCCGCAACCTCATGGTGACGGGCGTGCTCTCCTCCCTGGCGCTCGGCGCCTCGGCCGATCCCTGGCGGGTGGCCGCACGGCTTTCCGCCCATGGCGAAGCGATGGCCGGCTGCTGGTTCGAGGCGCAGGCCGCCTCCGGCAACTGGCCGAAGCCTTCGGCGATCCACGATCCGCTAAGCCTTCGCATGACTGCGCAGGTCTTCGGCGCCTGCCTCGATACGCTGATGAATGCGGCCGAACGCATTGTCGAGGCGACGGCGCAATCGGACGACAATCCGGTTGTGATGGACGACCATGTCATGGCCTCCGGCGGCTCGCTGCCGCTCTCCACCACGCTCTATGTCGAGGCGGCGCAGACGGGCTTTGCCCACCTTGCCCGCAACGTGCTGAACCGCTGCGTGCTGCTCTCCAACGGGGTCAGGCGCAACCTGCCCGTCAATCTCGTGGCGCCCGGCGAGGCGGCGACCGGTTTCGGGCCGCTCCTCAAGCTCGCCGTCGAGCTCTACATGCGCATCCAGTCGCTGGCGGTGCCGATCTCGGCGCAATCCATCGTGGTCGCCGGCGGGCTGGAGGAGGAGGCGACCTTCCTGCCGCTGATCGTCGAGCGCATGGAAAGCCAGGTGCGCGACCTCAACCAGCTCGCCGCGCTCGAAGCCATGCTGTCCGCCCAGGCGGTGGACCTTGCCGGCGACCGGGTGGAGGGCGTCGCAGCCATCGCCTATGAGCGCACGCGCGCCGTCAGCCCATTCTACCGCAAGGATCGGCCGCTTTCGGCGGAGATCGAAGCGCTCGATCGCGACCTAGCAAGTCCCGAGGCGCTTTCCGCTTTCGTCGAAGCTGCGCCGATGGCGGATTTCGACGCCTTTTTCGCCCTGAAAACGTGAGGGAACACGGATGGCCGATTTCGATCTCGTTCTGAAAGGCACCGTGATCCTGCCGGACCGCATTATCGAGGGCGGCCATGTCGCGGTCAGGGACGGCAAGGTGGCGCATGTCGGCCAAGGCGCAATGCCGGCGGCGAAGGAGCGGCACGACCTTTCCGGCGCGCTGATCCTGCCGGGCGCCATCGACGCGCAGGTCCATTCGCTCTCGCAGAAGGACCAGGAGGATTTCGTCTGGTCGACGCGCTCGGCGGCGGCCGGCGGCGTCACCACCATCGTCGACATGCCCTATGACGAGGGCAACCTCGTGTGCTCGGCCGAAGCGGTGAAGCGCAAGGTCGATCACGTCTCGCCGCAGGCGCGGGTGGATTTCGCGCTCTACGGCACGGTCGACCCGGAAGAGGGGCCGGCGCGCATCGGCGAGATGGTCGAGGCAGGCGTTGCGGCCTTCAAGTTCTCCACCTTCGGCACGGATCCGAAGCGTTTTCCGCGCATTCCGGCCGCGCTGCTGGAAGACTGCTTCCGCGCCATCGCGCCGACGGGGCTGACGGCCGGCGTTCACAACGAGGACGACGAGGCGGTGCGCACGGCTATCGCGAAAGTCAAGGCGGCGGGCATCACCGATTACCGCGCGCACGGCCTGTCGCGCCCGCCGCTGACGGAGCTGCTCGCCTCCAACCAGATCTACGAGACGGGCGCGGCGACCGGCTGCCCGACGCATGTCGTGCATTGTTCGCTCGGCCGCGGCTACGAGATTGCTGCCGCCTACCGCGCGCAAGGTTTTCGCGCGACCATCGAGTGCTGCATCCATTACCTGACGCTCGACGAGGAGAACGATGTCGCCCGGCTCGGCGGCAAGGCGAAGATCAACCCGCCGATCCGCCCGCGCGCCGAGGTGGAAAAGCTCTGGCGGCATGTCGCGGCCGGCAATGTCACTCTCGTTTCCACCGACCATGTGAGCTGGTCGGAGGACCGCAAGACGAACCCGGACATGCTGGCGAA
>CBIMFD010000197.1:0-6302 GCA_966243085.1 uncultured Shinella sp.
CCTTGTAGACCAGCGTTTCGGTGGCCCTGGCCGGCCCGCCGCCGGTGACGGCGTGGATGATGCCGAACGTGTCGAAGAAGGCATAGACCGTGTTGACGACGAGCAGGAAGAAGGTCGTCGGCGCCAGCAGCGGGAAAACGATGGTCCAGAAGCGCTTGGCCCCGCGCGCGCCGTCGATGGCGGCCGCCTCGATCAGCGATTTCGGGATCGCCTGGAGGCCGGCGACGAAGAACAGGAAATTGTAGCTGATCTGCTTCCAGGCGGCCGCGATAATCACCATCGTCATCGCCTGGTTGCCGTTGAGCAGCGGATCCCAGTGGAAGCCGTTGCGCCGCAGGATATAGGCGAAGGTGCCCATCGCCGGATTGAACATGAAGAGCCACAGCATGCCGGCGATCGCCGGGGCGACCGCATAGGGCCAGATGAGCAGCGTGCGGTAGATGTTGCGCCCGCGCACCACCCGTTCCGCCGAGGTCGCCAGAAGCAGCGCCATGGCCATCGACAGGAGTGCCGTCGCCAGGCTGAACACTACCGTGACCCTCACTGAGTGCAGGTAATCCGGATTGGAAAGGATGATCCTGAAATTCTCAAGGCCCACGAAAGCGGACCTCAGGCCGAACGGATCTTCGCGCAGGACGGACTGGTAGAGCGCCTGGCTGGCCGGCCAGAAGAAGAAAACGACGGTCAGGACGATCTGCGGGGTCAGCAGAAGATACGGCAGGACCTTGTTGGGAAAGGCGACGGGCTGCATGGCGTTCCCCTCCGGGAAAGACAGACCCGCGCCGCAGGGCGGCGCGGGCATGGTGCGAAGGTTACCTGCCGACGGCGGCGGCGATGGCCGCATTCGCCTTCTGGACACCCTCGGTCAGTGCAGCCTTGGCATCCTTCTGGCCGGCCAGCATCGCCTCGAATTCCTCGTTGAGGATATCGCGGACCTGCGGCAGGTTGACGAGACGCACGCCCTTGGAGTTCTCGGTCGGGGCCTTGCCCATCATCTGCTTGATCGGCGTTTCGCGGCCGGGGTTCTTGTCGTAGAAGCCGGACTTCTTCGTTGCTTCATAAGCGGCCATCGTCACGGGCAGGTAGCCCGAGATCTCATGCAGGCGGACCTGGATATCCGTCTGGGAGAGGAAGTGGAAGAACTCGGCGATGCCCTTGTATTCCGCATCGCTCTTGCCGGCGAAGACCCAGAGGCTGGCGCCGCCCGGAATGGTGTTCTGCGGGCCGTGGCCTTCATAATAGGGCAACTGGCCGACGCCGTAGTTGATGCCCGACTTGACGATGTCGCCGAGGCCGCCGGAGGATTCCGTCAGGATCGCGCATTCGCCCGACATGAAGAGCTGCTTGGCTTCCGAGGTGCGTCCGCCATAGCGGAACGTGCCGTCCTTGCTGAGGTCGGCGATCGACTGGAAATGCTGGATGTAGAACGGCGAGTCGATCTTCAGTTCGACGTCGAGGCCGGCAAGGCCGTTCTCGTTGGTGCCGTAGGGCACGTTGTTCCAGGCGGCGAAGTTCTCGGTCTGGATCCAGGTTAGCCAGGTCGAGGTGAAGCCGCAATTGGCCGCGCCGCTCGTCTTGATCTTCTTGGCTGCCTCGAAGACTTCCGGCCAGGTCGCCGGCGGGTTCTCGGCGTCGAGGCCGGCCTTCTTGAAGACGTCCTTGTTGTAATAGAGGATCGGCGAGGACGAGTTGAACGGGAAGGACAGCATCGTGCCGTCCGGCTTGGAGTAGTAGGCGACGATGCCGGCGAGGTAATCGTCCTTCTTGAACTCGTAGCCGCCCTTCTGGAGCACGTCGGCCACCGGCATCATCGCGCCCTCGGCGCCCAGCATCACACCGCTGCCGGCGTCGAACACCTGGAGGATCGCCGGCGCCTGCTTGGCGCGGAAGGCGGCGATGCCGGCGTTCAGCGTTTCCGGATAGGTGCCCTTGTAGACGGGCACGACCTTGTATTCGCTCTGGCTCTCGTTGAATTCCTTGGCGAGCTGCTCGACCGCCTCGTTGTTGGCGCCCGTCATGGCGTGCCACCAGGCAAGCTCCGTGGCGGCGAAGGCATTGGATGCGACGAAGAACGAAAGCGCAGATGTGGCCGCAAGGGTCCAGGTGAAGCGTGTCATGGTTTTCCTCCCATTTTATCACGGCAAAAGGCAATCCTCGAATGCGCCGACATTCCTCGATGGGGCGCATCTGACTTTCGTGGCGAAAGCGGATGAATTAAAAGCGAACTTCTATGAACGTGCAAGGGAAAATGGAACGCGGTAATCGGAAACCCCCGAATATGAAATTTTTATTTCATTTTCCACATGCCGTTTCCAGGGAGAAAACCCCCGGCGTGCGTTGCCGGGCGCGCAATAAATCTTCGGGATGCAAAAAGGTTCCGGGCCGGGCGGTCAGCGTTTCGTGCCGTAGTATTTCCGTACGATGGCGCGGGCGGCTTGCGCCGTTCCGGCGCCGATCTCGATGATCCTCGCCGCGTCGGCGCGGGCGACGGGCGCGGCGACGGCAAGGGCACCGACCGGACGGCCATTGGGCGCGACGATCGGCGCCGCTGCGCTGATGACGCCCATCTCGAAGCCCTGCCGGTTGACCGAGAAGCCGCGCTCGGTGGTTTCGGCAAGCAGGCCTCGAACCGCCTCCGGGTCGGTAGGGGTCTCCGGGGAAAAGCGCTGTAGCGGCCGGGCCAGCGCGCGATCGGCTTCCGCCTTCGGAAGGAAGGCGAGGAAGGCAAGGCCCGAGGCGGTGGCGTGCAGGGGCAGGGTGGCGCCGATATCGACGATCACGCGATGGGCCTGGGTGGAATCCTCCACATGGACGGTCGCGAGCCGCCCGCCGGAAAATTCCGACAGGTGCACCGTCTCGCCCATCTCGTCCGCCAGCGCCTTGACGAAGGGCGCGGCGACGCTGACGAAGGGAAAGCGCGCCTGGCGGATGCGCGCAAGACGCACGGGCGCCGCGCCCAGCCGGTATTTGCGTGTCTCGCCGTCCTGCTCCACGAAGCCGTATTTCTCCAGCTCCACCAGGAAGCGCCGCGTCGTCGCCTTGTCGAGGGCGCTGAGGCGCGCAAGGTCGCTGAGGCCGATGTCCCTGTCTAATTCGGAAAGGGAATCGAGGACGGCGAGGGCTTTTCCGATGGTGCTCATGCGTCTCTTCCAGGCGTGATGACCGGTTATGAAGTCCGTTTGTTCCCGCTGCAGCCGGCATCCTCACGTCTTCGCGCATTCCCAATATACTTAACATGAGAAATAACTTGACGCCGGAAACGGCTTTTGCAAATCTATAATTAAAATAAAGGTTCAAATAATGAACCGCAAGCGGAATATCCGATGGGAACCGCCGACCGCGTCGCGATCGGCCGAGGAGAGGCGGCAGCCGCGAGACGGCCGTGCCGCCATGGATGGGAGAACGATCATGACAGACCAGACCGTGCCGCTTGGCGGCGCGAACCAGCTTCGCAGGAACAGCCTCGGTGTCGGGGCGGTGACATTCCTCGTCGTCTCGGCCGCAGCGCCGCTCACGGCGGTGGCCGGCGGCGTGCCGCTGTCCATGCTGCTCGGCAACGGGCCGGGCATTCCGCTGACCTTCGCCTTCGTGACGACGGTGCTGCTGCTCTTCGCCGTCGGCTATGTCGCCATGGCCCGCCACATCAGCAATGCCGGCGCCTTCTACGCCTATACCGCGCAGGGCCTCGGCGGCCTTGCCGGCGGGGCGGCGGCGCTCATCGCCATCCTCGCCTACAACGCCATGCAGATCGGCGTGTTCGGCCTTTTCGGCGCGGCCACGTCCGGCTTCTTCGCCGGCTACGGGCTCGACCTGCCCTGGTGGGTATGGACCTATATCGGCATCGCGCTCGTCGCCGTCTTCGGCTATCGCCGGGTGGATTTCTCCGCCCGCGTGCTCGCCGTCCTGGTGATCCTCGAATATCTCGTCGTGCTGGTCATAGACGCGGCCATCCTCATGAAGGGTGGCGACAGCGGCCTTTCGCTCGCGCCCTTCACGCCGACGGCCTTCCTTTCCGGCACGCCGGCCATCGGCATCCTGTTCTGCTTTGCCGCCTTCATCGGCTTCGAGGCGACGACCATCTACAGCGAAGAGGCCAGCGAGCCGGCCAAGACCGTGCCGCGCGCCACCTATATCTCCGTGCTCATCATCGGCCTCTTCTACATGCTGACCTCCTGGCTGATGGTCAACGGCGCGGGTGTCGACAAGCTGGTGCCGGAACTGCAGGGCCTTGCCGATCCGACGACCTTCCTCTTCGGCCTTGCGGACCGCTATGTCGGCGGCGGCATCACCACGGTCATGGGCCTGCTCTTCGTCACCAGCCTCTTTGCCGGCGTCGTCGCCTTCCACAACGGGGTCGCGCGCTACTTCTACGTCGCCGGCCGCGAGGGTCTGCTGCCGAAGGCGCTCGGCGTCACCCATCCGGTGTTCCAGAGCCCGCATGTCGGCTCGGTCGTCCAGACGGCCATCGCCGTCCTCGTTGTCGGCCTCTTCGCCGTCACGGGGCAGGATCCGGTGCTGGCGCTGTTCTCCTGGCTCACCAATGTCGGCACGCTGGCAATCATCCTCCTGATGGCACTGACGGCCTTCTCCATCGTCCTCTTCTTCGGCCGCAATCCGGGCCTTGAGGGCAACAGGCTGGTGACGACGGTGCTGCCGGTGGTAACGGGCCTCATCCTCACCGCGCTGGTGTTCTATATCGCCACCAATTTCGGCGCGCTTGCCGGCGCGGAAGGAGCGCTTGCCCTCTTCCTGCCGGGCCTCGTGCTGATCGCCGGGGTCATCGGCCTCTTGTGCGCCCTGCGCCTCAGGGCCGGCGATGCCGTTGCCTTCGCCCGGCTCGGCGTCGGCCGCGAAGTCTGAGACAATGGGGTGGCGCTTCGGCGCCGCCCGTCCTTTCGAGGGAAGACCATGCAGGAAAAGATCGAAGCGCTCCGCAACTGCGTCATCGCCCCGCAGGCGCTGTTCATCGACGGCGCCTTCGGAGAGGCCGAAAGTGGGGCAACGCTCGACGTCGTCTCGCCCATCGACGGACGGCGCCTGACGACGATCGCCGATGCCGGCATGGCGGATGTCGACCGGGCGGTGAAGGCCGCCCGCGCCGCCTTCGAGAGCGGCCGCTGGGCGAAGGCCGCGCCCGCCGAGCGCAAGAAGGTGCTGCTGAGGATCGCCGAACTGATCGAGAAACACGCGCTGGAGCTTGCCGTGCTCGGCGTGCGCGACAACGGCACGGAAATCGCCATGGCGCTGAAGGCCGAGCCCGGCAGCGCCGCCGGCAGCTTCCGCTACTATGCCGAGGCGATCGACAAGGTCTATGGCGAGATCGCACCGACGGCCGGCGATATCCTCGCCCTCGTCCACCGCGAGCCGGTCGGCGTCGTCGGCGCCATCGTGCCGTGGAACTTCCCGCTGATGATCGGCGCGTGGAAGATCGCCCCGGCGCTCGCCGCCGGCAATTCCGTCGTCCTGAAGCCGGCCGAGGCCGCCTCGCTCTCGCTCCTGCGGCTCGCCGAACTCTGCGCCGAGGCCGGGCTTCCCGAAGGCGTCCTCAACGTCGTCACCGGCCGCGGGGCGGTCACCGGCGAGGCGATGGGCCTTCATCCCGATATCGACGTGCTGGTCTTCACCGGCTCCGGTCCGGTCGGCCGGCGGCTTCTCGAATATTCCGCGCGCTCCAACCTCAAGCGCGTCTATCTCGAACTCGGCGGCAAGTCGCCGAACGTCGTCTTCGCCGACGCGCCGGATCTCGACAGGGCCGCGAAGGTCTCGGCCTACGGCATCTTTCGCAATTCCGGCCAGGTCTGCGTCGCCGGCTCGCGCCTCCTCGTCGAGCGCTCCATTGCGGAGGAATTTTCGGAGAAGGTGGCCGGTATCGCCGCCGCCATGAAGGTCGGCGATCCGCTGCTGCTCACCACCGAGGCCGGCGCCGTCTCCAGCGAGGCGCAGCTTGCCAAGGACCTCGGCTTTGCCGAGCAGGCGCTTTCGGAGGGTGCGCGGCTGCGCACCGGCGGCCGGCGCATCCTCGCCGAGACCGGCGGCTTTTACATGGAGCCGACCGTCTTCGACGTGACGCCCGGCATGACGCTCGCCCGCGAGGAGGTTTTTGGCCCGATCCTCTCGATCATTCCCTTCGACGGGGAGGAGGAGGCGCTGCGGATCGCCAACGGCACGGATTACGGCCTTGCCTCCGCCGTCTGGACCTCCAACCTGTCGCGCGCCCACCGCATGGTGCGCGGCATCCGCGCCGGCGTGGTCCATGTCAACACCTATGGCGGGGCGGACAATACCGTGCCGCTCGGCGGCGT
>CBIMFD010000198.1:0-6261 GCA_966243085.1 uncultured Shinella sp.
AGGTCCTTGCGCATCCAGTCGACGGCGAAGCCGAAATCGTACTTGCCGGCGATCATCGTCTTGTGGCGGTTGTCCATCTGCCAGGAGCCGGCGGCGCCCTTGGAGATGACCTCGACGACCGCTTCCATGTCGAGCCCGGCCTGCTTGCCGAAATGGATGGCCTCGGCAAGGCCCTGCACGACGCCGGCCACGCAGATCTGGTTGACCATCTTGGCAAGCTGGCCGCTGCCGACCGGGCCCATCAGGCCGACCATGCGGGCATAGGCGTCGATGACGGGCCGCGCCTTCTCGAAGGCGGCCTCGTTGCCGCCGCACATGACGGTGAGGACGCCGTTCTCCGCCCCGGCCTGGCCGCCGGAGACGGGAGCGTCGATGAAGTGGAGGCCCTTCTCCTTCGCCGCCGCGTCGAGCTCGCGGGCGATCTCGGCGGAGGCGGTGGTGTTGTCGACGAGGGTCGCGCCCTTCTTCATGCCCTCCAGCACGCCGTCCTTGCCGACGGTGACCGAACGCAGGTCGTCGTCGTTGCCGACGCAGGTGAAGACGAAGTCGGCGTCCTTCGCCGCTTCCGCCGGCGTGCGGAAGGCCTTGCCGCCGAATTCGGCCGCCCATTTCTCCGCCTTGGCGAAGGTGCGGTTGTAGACCGCCACCTCATGGCCTCCCTTGACCTTCAGGTGCCCCGCCATGGGATAGCCCATGACGCCGAGACCGATGAACGCAACCTTTGCCATGCCGTAACCTCCTGCAATCGTTTGCAGATGGTGTAGCGGATGATCGTTTCGGGCGAAAGGGTTTCTCGCAAACGGATGCGGCGGGGGCGGGGAGGCGAGCGTGCCGGTCAGCCGCGGTATTTCGCCAGCACCAGATGGCCGGCGATGGGTTCGCCTTCTTCCATGCGCACGGTGATGTCCGTGATCTCGACCACGTCGAAGCCGGTCTCGTCGAGGCGCTGGCGGACATAGGCGGAAGCGTGGGCGAAGCGCTGGTGCGGGCCGACCATGAAGGGACGGCCGGCGAAGGTCTCGTCCGGCAGCGTCTCGGAGGAGAAGACGAAATGGCCGCCTGCGACGAGATTGTCGGCGACGCCGAAGAAGAGGGGTTCGAGCGCGCCGAGATAGGGCAGCACGTCCGTCGCGGCGATGAGGTCGAAGGGCTCGTCATCGTTGTCGTCGAGGAAGTCGACGGCCTCGCCGACGTAGAGCGTCTCGTAGAGGTCCTTGTCGTGGGCGACCTCGACCATGTTCTCCGAAAGGTCGACGCCGGTAATGTCGTCCGCCATGTCGCGCAGCGCCCCGCCGGTCAGCCCCGTGCCGCAGCCGAGGTCGAGCACGCGCCTGAACGGGCCGAGCCCGAGCGCCTGGAGGCGCTGGCGCACGAGGAGCGGCACGCAATAGCCGAGCTGATCGACGAGCACGTTCTCGAAGACCTCCGCGTGCTGGTCGAAGAGGGTGGCGACATAGGCGTCGGGCGCCTTTTCGGGCGTCTCGCCGCGGCCCATCGAGGCGAGGCGCACGGCCGCCCCGCCGTGGTCGTCCGGATCGAGCGCCAGCACCTCGGCATAGGCCTTGGCGGCGGCGTCGAAATCGCCGGATTTCTCCAGCGTGAGGGCACGGTTGTAGGCTTCCGCGAGTGCGTCTTCGTCGATCTTCTTCATGGACCGTCTCTTAGGCTTCGGCCACGGCTTTGGCAATGGAGACGGAGGCTCGCAATTAGCCGTTTATCAAATGTCGAAAGAGGCGCATGATCCTCCCAAGACCAAAAAGACCAATGGGAGGAATGCCATGCCCGCCGATATGCCGCCGCTGCCCTTCGCCGGTGAAGCGAGCCGCCCCGCAAGCCCGGGACTGCCCTCGACGCCCGGCGAGAAGATCAACATGATGGCGCATTACTATCGCGGCGAGCTTGGCCGGATGGCGGGCTGGCGCGACCGGATCGACCGCACGTCGAACTGGGCGATAACGGTGGTGGCGGCGCTTTTGTCCGTGTCGCTCTCCACGCCCACCTCTCACCACGGCGTCCTCCTGTTCGCCATGCTGCTGGTGACGCTGCTGCTCCTGATCGAGGCGCGGCGCTACCGTTTCTTCGACGTCTACCGCGCGCGGGTGCGGCGGCTGGAGCGGTTCTACTTCGCGGAAATCCTCGATTCGCGCGGGCAGCTTTCGCCCGACTGGGCCGCGCCCATCGCCGCAAGCCTGCGGGAACCGGAATTCCTCATCAGCTATCCCACGGCCGCCTGCCGGCGGCTGAGGCGCAACTATTGCTGGCTGTACCTCATCCTGCTGCTTGCCTGGGCGCTCAAGATCTCGTCCTCGACGATGCAGAACCCGGAAGGGCACGGCAGGGACATCGCGCTTGCCTTCGAGCATGTCGTCGCCAATGCGGCGCTCGGTCCCGTTCCGGGCGCGATCGTCCTCTGTTTCGTCGCCCTCTTCTATGCCGCCATCGTCTATTGCTCGCTCAAGGCGGACATGTCCGATACCGAACTGGCGCACGGGTCGGTGCATGTGTGACCGGCGGGCGGGCTCTCAGTTGATGATGAACTCGCCCTTGAGCGCGCGCCACTCCGTCGCCGAGATCAGCCGGCGGTGGACGTAGCGGACCGAATGCAGCGGCCCGTCCAGCTTCTCCTGCCAGAATTTCAGGAAGCTCTTCATCTCCGGAAAATCCGGGGCGAGATCGTAGTGCTGCCAGATATAGGTCTGCAGGACCCGCGGATGGTCGGGCATGCGGTAGAGGATCTGGGCCGTGGTCACGCCGTAGCCCTTGAGCTGCAGTGCCATGTCGTTCGTCATAGCGGACCTCATCGCGTGAAGAATGATGGTCCCTATGATTGAGCGCCTGCAAGGTTAATGAAAGGTTTTCCTTTCGCCTGTTCGGAAAGATATTTGTTTTGGATCAGGCGTTTGGCAGCACTTCATCCGGAGTGCCGCCAGGGTGTCAGCGCTTCAGGTGGCGCGTCAGGCGGTTTTCGAGCCAGTTCCACAGGTTGCGCAGGAGTTCCACGATCACGAGGTAGAGCAGGGCAGCCCACAGATAGGTCTGGTAGTCGAAGGTGCGCGAGAAGGCGCGGCGCGTCTCGCCCATCAGGTCGAAGACCGTGACGATGGCGACGATGGCCGAGCCCTTGATCATCAGGATGATCTCGTTGCCGTAGGGGCGCAGCGCGACGATGAGCGCCTGTGGCAGGATGATCTTGAAGAAGGCGATCTTCTTCGGCAGGCCGAGGGCAGCGGCGCCCTCGTGCTGGCCGCGCGGCACGCTCTCGATGGCTCCGCGCAGGATCTCGGCCTGATAGGCGGCGGTGTTGAGCGTGAAGGTCAGGAGCGCGCAGTTCCACGCATCCCGCAAGAACCACCAGAGGTCCAGCGCCTTCAATTCGGTCGAGAAGCTGCCGAGGCCGTAATAGACGAGGAAGAGCTGCATGAGCAGCGGCGTGCCGCGGAAGAAGTAGACATAGGCATAGGCGATCCAGGACAGGACCGGGTTCTTCGACATGCGCGCGAAGGCGAGCGGCAGCGAGATGAGGCCGCCGAGCACGATGGAGAGCGCGACGAGCGTCAGCGTAACGCCGAGGCCGGAAAGGTAGCTCGGCCCGTACTTGGTGAATTTCTCCGGGTCCCAGCCGTTCACGATCATCATGAAGATGCCGACCGAGAGCGCCAGCCAGACGCCGAGGAAGACGTTGCCGAAGAACCGGCCGGCGGTGAAGGGTTTCGGCGGTGCCGGGGGCGGGTTCTGCGGCGGAATGAGGGTGGTGACGAAGCTCATCGTGCGGCCTCCGAGCGCTTGGTCCAGTTCTCGATGCCGGAGAAGACCAGCGAGGAGAGGAAGGCGAGGACGAGGAAGAGGAGGCAGGCGACGACGTAGAACTCGAAGGCTTCCTTCGTCACGCGCGCGGCCACGCTCGTCTGGCGCAGGATATCCGGCAGGCCGATGACGGAAACGAGGGCGGTGTCCTTCAGGAGCGCCATCCAGAGATTGCCGAGGCCCGGCAGGGCGATGCGCACGAGCTGCGGCAGGACGATGAGCTGCATGGTGCGGCCGTGGTGAAGGCCGAGCGCATAGCCGGCCTCGTACTGGCCGCGCGGAATAGCCTTGAAGGCCGATTGCAGCACTTCCGAACAATAGGCCGAGAAGACGACGCCGAGCGCGATCATGCCGGCGACGAAGGCGTTGATCTCCACCGCGCCGTCATAACCGATCGCCGTCGCGGCGTTCTGCACGAGGATCTGCAGGCCGTAATAGACGATGAAGAGCGTCAGGAGCTCCGGCAGGCCGCGGAAGAGCGTCGTATAGATATTGGCCGACAGCCGGAGCGACTTTTCCTCGGCCTGCTTTGCGAGCGCGATGAAGAAACCGATGACGAGGCCGACCGGCAGGGTCGCGATCGCGAGGCTGCCCGTGACGAGGAAGCCGAAGGCGATCTCGTCACCCCAGCCCGCGTCGCCGCATGCCAGAAGCGTCTTGCCCAGAAACAGATTGAAGATGCCGACCGGACCGCACAGGGGATCCACGATCCCGAGAAATGCGGATACCGCCTCGACGATGGCGGTGAAGAACCCGCTCATGCCAAAAGAACCCCCGTGCGCTTTGCGCTTCTTGTCCGGGCGTTATGACGCCCGTTTTTTCTATGTGCAAGTTCTCAAACAAAAGGAGCGGGAGAGCAACCCCTCCCGCCCGTGCATTCTGGTGATAGGGTCAGAAAAAACCCTCATGAGGCCCAAGGGCCCGCGTTTCAGTCGCCGTAGACGTCGAAGGGGAAGTACTTGGCGTTGATTTCCTGGTACTTGCCGCTCTTGCGGATCGCGGCGATCGCCTGGGTGAACTTGTCGGCGAGCGGGTCGCCCTTGCGCACCGCGATGCCGGCGCCTTCGCCGTTGATGACCGGATCGATCGGCAGCGTGCCGAGCAGCTTGCAGCAGGCGCCGTCTTCCGTCTTCAGCCATTCCGACAGCACGACGACGTCGTCGATGGCGGCGTCGATGCGGCCGTTGCCGAGGTCGAGCTTGTATTCGTCAGCCGTCGGATAGAGTTTGACCTCGGAATCCTTCATATGCGCTTCGGCATAGTTGGAGTGGGTCGTGGAGCCCTGTGCGCCGAGCGTCTTGCCGGCGAGCGCTTCCGGGGTGGCTTCCTTGATGTCGGAATCCTTCGGCACGACGATGGCCGGCGGCGTGTTGTAGTACTTCTTGGAGAAGTCGACCTGCTGCTTGCGCTCCTCGGTGATCGACATGGAGGCGACGATGGCGTCGAACTTCTTGGCGATCAGCGCCGGGATGATGCCGTCCCAGTCCTGCGTGACGAAGGTGCATTCGGCCTTCATCTCCTCGCAGAGCGCCTTGGCGATGTCGATGTCGAAGCCGGTCAGCGAGCCGTCCGATTCCAGGTTGTTGAAGGGCGGGTAGGCGCCTTCCGTGCCGATCACGATCTTTTCGCCGTCCGCCATCGCATTCGTGGAAAACAGGGCGATGACCGCTGCCGAGGCAGCGAGCGCGAAACGTTTGGAAATACGCATGTTGGTCCTCTCAGTTGAAGGCTCTCCGGCTTCTTCTTTTTGTCCGGGCCTTGAAGCAAAGCGGGCAGGGCTGCCCGCTTGGCGGCGATAATCGACCGTTTTCCGCCAAAAAATCAACTGGTTTTACGCCGCTTTCCTGCTCCGTTTCCCCGACAATTTATAGCGCCGCCTCTGGTCCGGCCTGCGGCGTGACCTATCTGGCCGTTCGGTTAAGGCCCGTTCAGGCGCGGTTCAGGCGCTTCCGGCTAGGCCTTTGAAGGAAATGAATGGTCCGCCGGCCCTTTCGGCGCCGGTGGATGCAACGACGGAACACCGTGAGGATACGACGATGACTTTCCGCTCAAGACTTTTTGCAACCGTGGCGCTTCCCGTGCTCTCGGCTTCGATGATCGCGACGCCGAGCCTCGCCGATGCGCTGGTCAAGCCTTTCGAGGTCGCGCAGGAAAGCTCCGATCAGGGCCAGCCGACCGAGGAGGAACTCCTGCTCCAGCAACAGCAGGAAGAGCAGCGTCGCGCGGCCGAAGAAGAGGCAAAGCGCCAGGCAGAGGAACAGCAGCGCCAGGCTGACGAACAGAACGCTGCCGAAGAGCAGCAGAGGGCGGCCGAGGAAGAGCAGCAGCGCCAGGCCGAGGAGCAGAAGGCCGCCGAAGAGCAGCAGAAGGCGGCCGAGGAAGAGCAGCAGCGCCAGGCCGAGGAGCAGAAGGCCGCCGAGGAACAGCAGAGGGCGGCCGAGGAAGAGCAGCAGCGCC
>CBIMFD010000199.1:0-6231 GCA_966243085.1 uncultured Shinella sp.
ACCACCGAAAGGTCGTGGCTGATGAAGACATAGGAAAGGCCGTAGCGGGCCTGGAGGTCGCGCAAAAGCTCGATCACCTGGCCCTGCACCGAGCGGTCGAGCGCCGAAGTCGGCTCGTCCAGGATGACCGCCTGCGGCTTCAGGATCATCGCCCGGGCGATGGCGATACGCTGGCGCTGGCCGCCGGAGAATTCGTGCGGGTAGCGGTTGCGCGCCGCCGGATCGAGACCGACCTCCTTCAGCGCCTCGATGGCCCGCTTGTCGCGCTCGGCGCGCGAAAGCTGCGGCTCGTGGACGTAAAGCCCCTCGGTGATGATCTCGCCCACCGTCTGGCGCGGCGAGAGCGAGCCGTAGGGATCCTGGAAGACGAGCTGCATGCTGCGCCGAAGCGGGCGCATGCCCGCGCGGTCGAGCCCGGAAATGTCCGTCCTGCCGAAACGGTAGGCGCCCTCGCTGGCAATGAGGCGCAGCAGCGCCCGGCCGAGCGTCGACTTGCCGGAGCCCGATTCCCCGACGACGCCGATGGTCTGGCCCTCGCGCAGGCTGATCGTGACATCGTCGACGGCGCGGAAGGTGGAGGCGCGCTTCTTCAGGAGCCCGCCGTCGATCCTGTAGTCGACGACGACGTTGCGGCCTTCGAGGATGATCGGCGCATCGTCCGGCGGCGCTGCCTTGCGGCCGGAGGGTTCCGCCTCGATCAGCATGCGGGTGTAGTCGGCCTTGGGGTTCTCGAAGAGCTCGCCTGTCACACCGTGCTCCACCACCTCGCCGCGCCGCATGACGACGACCCGCTCAGCGAAGTGCCGGACGATGCCGAGGTCGTGCGTGATGAGCACGATGGCCATGTCGAAGCGCTTCTGCAGATCGCGCAGGAGTTTGAGGATCTGCGCCTGGATCGTCACGTCGAGCGCCGTCGTCGGCTCGTCGGCGATCAGGATGTCCGGCTCGTTGGCAAGCGCCATGGCGATCATCACGCGCTGGCGCTGGCCGCCGGACATTTCGTGCGGATAGCTGTCGATGCGGCGCTCGGGATCGGGAATGCCGACGAGCTTCAGGAGTTCCAGCACGCGCGGACACGCAGCTTTCTGCGTGCCGCCGCGGTGATGCACGATCACCTCGGCGATCTGCTTGCCGATGGGATAGAGCGGATCGAGCGAGGTCATCGGCTCCTGGAAGATCATGGTGATCTTCGCGCCGCGGATGGCGTTGAGCGCCTTCGGATCGAGCCCGACCATCTCCTGCCCGCGGTATTTCGCCGAGCCCGTGACCGTGCCGTTGGCGGCGATGAGGCCCATGATGCCCATCATGGTCTGGCTCTTGCCGGAACCGCTCTCGCCCACCACCGCCAGCGTCTCGCCGGGGCGGACGTCGAGATCGATGCCCTTGACCGCGTTCACCTCGCCGTCCGGCGTCGTGAAGGAGACCTTGAGATCGCGGACGGACAGGATCGGCTCCATGGCTTTCGTTTCCTCCGTCATGTCAGCGGTCCTTCGGGTCGAACGCGTCGCGCAGGCCGTCGCCGACGAAGTTCAGCGAGAAGAGCGTGACAACGAAGAAGATGGCGGGGAAGACGAGCAGCCACGGCGCCGACTGCATGTTGTTGGCGCCTTCCGCGATCAGCGAGCCCCAGCTCGTCAGCGGCGCCTGAACGCCGAGGCCGAGGAAGGAGAGGAAACTTTCGAGGAGGATCACCTTCGGCACGATGACCGTGACGAAGATGACGACCGGGCCGATCGTGTTGGGGATGACGTGCCGGCGGATGATCTGCCAGTCGGTGAGGCCGAGCGCCTCCGCCGCCCCGATGAACTCCCGCCGTTTCAAGGACAGCGTCTGGCCGCGCACGATGCGGGCCATGTCGAGCCATTCCACGGCGCCGATGACGATGAAGATCAGGACGAAGCTGCGCCCGAAGAACACGACGAGCACGACGACGAGAAAGACGAAGGGCAGCGAATAGAGGATCTCGACGAAGCGCATCATCACATTGTCGATGCGCCCGCCCATATAGCCGGAGATCGCGCCGTAGACGACGCCGATGCCGAGCGAGACGAGGCTGGCGAGAAGGCCGACGGCAATCGATATCTGCCCGCCGAGCATGACGCGCGCCATCAGGTCGCGCCCGTTGGTATCGGTGCCGAACAGGAAATATTCCCGGTCGACCACGCCGGTCAGCGTCAGCTTGCGGCCGTCGTCGTCGGTGGCCGTCACCTCGGTCTTGTCGAACTCGTTGGCGCGGTCGAAGTAGCGCACCGTCCGCGGATCGATGGGCTCCTCCGCCGTCACGACCGCGGTGAAGGTCTTGCCCTCGACCGAGAAGGACTGCAATTCGACGCGGGCCCTGGCCGCGACCCGCTTCGTCGCCTCCTCCAGCGCATCGGCGCCCGGCCGCGGCTCGAGGCTCGGCGGGGCGGTGACATAGGAGGAGAAGACCTGGTCGTAGCTGTGGCTGACGACGAACGGGCCGAGGAACGAGAAGCAGGCGATCAGCACCAGCATGACGGAGCCGGCCATGGCCGGGCGGTTGCGGCGGAAGCGCAGGAGCGCGAGCTGGAAGAGGCTGCGACCCTTCACCTCGGCCGCCGGGGACGGGGAGACGGCGGCGTCAGTCATGGCGAACCCTCGGATCGAGCAGGCCATAGAGAATGTCGACGGCCAGGTTGAAGACGATGACGAAGATGGCGATCAAGACGACCGTGCCCATGACGAGCGTATAGTCGCGGTTGATCGCGCCGAGCACGAAATAGCGCCCGACGCCGGGGATGGTGAAGATGGTCTCGACCACCGCCGAGCCCGTCAGGAGCGCGGCCGCGCAGGGTGCGAGATAGGAGACGATCGGCAGCATGGCGCCGCGCATGGCATGGACCACCACCACGGACCTTGCGGGCAGGCCATAGGCCCGTGCGGTGCGGATATGGTCGGTGCGCAGCGCCTCGATCATCGAGCCGCGCGTGAGCCGGGCGAAGACGGCAAGCTGCGGCAGCGCGAGCGCGATCATCGGCAGGATGAGGAAGCGCAGCGACCCGTCGCCCCAGCCGCCCGCCGGCAGCCAGGAGAGGATGATAGCGAAGATCAGCGTCAGCACCGGGCCGACGACGAAATTCGGCACCGTCACGCCGATGGTCGCCACCGACATGACGGAGAAATCGAGGAGACTGTTCTGGCGCAGCGCCGCGATCGTGCCGACGACGACGCCGCCGACGAGCGCCAGCAGCAGCGCATAGAAGCCGAGTTCCATCGAATAGGGCAGGCCCTTGCCGATGAGCTCGGCGACGGAATTGTCCTTGTAGACGTAGCTCGGGCCGAAGTCGCCGGTCACGGCATTGCCCATATAGGTGAGATATTGCCGCCAGAGGGGCTGATCGAGCTGGTAGGCCCGCATCAGGTTTTCCATCGTGGCCGGCGGAAGGGGGCGTTCGAGGTTGAACGGTCCGCCGGGCGCAAAGCGCATGAGGAAGAACGAGATCGTGACGACGATGAACAGCGTCGGCACGGCGCTGGCAAGGCGCCGCAGAACGAAGGAAAGCATGGCTGGCACTCCCTGAGACGCGGTGCGCGGCCGATCAGGCCGCGCACCCGCCGCGGATCATTCCGAAACGCTGAGGAAGCGGCTCAGGTGCTGGTTGGCGGCATTGTCCTGCCACCCCTGAACCTTGCCGGAGACCAGCCACAGGTCGGCCTGCGTAAGGAGCGGCGCGATCGGCTGCTCCTTCATGAGCAGGGCTTCCGCCTCGTGCAGCACCTTGGCGCGCGCTGCCGGATCGCGCTCCTCGTACGACTTCTTCATCAGCGCGTCGTAGTCGGCATTGTTGAACTGGCCATAGTTGAAGGTCTTGTTGCCGCTCGTCGAGAGGGCGAGGAAGTTCTCCGCATCCGCATAGTCGGCGACCCAGCCGGCGCGCGCCACGTTGAACTTGCCGCCCTCCTGGAGGTAGGCGTAGTGCGAGGAGACGTCGAGATTGACGAGCGAGACGTCCGCGCCGAACGTGTTCTTCCACATGTCGGCGACGGCCGTCGCCACGCGCTCGTGGTTCGGGTTGGTGTTGTAGCGGATCTCGATCTTCAGCGGCTTACCGCCCTCGCCGTAGCCGGCTTCCTTCATCAGTTCGAGCGCCTTGTCCTCGCGGTCGAGCTGGGAGAGATCGGCGAAATCGGCCTTGGCCGGCTCATAGCCCTGAATGCCCGGGGGCACCATGGAATAGGCCGGGATCTGCGAGCCGGAATAGATCTCCTTGGCAAGGAAGTCGCGGTCGACGGCCATGGAAAGGGCCCGGCGCACGTTGACGTCGCTATAGGGCTCCTGGCGGGTGTCGAAGGCGTAGTAATAGGTCGCGAGCGTCGGCGAGACGTGGACCTCGTCGCCGTAGCTCTTCTTCAGACGCTCGATCTGGTCGGCGGAGAAGTTGTAGACGAGGTCCATTTCCTTGGCCTCGAAGCGGCGCACGGAGGCGGCCTGGTCGTCGATCGGGTAGAAGATCACCTTGTCGAGCTTGACGTTGGCGGCATCCCAGTAGTTCGGGTTCTTCTCGACGACGAGGTTGTCGTTCGGAACGTGGCTAACGAGCTTGAAGGCGCCGTTGGAGACCATCGTGCCGGGCTTGACGAAATCGGCGCCGTTCTTCTCGACGCTCGCCTTGGAGACGGGCAGCGCCGTCTGGTGGGCGAGCAGTTCCAGGAAGAAGGGCGTCGGGCGCTCCAGCGTGATCTCCAGCGTCTTGGCGTCGACGGCCTTCACGCCGAGCTGGTCGAGACCGGCTTCGCCCTTGTTGACCTTCTCGGCATTCTTGATCGGGTAGAGGATGTTGGCGTAGCCGGCGGCGGTCTTCGGGTCTTCCACGCGGGCGAAGGAGAAGACGAAGTCTTCCGACGTCACCGGGGAACCGTCCGACCACTTGGCGTTCTCGCGCAGCTTGAACGTATAGATCGTGCCGTCGTCGGACACCGTCCAGCTTTCCGCAGCGCCGGGAACGATCTTGCCGGCGGCGTCATAGATCGTCAGGCCCTCGTAGAGGTCCTTCAGGATGAATTCCTCGATATTGATGGAGGTATGCGCCTGGTCGAGCGTCTGCGGCTCGCCGGCATTGCCGCGATGGAGCACCGCCTCGGCAAATGCCGGGCTCGCGCCCATGAGGATCGCACCGGCAAGAAGCGCCGCACGGAAGCCAGTCATTCTGTTTGCCATTTGTTTTTCCTTCCCCGTTGTTGTTATTGGGTGCCACATCAATTGTCCTAGTTTGCCGGCTTGGCAAGTCCCCGGAAATAGGAAATGCACAACGCTTGCACGGCCTGGAAAGACAGGCGAAAAGTCGGTTTCTCCTGGAGAAAGCCGCAATAAATGAGAAAAATATTTGCTTTCGCCCAATTAATTCGCAGTTTTCTGCCCATCGTTCCGCATGGTTTTCTGCGAATGATCGCCCATCGAATTCACAACCGGAAACGGAGTTCCAAATGAACTGGTTGAAGACCCTCGCCGCCGCCGCGGCCCTCCAGGCGGCCGTCCTCGTCCCCGCCCATGCCGGCGAGAATCTCGCCGCGATCAAGAGCGCCGGCGCGCTGAAGATCGGCACGGAAGGCACCTACGCGCCCTTCACCTACCACGACGCCGACGGCAAGCTGGTCGGCTTCGACGTGGAGATCGGCGAGGCCGTCGCCGAAAAGCTCGGCGTCAAGGCCGAGTTCCTGGAAGGCAAGTGGGACGGCCTGATCGCCGGCCTCGACGCCAACCGTTACGACACCGTGATCAACCAGGTCGGCATCACCGACGAGCGCAAGAAGAAGTACGACTTCTCCGAGCCCTATATCGCCTCCAAGGCCGTGCTGATCGTGCGCGCGGACGACGACAGCATCAAGGGCTTTGCCGACCTCAAGGGCAAGAAGGCCGCCCAGTCCCTGACCAGCAACTTCGGCAAGCTCGCCCAGCAGTCCGGCGCCGAACTCGTCGGCACCGACGGCTTCGACCAGTCGATCCAGCTCGTGCTGACCGGCCGCGCCGACGCCACGATCAACGACAGCCTGTCCTTCCTCGACTTCAAGAAGCACAAGCCCGACGCCAACGTGAAGATTGCCGCCGAGCAGGAAAACGCCGACTATTCCGGCATCATCATCCGCAAGGGCGAGCCGGAACTGCTGGAAGCGATCAACAAGGCGCTTGCCGATATCAAGGCCGACGGCACTTACGAGAAGATCTCGGACAAGTATTTCGGCCAGGACGTCTCCAAGTAAGTCCTGCCGGGC
>CBIMFD010000200.1:0-6199 GCA_966243085.1 uncultured Shinella sp.
CCCTTCGCCCCGCTTGCGGGGAGAAGGTGGCCGGCAGGCCGGATGAGGGGCAGCTTCCTATGCGACAGCGCATTACGCGGAAGGTGGACCATGGCTGGCGAAGAGAGATCCCGTCAGCTCCGCCTCACTCGCCCGTGACGAAGAATTTCCACTGGCCGTCCGGCGTAATGCCGACGCGGTAGAAGTTGTAGCTGCCGAATTCCTGCATGTCGGCGTAGTCGCCGGCGGTCACGAGGCGCAGGAGATCCACCTTTTCCGGCGGCGTCAGGCTGGCGAGCGGCTTTTCGGCGAAATAGGGCCAGACATACATGTCGTCCGGCGTGCCCGCGCCGACATGGGCAAAGCCGGTGGAGAGCACGTCGAGCAGGATGGCGAGCACCTCGATGCCGTCCGGATCGCCGGACTGGCCCTTCAGCGTCTCGACCGGGCCTTCCTCGCTCTCGACCATGGAGACCTGCGTCTGTGTCACGCCCTTGCCGAGCAGCGGGCGCAGGCGCTCGATATCGCCGGAGGCGGCCGCCTCGACGATGAGCTGGCGCATGCGGCGCACGGGCTCGGGCGCCTTCTCGATGTCGTAGAACACCTCGACCGGCGTCTGCGGCTCGTCCTCGACGGGCGCTTCGTCCGCGGGTTCCGTCACGGCCTGATTCTTGCGGACGATGGGATCGGGAAGCGGCAGTTCGAGAGGGCTCGTTTCCTCCTCGTCCTGTTCCGTCTCGACCGGAACGGCCTTCTCGCCTTCGGCGGGCTTCTGCTGCGCCACGCCCTGTTCGTGCCTCAGTTCGCTGAGGGCGAAGGCGGGGCGCAAGGGCAGGGTGAGCGCCGTCGTGCCGAAAAGCACGGCGAACGCGATAAGGCTGCCGCGAAACAGCTTCTTGCCGTCAGCCTTCGTCTGCATGACCTGTCTTCCAGCCTATTGCAGGATACGCTCGGGGGAGAATTCTCCGGCGAGCATGCGCTCGCGCAGCGAATCGAGCAAGGCCTCCGCGCCTCGCTCGCCATGGACCCGGATCGTCTCGCGCAAGGCGAGCGCGATGGCTGCATCGGCGATGATTTCCGCCTCGATGCCGTCCGCCATGCCATCGGCCCAAGCCTCGTTCTGGTATTCCAGAGCGGCCTGCATCTTCTCGTGCACGATCATCTCGTCGATATCGTTGAGAGTAGGTTCCATTGATCGGTCCATGCGAGGCATTCAGTTCTTACTTGACTGTTAACGACCTTAGCAGCCTTTTCCCAAAACGGCACTGGCTGCCGGAAAAACAGGTTAATTAATCGCTAATTCCCGAACCTTGCGGTAATTTCCGTGGCAAGTGTTGCTCCTTCGGCACGGTATCTTCCTTCTGCGACAACAGCCGAGTCGGTGCAAGCCGTATAGATGGCTGCAAAGGAGCGGTATCCACGGTTGAATGCCGCCGTCAGCTTTTCCTGCCGCGTCGGCTCGCCCGCCGCCTCGAGGTCGATCAGGCGCTGCATGGAGGCGCGCCAGTTGTCCTCCGCCTTGTCCGTGCAGAGATTGCGCAGGTAGCTCACCGCCCCGAGGATTTCGGACAGCCGCTCCAGCCGTTCGTCATAGGGCGCCGGCTTTTCCACGACCGCTTCGGGCGCCGGCACGGCCTTCTCGTCCTTCGCCGGCTGGGCGAGGGCGGAGGTGGCAAGGGCGAGGAGAAGGAAAAGCGCGGGGCGGAGCCTCATGCGGAAAGCTCCGCACGCTCGGCTTCCAGGCGACGGATGCATTCGCGCACGCTGTCGGGCGCGGGCATCGTCTCGACTTCGCCGGCCGTATACCAGCCGACGCTCGCCGCATCGTCCGCGGCGACGGCGACCGTCGTCTCGTCCGCCTTAACCTTGAAGACGGAGAGGAAGAAGGACGGGCTGCCGGGGCCGTCCTCGCGGCCGGGCAGGTCGTAGGTGGCGAAGAGCACCGGCTTTTCGGCCCGCAGCCCCGTCTCCTCGAAGAGTTCGCGCAGTGCCGTCTCCGCCGGGCTTTCGCCCGGTTCGCCCCGTCCGCCCGGAAAGGCATACATCGCGTCCGACGGGGGTTTGGTGCGCAACACAAGCAGGTAGCGCCCGTCGCGCTCGACAATGGCGGAGGAGGCGGGCTGGGGCATCTTCGATGTCTTCATCGCGGGTCCGTGCGGGTAGGATCGTTGACCCCTTATAGGCAAAGTGCGATGACGACGCCAT
Organism: uncultured Shinella sp.; assembly: GCA_966243085.1. Classification (GTDB taxonomy): domain Bacteria; phylum Pseudomonadota; class Alphaproteobacteria; order Rhizobiales; family Rhizobiaceae; genus Shinella. The sequence continues at coordinate 2,185 of CBIMFD010000200.1, forward strand.
GTGTGGACGCTTCGCATTGCTGGCCAAGGCCGATCTCCTGCGCGAGTTCGCCAATCTCGTGAATCTGGAGGAGCCGCCGGCGCGCTACAACATCGCCCCGACGCAGCCGATCCTCGTCGTCGCGGCCGGCGAGAGGCAGGCGCCCGGCAGCAACCTGCCGGAGCGCAAGGCGATTCTGGTGCGCTGGGGCTTCATGCCCGGCTGGGTGAAGGATCCGCAGGGTTTTCCGCTGCTGATCAACGCGCGCGCCGAAACGGCGATCGGCAAGGCCTCGTTCCGAGCCGCCATGCGCCATCGACGCATCCTCGTGCCGGCCTCGGGCTTCTTCGAATGGCGCCGGCCGGAAGGAAAGGGTGCGAAGGCGCAAGCCTATTTCATCCGCCCGAAGAAGGGCGAGATCGTCGCCTTCGCCGGCCTGATGGAGACCTGGTCGTCTGCAGACGGTTCGGAAGTCGATACCGGCGCCATCCTGACGACGGCGGCCAATGCCGACATCTCGCGCATCCACGACCGCATGCCGGTCGTCATCCGTCCGGAGGATTTTTCCCGGTGGCTCGATTGCAGGACGCAGGAGCCGCGCGAGGTCGAGGACCTGATGCGGCCCATCGACGAGGGCTTCTTCGAGGCGATCCCGGTCTCCGACAAGGTGGGCAAGGTCTCCAATATGGGGCCGGACATCCTGGAGCCGGTGGAGGAGACCACCGAACCGGAAAGGGAGACGGGCGCAGATGCGCCCCCTGCGGCAGAGCCGTCGCCCGACCAGCTTTCGCTGTTCTGAGCTGCTTAGTCGTAAAGCGGCTGGAGGACGGCGGGAATTTCGCGCGGGGACCGCTGCTTGTCCTCGGTCCTGGCGTCCGCCTTGCACTGGGTCGCCGCGACGACGGCGGGCAGGCCGAGCGGCTTGTAGCGCGCCTGCAGGGTCTCGTTTGCTGCGGGCTGGGCGGGTTTCGTTGCGGTCGTCATGTCACGCTCCTGATAGTGGCTCATATGGCAGGCGCCGTTGATTCCCCTGGCGCCGCCTTGATGATCGATGTGATTATGCGGCCCATTCGGCCAGATTCTGCTCAAATCTTGATCGCTCTGCGGCGAAGGGCGGAATCGGCGGTCAAGAATTGTGACTGCGGCTAACAATGGTTTCCCGCCGTCGGCCTGCGGAGCTCCGCCGCGCGGTGGGGCAAAGCCCGCCTGTGCCCGCGGTAACCGGCCGGAAGAACGGGATTTTCGCGCCCGCCCGCTTGACCGGGCGCGTGGAGGGCGCGATAAAGCAGGCCATGAAAACGGTACTCTGCATTCGCCGGAGCATTATTCGCTAGCGCACGCGCTGGCCTGGCCGTTTTCGTCCCTCAAAATCCCCGGATGACAACGACCCGGCCAGCCGGGTTTACGCATTTTGGGAGATTCTCATGGCCGAAAAGCCGGTCCTGACGCTGTACAACACGCTCACGCGGTCGAAGGAGCCCTTCGCTCCGATCGATCCCGACAATGTGCGCATGTATGTCTGCGGCCCGACGGTCTACGACTTCGCCCATATCGGCAATGCCCGCCCGGTCATCGTCTTCGACGTGCTGTTCCGGCTGCTGCGCCATCTCTACGGCGAAAACCATGTCACCTATGCCCGCAACATTACGGACGTCGACGACAAGATCAACGCGCGGGCGCTGCGTGATTTCGGAAACGAGATTTCGGACGGCTCGCTGTCGCTGAACGAGGCGATCCGCCGCGTGACGGAGAAGACGGCGAACCAGTTCCATTCGGATGTCGAGACGCTCGGCGCCATGGCGCCGACGCACGAGCCGCGCGCCACCGAATTCGTCCAGCCGCGCGGCGACGGCAAGGCGGACATGATCACGCTCATTCAGCGTCTCATCGAGCGCGGCCATGCCTATGAAACCAACGGGGAGGTTCTGTTCGACACCGGCTCGATGGCCGACTACGGCCGGCTCTCCAAACGCAATCTCGACGAACAGCAGGCCGGCGCCCGCGTCGCCGTCGACGTGCATAAGAAGAACCCCGGCGACTTCGTGCTCTGGAAGCTCTCTTCGCCGGAGGAACCGGGTTGGCAGTCTCCTTGGGGTAGGGGCCGGCCGGGTTGGCATATCGAGTGCTCGGCCATGTCGGCGGCCTATCTCGGCGAGACGTTCGACATCCACGGCGGCGGGCTCGATCTCATCTTCCCGCACCACGAGAACGAGATCGCCCAGTCGCGCTGTGCCCACGGCACGCCGGTCATGGCGAATGTCTGGATGCACAACGGCTTCGTGCAGGTCGAAGGCCGCAAGATGTCGAAGTCGGAGGGCAATTTCGTCACGATCTACGAATTGCTGCACGAGGAGAAATTCGGCGGTCGCAAGTGGCCCGGCGAGGTGCTGCGCCTTGCCATGCTGATGACGCATTACCGCGAGCCGATCGACTTCTCCGTCAAGCGGCTGGAGGAAGCCGAGCGCCTCATCGCCAAGTGGCCGGCCGGCGGCAATCCCGCCGAAGGCCGTGTCGACGGCACGGTCCTAGCGCCTCTTCTCGACGACCTCAACACCGTCGGCGCGGTGCAGGCGCTGCACGCGCTCGCCCAATGCGCCAACGCCGACCCGCTGATGCTCCCGGTCTTCGCCGCAAGCGCCGCTCTCCTCGGCGTCCTGCCGAAAAAGGCCGAGGTCTCGAAGGCTCTGGAGGAAAGCATCGACGCCGTCGTCCAGCTCCGCCTCGAAATGCTGAAGGCGAAGAACTTCGCCGAAGCCGACAAGATCCGCGACGACCTCGCCGCCAAGGGCATCCAGCTCAAGGACGGCAAGGACCCGGCCACCGGCGAGCGCGTGACGACCTGGGAGGTGAAACGGTGACCACACCCTTCTACACCGGGGGATGCCAGTGCGGCGCGGTGCGTTTTCATGTCGAGGGCGCGCTTGGGGATGCGTCGGTCTGCCATTGCCGCATGTGCCAGAAGGCGGGCGGCAATTTCTATCTGCCGCTCGTTTCCGTGCGGGGCGCGAAGCTCACCTGGACGCGGGGCGAGCCGAAGCGGTTTCGCTCGTCGAACCACGGCTATCGCGGCTTCTGCGCCGATTGCGGCACGCCGCTGACCTATGAGGCGCCGGACGGCGTGGCGCTCACCATCGCCACCTTCGACGATCCGGCGGAGATCGCGCCGCGCATCCAGTGGGGCATCGAGGCGAAACTGCCCTACGTCGACACGATTGCCGCCCTGCCGGGCGAGAACACGATGGCGGATGCCGAGGCGGCGTCCTTCCTCGCCGACCTCGTTTCCTATCAGCATCCCGACCACGACACCGATCAATGGCCACCGGAGGAGCAGACATGACCGAGACCGTTCGTACAGGGGGCTGCCAGTGTGGCGCCGTCCGCTTCCGCATCCGCGGCGAGCTTGGCCGCCCGTCGATCTGCCATTGCCGCATGTGCCAGAAGCAGTTCGGCGGCTTCTTCGGCCCTCTCGTCACCGCCAAGGGCGAGGTGGAGTGGACGCGCGAGGAGCCGAGCTACTTCCAGTCCTCCGTCAACATCGCCCGCGGCTTCTGCAAACAGTGCGGCACGCCGCTGACCTACAGGCATCCGGGCGGCATCGAGATCGCCATCGGCGCCTTCGATGAGCGCGACGATCTCGCCCCGCAGATCCAGGTGAATTATTCCGCGCGCCTGCCCTGGGTGGAGGCGATCTTCTCTGCGCCCGTGCATGACGACCCGGACTATTACAGCCAGCAGGAGAAGATCATCTCCTTCCAGCATCCCGACCACGAGACGGAAAACTGGCCGGCCCACGGACTGAAACTATGAGCGAAACGTTGCGTACCCTCTATCCCGAGATCGAACCCTATGCCTCGGGTCATCTCGACGTCGGCGACGGGCATACGATCCACTGGGAGCGCGTCGGCACGCCCGGCGCAAAGCCCGCCGTCTTCCTGCACGGCGGCCCGGGCGGCACGATCTCGCCGAACCACCGCCGCCTGTTCGACCCGGCGCTCTACGACGTGACGCTGTTCGACCAGCGCGGCTGCGGCAAGTC
>CBIMFD010000201.1:0-6171 GCA_966243085.1 uncultured Shinella sp.
CTGGTACGTCCATCTCCAGTCGCGCGAGGACGAGAAGGTGACGCTCGCCGTGCTCGACGGCAGCCACGAGACGATCCCCGCCGCCGGGCGCGGCAAGGCCTCCGGTCTCCTCCTCAATTTCGAGGTGGAGGATGTCGATGCGGTCTATGAGGTTCTCAGCGCCGCTGGCCTGCCGATGCTGCGCGACATCCGCGACGAGGATTTCGGCCAGCGTCATTTCATCACCGCCGATCCGAACGGCGTGATGATCGACGTGATCACACCAATTCCGCCGAGCGCCGACTATGCGGCTATGTACGACGCCTCAGTTCTGTCGCAGTGAGAATCCGGCGTCTTTCACGGAAAGCGCCTTGTGGAGATGCACCATAAGGCCAGCGGCGAAGAGCGGCGTCAGGAGGTTGACGACGGGGATCGCCAGAAACGCCGCGATCAGCAGGCCGGCGAGGAGGACCGTCGCCGCATGTTTGGCCCGGAAGAGGCGTGCCTCTGCCGGTGACCGATGGCGCATCGCCGCGAACTCGAAGAATTCCCGGCCGAGCAGGTAGCCGTTGACGACGAAAAAGGCGACGAGGTTCACGCCCGGCACGAACAGCAGGAAAAGCGCGACGAGATTGCCGGCGATGACGATGCCGAGGAACTTCACCGAGCCGAGGATCGCCGGGCCGAGCGGCAGCGCCGTGCCGGGCCTGTCGGCCGGGTAGTCGCGCCTCTCGATGACCTCCGCGACGTCGTCGAGGAAGAAGCCGGCGATGATCGCCGTCACCGGCGCAAGCAGCAGGGCGAGGCCAAGCGCCAGCCCGATGCTGGCGAGAATGCCGAAGACGACGGTGAGCCAGCCGGCCCATTGCGGCAGGTCCGGCATGAACATGCCCTCAAGCCAGGGCCAGGCGAAGGCGATGAAGCTCTCGCGCAATGCGAGCCAGACGATAACGAGCGCAAGCCCGGTGAGCCCAAGCACCTTCCAGAAGACGCGCCGCGTCTCTGGGGCGAAGAGATTGGCGAGCGAAAGCCGCGCGGCATCGAGGATCATGCAAAGCTCCTGTTCGCCGAGCATGTAGGATGTGGAAAAGCGACCCGCAAGGCAGGCGATGGCAGTCTCCATTAAGCGGGCGTTAAACCGCCGCTTCTAGACTCCCGCACACACACGCCCGCAACCGTGCGGGGTCAAAAATCAGGGAACTGTCATGCGCAATGTCCGGATCAGCAGGCTCCTGCCCGCGCTCTTCCTTCTGATGGTGGTCCTGGGGGGCCTGCAGGGCGTCGTCGCCTTCCGCTCGCTTTCGGCGATGACCGGCTCGATCGAGCGGATCGGCAGCGAGCGCATGCCGCAGATGAGCGGCATCCTGCAGCTCAGCCACGCCTTCTCCGAGCTCAATGCCATTTATTCCGAACACCTGCTTTCGATGGATCCGGACGAGATCGGCCGCATCGAAGCGCGCATCAAGGAACGGGCGGACGCCTTTGCCGGCATGGTCGATTCCTACGCCGCGGCCAACGGCAGGGATGCGGTGGAAGCCGGCGAGATCGACGGCATCAAGGCGGCACTGAAGACCTATCTCGACGAGTCGCAGAAGCTGATCCAGTTCTCCGCCATCGCCGCCAAGGGGCCGGCGCTGGAGGTCTACAAGGGCCCGATGCAGGCAAGCGCCGACGCGATCACCGCCTCGCTCAACGACCTCGTCGCCCGCACGCAGAAGGTGACGGAGGAGACGATCCTCGCGGCCCATGCCGAGGAAGGCTCCGCCTTCCTGCTCACCTGGGCTTCTCTCGCCGTGGCCATGGGGATCGCCATCGCCGCGATCTTCCTCGTCAACCGCCGCGTGGTGAAGCCGCTCAACGGCCTTGCGGGCGCCATGAAGCGCCTTGCCGAGGGCGACACGACCGCCGCCATTCCCCACGCCGACCGCAAGGACGAGATCGGCGATATGGCCGGCACCGTCGCCGTCTTCCGCGACAATGCCGCCGAACGCCAGCGCCTCGAACGCCAGAGCGAGGACGACCGGCGCCGCGCCGACGGCGAGCGCCAGGCCCGCGAGGCCGAACGCACCCGCGACAGCGGCCGCGTGCAGGAGGCCGTCGCAAGCCTTGCCGAGGCACTCGGCAAGCTCGCGTCCGGCGACATGACCTGCCGCATCGAAAAGCCGTTCGACGGCGATCTCGACCGCCTGCGCGAGGACTTCAACGCTTCCGTCTCGCGCCTCAGCGACGCGTTGCGCGAGGTTGGCGAGAACGCCCGTGCGATCGATGCCGGCGCCAGCCAGATCCGCGCCGCCGCCGACGACCTGTCGCGCCGCACCGAACAGCAGGCCGCCTCCGTCGAGGAGACCGCCGCCGCGTTGGAGGAGATCACGACGACCGTCAAGGATTCCACCAAGCGGGCGGAAGAGGCGGGCGCCCTCGTCGCCCGCACCCGTTCGGGCGCCGAAAAGTCCGGCGAGATCGTGCGCCGCGCCGTCTCGGCGATGCAGGAGATCGAAAAGTCCTCCAGCGAGATCACCAACATCATCGGCGTCATCGACGAGATCGCCTTCCAGACGAACCTTCTGGCCCTGAACGCCGGCGTGGAAGCTGCCCGCGCAGGCGAGGCCGGCAAGGGTTTCGCGGTCGTCGCGCAGGAAGTGCGCGAGCTCGCCCAGCGCTCGGCGCAGGCCGCAAAGGAGATCAAGGCGCTGATCACCACCTCCGGCGAACAGGTCAAGAGCGGCGTCTCGCTCGTCGGCGACACCGGCCGCGCGCTCCAGACCATCGTGACCGAGGTGCAGGAGATCAACGGCCATGTCGCGGCGATCGTCGAGGCCGCACGCGAACAGTCGACGGGCCTTCAGGAGATCAACACCGCCGTCAACACCATGGACCAGGGCACGCAGAAGAACGCTGCCATGGTCGAGGAAACGACGGCTGCAAGCCATGGCCTCGCCTCGGAAGTGCAGGCGCTGAACGCACTCATCGGCCGCTTCAATGTCGGCGCCGGCACGGTAGCCGGCCGCGCCATGCATGCGCCGCACCTCCACGTCGTACCCGCCGCCCCGACGCCGCCGCCTGCCATGGCCGCCCCGGAGCCGAAGGTCGCCCGCAAGTCCCCCGGCCAGTGGAACGTCAAGCCCGCCTCGAACACCTCCCGCCCAGTCGGCTCCCCGGCGCTTGCTCTCAATGAGAAGCTCGCCGGCGCGCTCGGCGTACGGCAGGAGACGGGCGCGGAAGGGGACTGGGAGGAGTTTTGAGGCTGGCGGATCGAGCCGGCACGCGTCTCGCCGGTTCTTCCGGCATACCCTCTTTTCTCGCTACGCTCGAGCCTGACCCCACCATCCACGTCACAGATGCCGGCGCTAGACCACGCCTTCTTCCGGCGGATAGACATGTGTTCCGCCGCGGAAGTCGCGCAGACGGAAGCAGCCGTCGTCGGCTTCCTCAACGGCCATGGAATCCGCCCGCACCTTGCCGTGACCGCCCGGAATGTCGAGGATATAGGCCGGCTGGCAGAGGCCGGAGATGCGGCCGCGCAGGCTCTCGACCAGCGCCCTGCCCTCGGCGAGCGTGAGGCGGAAATGCGCGGTGCCGGGCGCAAGGTCCGGATGGTGCAGGTAGTAGGGCTTCACCCGGTTCTCGACGAAGGTCCGCATCAGGTCGGCCAGCACCGCCGCGTCGTCGTTGACGCCCTTCAGCAGCACCGTCTGGCTGATCATCGCGATGCCGGCATCGACGATGCGGGCGATGGCGGCGCGAGCCTCGGGGGTGAATTCGCGCGGATGGTTGGCATGGAGCGCGAGATAAGTCGCCTTGCCCGAGGCTTTCAGCGCAGCGACCAGCGCGGGATCGATACGCACGGGATCGACCACGGGCACGCGCGTATGGAAGCGCACGACCTTGACATGCGGGATGGCGGACAGCCGCTCCATGATGGCCTGAAGGCGGCGCGGCGAAAGGACGAGCGGATCGCCGCCCGTCAGGATCACCTCCCAGATTTCCGGCCGCCCCTTGATATAGCCGATGGCCGCATCGAGCGCCTTTGCCGAGAGCGTCCCGAGCCCTTCCGGCCCGACCATCTCGCGGCGGAAGCAGAAGCGGCAATAGACCGGGCAGACATGCACGGCCTTCAAGAGCACGCGGTCCGGATAGCGGTGCACGATGCCCTCGACCGGACTGTGCGCGAGATCGCCGATCGGATCGGCCCGCTCCTCCGGCAGGGTGGTGAGTTCGGCCGCATCGGGAATGAACTGGCGGGCGATGGGATCCTCCGCATCGCTGCCGTCGATCAGCGAGACGAGCGCGGGCGTGACGGCGACGGCATAGCGCTCGGCGACGGCGGCCATGCCGGCCTGCTTTTCCTCGGGAACGAGGCCGGCGGCGGCCAGCTCGCCGATCGTCGTCAGGCTGCGCGCAGCACTCATGGCGCCGTCTCCGCGACGGGCGCCCACAGTACCTGGTCGATGCGCGAGGCGCCCGTCGCCAGCATGACGAGCCGGTCGAAGCCGAGCGCGATGCCGCTCGCCTCGGGCATGGCTGCGAGCGCTGCCAGGAAATCCTCGTCGAGCGGATAGGTTTCGCCGTAGACCCGGGCCTTTTCCGCCATTTCCAGCTCGAAGCGGCGGCGCTGCTCGGTCGCGTCCGTCATTTCGCCGAAGGCATTCGCCAGCTCCACGCCGCAGGCATAGAGCTCGAAGCGTTCGGCGACGCGCCGGTCGTGCGCGGCGGGGCGGGCAAGCGCCGCCTCGGCCACCGGATATTCGCAAAGGATAGTGGCGCGGCCGAAGCCGAGCTCAGGTTCCACCTTGTCCACCAGCACGCGGCTGAAGAGGTCGGCCCAGGTATCGTCTTCCGCAACGCGAAGGCCGGCCGCCTGCATCGCGGCGGCAAGGCGCCCGCGATCCGTCGCACCGTCCGGCTCCATCGTCGAGAGGAGGTCGATGCCGGCATGACGCCTAAAGGCCTCCGCCACCGTCAACCGCTCCGGCGGGAGGGCCGGATCGCAAGTCGCGCCGCGCCAGGCGAGCGTCGGGGCGCCCGCCACCTCGGCGGCGAGCGCGAGGATCAGCGCGCAATCCTCCATCAGCACGTCATAGGCCTCGCCCGCCCGATACCATTCCAGCATGGTGAATTCAGGATGGTGCAGCGGCCCGCGCTCGCGATTGCGGTAGACGTGGGCGAAGCAGGCGATGCGCCGCTCACCGGCCGCCAAAAGTTTCTTGCAGGCGAATTCCGGCGAAGTGTGGAGATAGAGCGGCGTCTTCGTGCCGGCATGGCCGATGGCGGCCGTCTCGAAGGCGTGCAGATGCGCCTCGTTGCCCGGCGAGACCTGGAGCGTCGCCGTGTCCACCTCGATGAAATCGCGCATTGCGAACCATGCCCTGAGCGCCGCCTGGATGCGGTTCCTTGCCAGCAGGAATGGCCGACGGTCGGCATGGACGTCGGGCGTCCACCAGGGCGAGGGCTTGGGGTTCATGGCTTTTCCGTGACGGGTTTCTTCGGCCTTGCCGGCGGTAAGACTGGCCTTTTGCCGGAATATAGGATAGTTGCGGCCCCGAAAACATGATTTCCAACGTTCGGGAAGACGTCTTTCGACGGTCCTCTACGACGCGATCCATTCAGTTACAAGGAAGACTTATGGTTAAGGTCATCGCTTCTTCCGTCCGCAAGGGCAATGTGCTCGATGTCGACGGCAAGCTCTATGTCGTGCTGACGGCGCAGAACTTCCACCCTGGCAAGGGCACGCCGGTCACCCAGATCGACATGCGCCGCATCTCCGACGGCACGAAGGTCTCCGAGCGCTACCGCACGACCGAACAGGTCGAGCGCGCCTTCGTGGAAGACCGCGAGCACAGCTACCTCTACGAGGACGGCGACGGCTTCCACTTCATGAACCCGGAAACCTACGACCAGCTCACCATGTCCTCCGAGGACATCGGCGACCTGAAGGCCTATCTCCAGGAAGGCATGACGGTGGTTCTTTCGGTACACGAGGGCGTCGCCATCGCCATCGACCTGCCGCGCCACGTCACGCTCGAGATCGTCGAGACCGAGCCCGTCGTCAAGGGCCAGACGGCCTCCTCCTCCTACAAGCCGGCGATCCTCTCGAACGGCGTCCGCACGCTGGTGCCGCCGCACATCACGGCCGGCACGCGCGTCGTCATCGCGACGGAAGACGGTTCTTACGTGGAACGCGCCAAGGACTGA
>CBIMFD010000202.1:0-6171 GCA_966243085.1 uncultured Shinella sp.
TTGAGCGTGCCGTTGCTGCGACGAGGATTTTCAGGGGGAGCCTGTCTCGGATGATGGTCGAGAATTCTCCCAGCTGCATGGCGAGGCCGCCATCGCCCACGACCGTAGGGATCGCGGCCAGGGGAGGCGCGCCCTCATGCGACCGGATAACGGCTTGTTGCGTGCCCTGCAATCAAGGCTTTTCTAAAGAAGGCCAGGATGTTGGTTGGGGTTACGATGCGGACTTGCCATTCGTCAATTTCCCGATGAATTTACGCTGCCGGGGGGACTTTTTTCGCTTCTCAGACTTGAATTCCAGCACCGGCGGTGAACTTCTCTCAGGAGAAGTGTGCTGCACGGTATAGCAGGGGGACGTCGACGATGGGGCAACTCACGAGGGGGGAGCGGGATTTTGGTGCGATCATTCTGATCGCCCTTGCCATCATCGGTATCGCGATGGCCGCCGCTGGACGATCAGATGTTCTCGGCGTTCACGGCGCGATGGTCCTCCTCTACAGTCTTGCACTGCTTTTTGTCCTTTTCTCGGGTGCCTTCGGAACGCCCCCAAGCCCCGCCCGCCTCACCCGCTACTATGACGATCCGATCAAGTTCGGCGTCGGGCTGACATTGTTCTGGGCGATCTTCGGCATGTTCATCGGCGTGTGGGCGGCCGCGCAGCTCGCCTGGCCAAGCCTCAATTTCGATACATCCTGGGCGAGCTTCGGCCGCATTCGCCCGGCACATACGTCCGGCGTCATTTTCGGGTTCGGCGGCAACGCGCTGATCACCACGTCGTTCCACGTCGTGCAGCGCACCTCGCGCGCCCGCCTCGCCGACCAGCTTTCGCCGTGGATCGTGCTGTTCGGTTTCAACCTGTTCTGTCTCATCGCGATTTCCGGCTATTTCCTCGGTGTTACCCAGTCCAAGGAATATGCAGAGGCCGAGTGGTACGCCGATATCTGGCTGGTCATCGTGTGGGTGACGTATTTCGTGCTTTATGTGCGCACGCTTGCCCAGCGCAAAGAGCCGCACATCTATGTGGCCAATTGGTACTACATGGCCTTCATCCTCGTCGTGGCCATCCTGCACATCGTCAATAACCTCGCGGTTCCGCTCTCCTTCGCCCACGCCAAGAGCTATACGATCTGGGCGGGCGTGCAGGATTCCATGGTGCAATGGTGGTACGGGCATAATGCCGTCGCCTTCTTTCTCACCGCCGGCTTTTTGGCCATGCTCTACTACTACCTTCCCAAGCGCGCGGAGCGGCCGATCTTCTCCTACCGGCTGTCTATCCTCAGCTTCTGGGGCATTACCTTCTTCTATATGTGGGCGGGCTCTCACCACCTGCACTACACCGCCCTGCCCCACTGGGTGCAGAATCTCGGCATGACCTTTTCCGTCATGCTGCTCGTGCCCTCCTGGGCGTCCGCCGGCAACGCGCTGCTGACCCTCAACGGGGCCTGGCACAAGGTGCGCGACGACGCGACGTTGCGTTTCATCATGATGGCGGCGTTCTTCTATGGACTGTCGACCTTCGAAGGGTCGTTCCTTGCGATCCGCCCGGTCAACGCGCTTTCCCACTATACGGACTGGACGGTCGGCCACGTCCATGCCGGTGCGCTCGGCTGGGTCGCAATGATCACCTTCGGCTCGCTTTATACGCTGGTGCCGGCCATCTGGAAGCGCGAGCGGATGTATTCGGCGGTTCTGGTCGAGGTGCACTTCTGGCTCGCGCTGGCGGGGACGCTCATCTACGTCTTCGCGATGTGGAATTCCGGCATCATCCAGGGCCTCATGTGGCGCACCTATTCCCCTGACAACACGCTCGTCTATTCGTTCGTGGATACGCTGCTGGCGATGTATCCCTACTATATCGCGCGCGCTTTCGGCGGCCTTCTCTTTCTCATCGGAGCAATCGTCGCGGCCTATAATATCTGGATGACCGTGCGTAGCCCCGCCGCCGCGGCGCTTGCTACCGACGAGGATCTGCCGGTCGGCGAGCGACCGATCGGCGGCGCCAACCCGACGCCTGCGGAGTAGCCCATGCCGGAACTGATGCACAGGAAACTCGAACGCTCCGCAACGGGCTTCATGCTGGCCATCATCGCCGCTGCCAGCGTCGGCGGCATCGTCGAGATCGCCCCACTCTTCACCATCGACGATACGGTCGAGACCGTTTCCGACATGCGACTCTATACGCCACTGGAATTGGCCGGGCGGGACATCTACGTGCGCGAGGGCTGTTACGCCTGCCATTCGCAAATGATCCGCACCCTGCGCGACGAAGTGGAACGTTACGGCCCCTATTCGCTGGCCGTCGAATCCCAGTACGACCATCCGATGCTGTGGGGATCGAAGCGCACCGGCCCGGATCTTGCCCGTATCGGCGGCAAGTATTCGGATTTCTGGCACGTCGCCCATCTGAACAATCCGCGCGACGTGGTGCCGGAATCCAACATGCCCTCCTACCGCTGGCTTGGAACAACTCCGCTGAACCTTGCCGATTTGCCGCTTGCGCTTCGCGCTCAGCGTGCCGTGGGCGTGCCCTATACCGACGAGATGATCGAGAACGCCGCACGCGACGCCTATGGCCAGGCCATACCCGACAGCGAACAGTCGTCAGGCGTGACGGAGCGATACGGCGAGGCGACGCAGGTCTCGGCCTTCGACGGCGTGACGACCAACGTGACGGAGATGGACGCGCTCGTCGCCTATCTCCAGGTGCTCGGCCAGCTCACCCGCGCGGCCTACGAGAACACCGCCGCGCCCGAACAGATGCCCGACCCGGACAATTGAGGTGACGAGATGGCGTTGACCCATGAGACACTGCTCGAAGGCTCGAAGATGTGGGGCCTGTTCTACCTGATCGGTTTTTCGATCTGCGTGCTGATCTACACTTTCCTGCCGTCCAATCGGGAGCGCTTCGAGCGGGCGGAGCGGGAGATTTTCGACGAGGACGATGGCCCATGGAAGTAAAAGAGGTCGATCCCGTCAGCGGTCGCAAGACGACGGGTCATATCTGGAACGGGATCCGGGAACTCGACACACCCATTCCGCGCGGTGTGCTGCTCTTCCTGATCGTCACGCACATCTTTGCCGTGCTCTGGTGGGTCCTGATGCCCACCTGGCCGCTCGGCAGAACCTACACCAAGGGCGTGCTCGGCGAAAACCAGAGGACGACCGTCGAGGCGTCGATCAAGGAGGGGGCAGGCGCGCGGGCGTCCTGGACCTCGCGCATCGAGAACCTGTCCTACGATGAGGTCCGTGCCGACGAGCGGCTGATGGACACGGTGCGCGCCAACGGCCACCAGCTCTTCGGCGACAATTGCGCCGCCTGCCACGGCCGCGACGGCAAGGGCCGCGAGAACTATCCCGATCTCACCGACGACGACTGGATCTGGGGCGGCGGGCCAGAGGCGATCGCCCAGACGCTGACGGTCGGCGTCAATTCCCGCCATCCGGAAAGCCGCGTCGGCGAGATGCCGGCCTTCGGGCGCGACGAAATGCTCGATGGCGCGCAGGTGGTGGACGTCGCTACCTATGTCAGCTCGCTCAGCGATCCGGGCGTTTCCACCGCCGAGAACGTCGAGCAGATCGACCGTGGGCGCGAGGTCTTCCAGACGACCTGCATCGCCTGCCACGGCGAGGATGCCAAGGGCAATCCGGAACTCGGCGCCCCCAACCTCACGGACAACAGGTGGATCTATGGCGGCAGCCTGCAGCGTATCATCGCGACGATCCACGGCGGGCGGCAGGGCCATATGCCGACCTGGGACGAGCGGCTGACGCCGGTCGAGATCAAGGTTCTGGCGCTCTTTGTCGACGACCTCGGAAAGAGGGCGCCATAGATGACGAATGCTGCGCCCGCCCGCGCACGACGGTTTCACCTCCTCTGGATTTTGACAGCGGCGGCAATGATCGTATTCGTGGGTGCCAATGCGCATCTCGTCTACGTCGCCGTCTCCAGCGAGCCGGGCTGCGTGGCGCATCTGAAGGACAAGAGCGGAACGCCGAGCGGATATCGCGCGGCCAAGTCCGCATGCTGACGGGGAGACGGTGAGATGGTCGCAAGGCAACGCACACCTGAACTGGTATCAGAGGTTTCGGATATCGAGGAGACGCGCAACGCGCGCTGGAAGCGCCACCTTTCCGCACGGGCGCCGATGCATTGGCTCGCCAGCGGCTGGCACGACCTGTGCACGAACCCCGTGCCGAGCCTCCTCTACGGCCTCGCGGTCTTCCTCGCCTCGATCGTCTTCATCGTCTACATGTTCGATACCGGACGGGATTATTTCCTGTTCCCGGCACTGGCGGGCTTCCTGATCATCGGTCCGCTGGTCGCCGCCGGCCTCTATCTCAAGAGCCGCGACCTGGAGGCCGGGGCGCGGCCGACGCTGCGCTCCATGCTCGCCGTGCAGCCGATGGCGGGCGCGCAGGTGTTTTTCACCGGCATGCTGCTGGCCATGCTGATGCTTTTGTGGATGCGCGCGGCGGTTCTGGTTTATGCGCTGTTCTTCGGTGTGAGCCCCTTTCCCGGACTCGACCACATCGCCGAAATGCTCTTCACCACCCCGACCGGCTGGGCGATGCTTGTCGTCGGCAGCCTGATTGGTGCGCTGTTTGCCGGTTTCGCTTTCGCCGTCAGCGTCTTTTCCGTCCCCATGCTGCTCGATCGACGCGTCGATGCCTTGACCGCCATGGGCGTGAGCACGGCGCTCGTCTGGAACAATCTCCCGCCGATGCTGACCTGGGGCGCCATCGTGCTTGGCCTTTTCCTCGTCTCCGTCGCGACCGGGCTTTTAGGCCTGATCGTGGTCTTTCCATGGCTTGGGCACGCCACCTGGCACGCCTATAAAGAGATGCGGTAGCGACCATGTCCTGCTGCTCCGCCGAGATAGGACTGGATGTCTCGCTGTCGCGCACCCGCTGCTCCGGCGACGAACTGGCGATTGCCAGCAGGAATCTCGGCAACGGCCTGCGGCAGAGCGTGCTTTCAATCCCGGCCATGCATTGCGCTGCCTGCATCGGCGCGGTGGAGGAGGCCCTCGTTGCGGTGCCGGGCGTCGAGCGGGCGCGCGCCAATCTCTCTTTGCGCCGGGTCACGGTTGATTGGAGGCGAGATCGGCAGGACGCGCCGGACCTTCTGGGAGCACTGGCGGCCATCGGATACCAGGCTGATCTTCCGACAGCCGAGATCGACGGAGAGGATAAGGTCCTTGCCGGACTGGTGCGTGCGCTCGCCGTCGCCGGCTTCTGCTCCATGAATATCATGCTTTTATCCGTTTCCGTCTGGGCAGGGGCGGACGTGGCGACAAGGCAAACATTCCACGCGATCTCGGCCCTGCTTGCGCTGCCGGCGGTTTTCTATGCCGGCGCCGGCTTCTACCGCTCCGCCTGGCAGGCGCTCTCCCATGGCCGCACCAATATGGACGTTCCGATCTCCGTTGGAATCCTCCTCACCTTTGCGCTCAGTCTTTACGACACCGTCACCGACGCTCCCCATGCCTATTTCGAGGCCGCCACGTCGCTGATCTTCGTGCTCCTGATCGGCCGGGTGCTCGACCATGCGATGCGGCGGAAGGCGCGCTCCGCCGTCTCCGCCCTGACGCGGCTGATCCCGCGCGGGGCAAGCGTGGTGCAGGCCGATGGCAGGCTGGAATACCTGGAACTGGGAGACATCGAGGCCGGAATGCGCCTCGCCATTGCGGCCGGCGAGCGCGTGCCGACCGACGGCGTGGTGGTCGAAGGACACGCCGAGCTCGACGCCGCCCTCATCACCGGCGAGAGCCTCTGGCGCAGCGTCGGGGCCGGAGAGGGCGTGCGCGCGGGCGAGTTGAACCTCGCCAATCCCTTCATGCTGCGTGCCACCGCGGCGCCGGCAGATTCCACGATCGCCGAGATGACGCGAATGATCGAGGCGGCCGAGAACGGCCGCTCGCGCTTTCGCCGGCTCGCCGACCGCGCGGCCGGTCTCTACGCTCCAGTCGTTCACAGCCTCGCCGCCCTCGCCTTCGTCGCCTGGTTTCTCGCGACCGGCAATCTGCACACCGCTCTCACGGTCTCCGTCGCCGTCCTCATCATCACCTGCCCTTGCGCGCTGGGGCTCGCCGTCCCCATGGTCCAGGTCGTGCTCGCCCGCCGCCTCTTCGAGCGCGGTGTGATGGCGACCGACGGCTCCGCCTTCGAACGCCT
>CBIMFD010000203.1:0-6157 GCA_966243085.1 uncultured Shinella sp.
CAATGCGGAAACCGCGGGAACGGCAAGAAGGGCGCCGGCAATCGCCTGCCGGCGTGAAATCGTGATCGTCATATGTCGTTTTCCTGTCTGTCCGCGCCGGGCGCCTTGCGCCGCCGGCCCGTTTGAGCCCGCCCATGCCCGGGACTATGCGCAAGGTGACGGATCAGGACAAACGACGATTTCTGCCGGCAGCCATTAGGAAAACTAGGGCTTACTTCCGCTTCATCGCCTCGGCCAGCGCCGCACCGAAGGCGCCCTGCGCGGGCGCCTCGCGCTTCGGGGCGGCCTGGCTGAACTTCGGCTTCATGCCCGCGTTGCGCTCGTTCCGCGGGGCGTTGTCGGATGCACCGCCGTCCCTGCGCATGGTGAGGCCGATGCGCTTGCGGGGAACGTCCACCTCGGTGACGCGCACCTTCACGACGTCGCCGGCCTTCACCACCTCGTGCGGGTCCTTGACGAAGCGGTCGGCGAGCTGGGAGACGTGCACGAGGCCATCCTGATGCACGCCGATATCGACGAAGGCGCCGAAGGCGGCGACATTCGTCACCGTGCCTTCCAGCAGCATGCCGACCTTGAGGTCCTTGATATCGTCGACGCCCTCGGCAAAGGTCGCCGTCCTGAATTCGGGACGCGGGTCGCGGCCGGGCTTTTCCAGCTCAGTGAGGATGTCCTTCACGGTCGGCAGGCCGAAGCGCTCGTCGACGAAGACCTTCGGATCAAGCTTCTTCAGCGCCGCGCTGTCGCCCATCAGGGCGCGCACGTCGCGCCCGCAGGCCGCGACGATCTTCTTGGCGACACCATAGGCTTCCGGGTGCACGGAGGAAGCGTCGAGCGGCTCCTTGCCGTTCGGGATGCGCAGGAACCCGGCGCATTGCTCGAAGGTACGCGCGCCGAGGCGCGAGACCTTCATCAGTTCCTTGCGGCTTTCGAACGGACCGTTCGCGTCACGATGGGCGACGATCGCCTCCGCGGAGGATTTGCCGAGGCCCGAGACGCGGGCGAGCAGCGGCGCGGACGCCGTGTTGAGGTCGACGCCGACGGCGTTCACCGCGTCTTCCACCACCGCATCCAGCGAGCGCGAGAGCTTCCCCTGGTCGACATCGTGCTGGTACTGGCCGACGCCGATGGATTTCGGCTCGATCTTGACGAGCTCGGCGAGCGGGTCCTGAAGCCGGCGGGCGATCGAGACGGCGCCGCGCAGCGAGACGTCGAGGTTCGGGAATTCGGCGGCAGCCGCTTCCGAAGCGGAATAGACCGAGGCGCCCGCCTCCGAGACGATGACCTTCGTGGGCTTGGGCGCGGGAAGCTCTGCCAGCATGTCGGCGACCAGCTTTTCCGTCTCGCGGCTGCCGGTGCCGTTGCCGATGGCGATCAGCTCGACCCTGTGCTTGCGCACGAGGCTCGCAAGCGCGGCCTGCGTGCCGCGCACGTCGTTCTTCGGCGGGAAGGGATAGACGGTCGTCGTCTCGACCAGCTTGCCGGTGTTGTCGACCACGGCCACCTTGACGCCCGTGCGGATGCCCGGGTCGAGCCCCATCGTGGCGCGCGTGCCGGCGGGGGCGGCGAGCAGCAGGTCCTTGAGGTTGCGGGCGAAGACGCGGATCGCCTCCTCCTCCGAGCGCTCGCGCATCTCGCGCATCAGGTCGAGCGAGAGCGACATGGAGAGCTTGACGCGCCAGGTCCAGCCGATCACCTCGGAAAGCCACCTGTCGCCCGGCTTCGTGCCGATCGCATGGAAGGAGGCGACGATGCGCTCGGCGGGCTTGACCGGCTCGGTGCTGTCCTGATCGACGACGATATCGACCGACAGCACTTCCTCGTTCCAGCCGCGCAGCATGGCGAGCGCCCGGTGGCCCGGCACCGTTGCCCAGCGTTCGGTATGGTCGAAATAGTCGGAGAACTTCGCGCCGGCGTCCTGCTTGCCCTCCACGACGCGCGAGCGCAGGAAGGCATTCTCCTTCATGTAGTCGCGCAGGCGCTTCAGAAGATCGGCATTCTCCGTGATCTGCTCGGCGACGATGTCGCGCGCGCCGTCCAACGCGGTCTTCACGTCCGGCACCTCGGCGGAGAGGAAGTTTCCGGCAAGCTCGGCCGGCACCAGCGCGCGGTCGGCAAGGATTTCCTCCGCCAGCGGCCCGAGGCCGCGCTCCCGGGCGATCTCCGCCTTGGTGCGGCGCTTGGGCTTGTAGGGAAGATAGATGTCTTCCAGCTCCGCCTTGGTGGCGACAGCGGCGATCTTGGCGGCGAGTTCGTCGGTCAGCTTGCCCTGCCCCGCGATGGTTTCGAGGATGGAGACGCGACGGGCCTCCAGCTCGCGCAGGTAGGTGAGCCGCTCGGAGAGCACGCGAAGCTGGGTGTCGTCGAGGCCGCCGGTCACCTCCTTGCGGTAGCGGGCGATGAAGGGCACCGTCGCGCCCTCGTCGATGAGGCCGACGGCGGCGGTGACCTGCGCGGCGCTCGCCTTGATCTCGGCGGCGATGAGGTTCGCGATCTTGAGCGGGGTCGGGGCCATGTCGAACTCCTCTGGATGGCGGTCGGCGCAGGCGGCCGCGCGTCTTGTGCACCTGCTCATAAAGCGCGCCCGGCGGCAGGCCAACCGCAACGACGTCCCGCGCCTTGCCACGTCCACAATATATCACGGCGCCGGGCGGCGATGCCGTATCCCGGTTGAAGAGGAGCGGCAAAGGGCTTAACGGTTGTAACGCTTCATAAATCCTTCGCCCCTATCCTGCCCGACGTAACGGCAATGGGGCCTTGGCATGCGCGGCGCATTTCTTGCAGCAGTCTCTCTGACGGCCCTCGCCGCGGCCGGTCCCGCCGGGGCGACCACCCTCAACCTCCTCATCTGGGAAGCCTATATCGACGAGCAGATCCTCGCCGATTTCACGGCGGAGACCGGCGTCGAGGTGCGGCAGACCTTCTACGACAGCGGCGACGCGCGCGATGAGATCCTCGCGGACCCCAACAGCAATGTCGACGTGGTCGTGACCAACGAGAACGGCGCGAAGCTCTATGGCAACCGCGGCATCATCATGGCGGTCGACGCCGGCAATGTGCCGGCCATGAAGGACTATGCCGAAAGCTGGACGAAACGCTGCGGCGGCTATGGCGTTCCCTATCTGTGGGGCACGATGGGCATCCTCTACCGCTCCGACAAGGTGACGGCGGCGCCCGCCTCCTGGGCCGACATGATGAAGCCGGCCGAAAGCCTGCGCGGCCATATCGCCATGTACGACGACCATGCGGAGGCCTTCGTCGCCCCGCTGGTGCTGCTCGGCAAATCGGTGAACGCCAACGACAACGAGTCGCTGAAGGCCGCCTACGAGCTGATGAAGGCACAGGCACCCTATGTGCTGACCTACGACTACGTCATCACCTCCGTGCAGAGCCCGGACAAGGGGCCGGACATCTACATGGCGCTCGGCTACAGCGGCGACCAGTACACGCTGAACGACAAGGTGAACGCGCCGGGCCTCTGGCGCTACGTCGTGCCGAAGGAAGGCACCCTCTCCTGGCTCGACTGCATCACCGTCAGCGAGCGCTCGAACAACAAGGACCTCGCCCTCAAGCTCGTCGACTATATCAGCAACGCAAAGAACGGCGCGCGCAACGCCCTCTCGCTCAACATGCCGACGGCAAGTACCGCCGCGCTGGCGCTGCTTCCGCCGGACGTGCAATCCAATCCCGAAATCTATGCCGCACCCGAAATCCTGGCCAAGAGCCAGCTTCAGGAGGAACTGACCGTTCAATCGGTCCAGGCCCGCCGCCGCATCATCAGCAGTCTGGCCCAGCACAGTGACGCTCGGTAAACGCGCCCTCGCCCTCATCTTCCCGGTCGTGCTTTCAGGCTACGTGCTCGCGGCCTCCCTCATCTATTTCGTTCAGAGTTCGTCGATCCTCGGGCTGGAGCGCGCACGCCTCTGGCAGCAGATGGGCCTGCTCACCGCCGTCTTCCAGAACGACGTAATGCAGAACCGCAGCTTCATCTATTCGCTGGTCGAGGGCGGGGCGGTGCGCCTCTTCGTCAGCGAGCCGGACCCGGCTTACCGAAGTACTGCGCTCGGCGTCAGGCTGCAACAGTCCATCACCTCGCTCTCCGAGGACCGCAAGCGCTTCATCTCCGTCGCCATCATCCGCCCGCCGCTGACGGTCGACTATTATTTCGAGGACAGCGACGACCCCTTCGCCGAGATCACCCCGCAGCAGCTCGAGCACGCGCGCAGGGTCATCGAGAGCCCGCGGCTTTCCTCCTGGTCCTATCTCGATGCGCCCGGCATCGACCCGCTCATCGTGCACTCCGAATTCATCGACCCGCTGACCTTCAACCGGCCGGTGGCAAGCGCCAAGAGCGGCGCGATCCTGGTGCAGACCGCCGTTCGGCCCCACGCCTTCCTCGACATGAAGCGGGCGCTCGAAAAGGAATACGGCACGACGATCGAGATCAGCCAGCACCAGTTCCTCTCGCAAGGCGCGCTTTCGGCGACCGCCACGCTCGGCCCCTCGCTCTTCGCGCGGCTGACGCCCGATCCGGCGTTCCTCGAAAAGCGGCTCGGCACGCTGAAAACCCTGCTTGCCGTCGGTGCCATCGCGCTCAGCCTCTGCACGATCGGCCTCGTCCTGCTGCTCGTGCGCCGCTACATCACCAATCCCATCGCCCGGCTCGACCGCCAGCTCACCGACGTGATGACCGGCAGCCGCAGCGCGCTGCCGGACATGCACGAGGCCGGCGAGATCGGCCGCCTTTCGGTCAACGTCAAGCGGCTGCACGACCACTCGATGCAGTCCTTCGACCTCGTGCAGAACGCCTCCTGGACGGATACGCTGACGGGCATCTCCAACCGCGAATATTTCAATATCCGCTCCACGCAGATCCTCGAGGAGGCTGAGGCCGAGAACCTCGGCTGCACCCTGCTATTCATCGACGTCGACAACTTCAAATTCGTCAACGACAAGCATGGCCACAAGATCGGCGACGAACTCCTGAAGACGCTCGCCGCACGCATCTCGGGCATCGTCAACGGCATCGCCTCCGAACACGGGCTGCCGGAGGGGCTCTTCGCGCGCCTTTCCGGCGACGAATTCGCCATCATGCTGCGCTGCCGGCCGGGCTGCGGGACGATCACGCAGATCTCGGGCGAAATCCTCTCGCTCTTCGCCGAGGGCTTCGAGGTGCTGGACAAGGCCTATCCCGTCACCGCCAGCATCGGCATCGCCGTCTATCCGGAAGACGCCCATACGCTCGCCGAACTCGTCGCCAATGCGGACGCAGCCATGTACCAGGCGAAATCCCAGGGCAAGAACGGCTCGGCGCGCTATTCCCGCTCGCTGCACGAGACGCGCAACCGGCAGCGCCGCATCGAGGAGGAACTGCGCGTCCTCGACCCCGACGAGGAATTCCACCTCGTCTACATGCCCATCGTCGACGGCCACGGCAGGGTGACGGGCTGCGAGGCGCTGCTGCGCTGGACCTCCCCCCTCCTCGGCCGCGTGACGCCGGACGAATTCATCCCGATCGCCGAGTCCACCGGCCTCTTCAGCAAGATCGACTGGTGGGTGATCGACCGCGCGATGGCCGAGTACGGCCATATCCGCAAGCTCTTCGGCGCCGAGACGATCCTGTGCATCAACATCTCGTCCGCCGAGCTCTACACCAAGTCGATCAGCGACCATTTCTGCGACTGCGCCGACCGCCACGGGGTCGATGCGCGCATGATCGAGATCGAACTGACGGAGACCTTCGCGGTGAAGCTCGGCGAACAGTCGCGCCGCAACATCGATATCCTGCGCGCCCGCGGCTTCCGCATCTCCATCGACGATTTCGGCGCGGGCTACACCTCGGTGCAGCAGATCATCGAATACCCGGCCGAGACCATCAAGCTCGACCGCGAACTGGTCGAGAGCCTCACGCGCTCGGCGGCGCTGCCGACGCTGCGCGCGCTCGTGGCTCTCTGCCATGCGCAGGACATGTCGGTGATCGCCGAAGGCGTCGACACGACGGAAAAGATGGCGCTGCTTGCCGCCGCCGGCTGCGACCTCTACCAGGGCTATCTCATCAGCCGCCCCCTTCCCCTCGAGGAAATCGGCATCTGGGCGATGCAGCGGATGATGGAAAAGGCCCGCGAGACGATCAGCGCAGGGCAGCGGGCGCGGGCTTGAG
>CBIMFD010000204.1:0-6153 GCA_966243085.1 uncultured Shinella sp.
GCAAGGCCGCTCTTCATGTCGAGAAGGCCGCGGCCGGCGATGAAATCGCCGCTCTCGAAATCCTTGAGCGCCTTTCGCTCCGCGCCGTTCAGCGGGCGGCTGCGCAGCTCTTCGACAAGCGCCTGCGTCAGCGGGCCGGGATCGCAGGCGAGCGGTGCGAGCGTGCCGTAATTGGCGATCGAGACCGTGTCGAAATGACCAGCGAGCACCACGGTCTTCCGTCCCGTGCCGCGCACGAGCGCGACGACGCTGTGCGTCAGCGGCTCGCCATGGCTGTCGACGGTGAAGAGCTGGTCCGGATGGCGCCGGAAATAGGGCGTTTCGGCAAGATGGCTGCGCAACCGGCCGGAAAAATCCGCCTCGTCGGGCGTGCCTGTCACGCTCGGCCAGCGCGTCATCATGAGGGAGAGGTCTTTCGTTCGCGCGGCTGAGATGCGGATCGCGGTTTCATCTGTCATGAACGGCCTGCCGGAACTGTTGCGCCAATGGGGCCGAGGCTAGCCAAGGATGGCGGCGGGCGAAACGGCAATCTTGCGGAAAACCGAGCCTTCCCCAGGGAAACATCGCGGAGGCACCATGAACCCGCCGTCGGGCGTTCATGCCGGCCGTGCCGCAAGGATCGGCGTGCCGTGCCCATGACCGATCCTCCACGGGCGGACAATGGCGGGATCGGGCGGTTTATTCCGTGAACGTGCCCAAGGGACGAAAAGGCGCTTTCCATTGCCGGTCAGCCGGTTACACTTCCCCGGCCTTACCGGAAGGACCCCATGTCGCTGCGCCTTGCCACGTTCAATATAGAAAACCTCATGACCCGTTTCGATTTCACGGGTTTCCGCAACCACCTTCGCCAGGACCGCGTCCTGCGGCTCTTCGACATCCGCAACGAGGCGGAATACCAGCGGCTGGAGGAGGCACGCACCATCGCCCATACCGACGATGCCCGCCAGCACTCGGCGCTCGCCATCGCCGATGCGGACGCCGATATCCTCTGCCTGCAGGAGACCGACAACATGGCGGCGCTGCAGGCCTTCGAATACGGCTACCTTTTCCGCATGGTCGGCAACGGCTATCGCCAGAAATACCTGATCGAGGGAAACGACAGCCGCGGCATCGACGTCTCGGTGCTGATGCGCGAGGAGACGCGAGACGGCCAGCGCATCGAATGCATCGACATCCGCAGCCATGCCGGCGTCACCTATCGCGATTTCGACCTCTTCACGCCGGATCTCGGGCCGGGCATCCATCCGCAGGACAAGATCTTCAAGCGCGACTGCCTGGAGATGGACCTGCGCATCGGCGGGCGGCCGCTCACCCTCTATGTCGTGCATTTCAAGTCCATGGGGCCGGGGCGCGACGGCATGGACGGGCGGCAATCCACCATGCCGGTGCGCATGGCCGAGGCGCGCGCCGTGCGCCGCATCATCGAGGACCGCTTCGGTGCCGGCCGCACGGCGAACAAGGCCTTCGCCATCTGCGGCGACATGAACGACTACCAGGAGAAGCTGCGCATCGAGGGCGACCGCCGCAACGGCTACCGGTTCCTGCCTGAGAAGGAGTCGGTGAGCGCGCTCGACGTCTTCAGCGCGGACGGCTTTGCCATCAATCCCATGCTGCGCCGGCCGGTGGAGGACCGCTGGACGCTCTATCACAGCCGCGGGCCGGAGGAGCGGCACCTGTGCCAGCTCGATTATATCTGGCTCTCGCCGTCGCTGGCCGAGCGCAACGCGCAGCATGTGCCGGAGATCGTGCGCGCCGGCCAGCCCTTCCGCACGCTCTTTCCGCCGGGGCAGGAGGTGGAGCGCTACCCGCGCGTCGGCTGGGACAGGCCGAAGGCCTCCGACCATTGCCCGGTGGTCATGACGCTGGATCTTTGAATGCGTCATTTCCGCTTGCCCGTGGCGGATGCCTCGGGCAGGCTGGGGAAAAATAGAACAGGGAGAATGCCTTGCCTCGCCGCTATGCCATCTACGACGTCTTCACCGATACGCGGCTTGCCGGCAATCCGCTGGCCGTCGTCTTCGATGCCGACGGTCTTGACGATGGCGCGATGCAGCGCATCGCCGGCGAATTCAACCTGTCGGAGACGGTCTTCGTGCAGCGACCGGAAAACCCGGCCCATACCGCGCGTCTGCGCATCTTCACGCCCGGCCGGGAGCTGCCTTTCGCCGGCCACCCGACGGTGGGAGCGGCGGTCGCCATCGCGGAGGCGGACGAGGGGAGCGCGAACCCGCGCGACCAGGTCAGCGTGCTGGAGGAGAATGTCGGCCCCGTCCGCTGCGCGGTGCAGTTCGGCAACCGTAAGGCGACCTTCGCCGAATTCGACTTGCCGCGCATGTCCGTGCGGCTCGATGCCGCCTTCGACCGGCAGGCGCTGGCCGATGCCCTCAGCCTGAAGCCGGCGCAGATCGGCTTCGAGAACCATGTGCCTTCGCTGTGGAGCGCCGGGGTCGCCTTCGTGATGATCCCCGTGCACGACCTTGCCGCTGCTGCCGCCGTGGACTTCGATCCGATGCTCTGGGAGCGCTGTGCCCCCTTCGCCGAGGGGCATCTCGCCTCGGCCTATCTCTATTACCGCGGCGGGGTGAACCATACCGCGAGGTTCCATGCCCGCATGTTCGCGCCCGACATGGGCATCAGCGAGGACCCGGCGACGGGGGCGGCGGCCGCGGCCATGTCCGGGGCGATCCAGTTTTTCGACAAGCTGGTCGACGGCCACCACCCGATCCTCATAGAGCAGGGCGTGGAGATGGGGCGGCCCTCGCTGATCCATCTCCATCTCGACGTTTCCGGCGGCGCGATCACCCGCGGGCGCATCGGAGGGCAGGCGGTGCGGGTCGCGTCCGGTACGCTGGATTTGTGACGGCCGTTTTGCGCTGCGGAAGAAAATCCGGCCCCGGCGCATTTTTTTGGGACGGCGGTATGGACAAGCCCCCCGAAGGCATTTATACGCCCCTCCAGACTGCTGAGGCGGTCAAGTGGGTGATTAGCTCAGTTGGTAGAGCAGCTGACTCTTAATCAGCGGGTCCACGGTTCGAGCCCGTGATCACCCACCATTCTTCTCAATTGAGAACAATGGATTACGCTGATTTCTTCCATCAATTTCGAGATTGCGGTAGCTTGACCCGAATGGAACGTCGGTCGTTCTAGACATCGGCAAAAAGGCGGCGGTATTCGGCTTCCGATGCGCCATAGGAGCCACCGGCAAGCTCCTCGAGTCCCTGCCTGTCGCGCACCTTGATGCGACCCCGATCAGCCTTGATCAACAGGTTGCCTTCCAGAACGTGGAGCGCATCGGTAACGCTCGGCCGCCGTACGCCAAGCATCAGCGCGAGAAGTTCGTGCGTGAGCGGAAGAGTATCGCCCAGCCGGTCATGGCACATGAGGAGCCATCGCGCGAGGCGCTGGTCGACGCGATATCGGCCGTCGGCAAGTGCGGTGGTCGCAATCTGGATCATGAACACATGCGCATAGCGCAGGAGATGCAGCCTCAAGGCGGGCCGCTCGTCCAGGAGCTGCCGAAGCTGCGCGGCGGGAATGCGCCAGGCTTTGCCCGCGACCTGCATGAAGGCCCGGTGAGGTGTGCTCTCGGCTCCGAGAATGACCGGAACGCCCGAAAGGCCTTCATGGCCGATACACCCGACCTCGATGCGGCCCGTGGCGCCTTCCACGATCTCCGATGAGAGACCGCTCTCGAGGAAATGGACATATTCGATCGGAAGAAAGGGCTGAAACAGCTCTTCCCCCTGCCTCAGGCTGACGGGTTCCAGGAGCCGGCGGAGAGCCGAAATGTCGTCCTCCGGCAATCTCGCGAGCAATCCATTGGCGAAGGGAGAGCTGTTGTTCAAGGTTCAAAGCCGGCGATGGCCGGTCCCTGTTGCCGGACGGCGAAGGAGGTTCCGGTGCCCGAACGGCCGAGCGGGACGGTCTCCGTCGTTCCCTTCGCGGAGGGAATGGACCATGCCGGCAAGGCGGCGGCAACCGGCAGACCCGCTTCCAGGCAGGCCGCAACGAACGCTTCGCGCGCGACGGCTGCCGGCACCGCGCGATTGAGGGCGCGCCGGCACAGTTTCACGGCAAGGTCATATCGTGCACCACGTCGTACCGGCCATTCATTTTCAAGGAAGTCCAGTGCTTCGTAGACGGAGGAGAAGGTTCGCTCGAGGCCGCACTGGAAGCGTACGGTCAACGGGCTTTGCCACGGCAAAACGGGGAAGTTCATGACGGTTCTCCTTTCTCATCCGGACCGGACAAGGACGCAAGGGCGAACGGGGCAACGCCGGAGTTTCAGCTCCGGCGTGCCTTCGTCCCGCATCGGGCTGTAAAACGTTAGCGCCTTCTAACCCATTGGCGAGGCTCTTGTTCCGCCGCCTTGTCGTCCAACAGGGCGGGCGAAGGAACAAACCCCCATGCGCGCGGTTCGGCGGCGACGCGAGAAGGAGGCGATGATGACGCAACAAATTCCGCTGGACAGCAGCAACCGGGCAGACGAGATCGACCGGGACGACGGCACGCGCGAGATCGCGACCGACCTTGCCTATCTGAGGACGATCATGGTCAATGTCGTCCTCTTCGGGTTGCCGAACGCCGGCGACCGGAAGTGGGTGCTCATCGACACGGGCATCATGGGTGCGAAATCCGCCATCAGGGCGGCGGCGGAAGAGCGGTTCGGCGCGGGAGCGCGGCCCGCGGCGATCGTCCTTACTCATGGCCACTTCGACCATGTCGGTGCGCTGGAAGACCTGGTGGATGACTGGGATGTGCCCGTCTACGCGCATCCGCTGGAACATCCCTATCTGACGGGCCGGGCGGCGTATCCCGACGGGGATCCGGCGGTGGGCGGCGGGTTGATGGCGGGGCTTTCCGGCTTGCTGCCCACCCATCCCGTCGATATCTCCACACACCTGCATACCTTGCCAGAAGACGGTTCCGTCCCGTTCATGCCGGGATGGCGGTGGCTGCACACGCCCGGTCATTGTCCGGGCCATGTCTCGCTCTGGCGTGAGACCGACCGTGCCCTCATCGCCGGCGACGCCGTGATCACGACGGCGGCCGAATCCGCCTATGCGACGGCATTCCAGACGCCCGAACTGCACGGGCCGCCTAAGTATTTCACGATCGATTGGGGAAAATCCCGTTCGTCCGTGGAGGCGCTCGCTCTCCTGCGCCCCGATCTCCTGATCTCCGGTCACGGGCGCGCCATGGCGGGCATGGCGATGACGGAGGCGCTGTCGGCGCTTGCGCGCGACTTCGACCGGGTGGCCGTCCCTGCCGAGGGACGTTATGTCGGGCAACCGGCTACAGTTGAGGACGGCTCGGCCTATGTCGAGCCGTCCTGACGAACAGCAGCGTTGGGCCGGGCTGCGAAGCCCGGCCGGACGGTCTCACATCTGTTCGGTCTGTGCGCCGCTGTCCGGCCGCGCCGCGCCGAGAATGGGCTTTTCCCCCATCGGCATGCAGGGCGCCGTGGTGAATTCCCCCTTGCCGTCGATCGAGGGGCCGCTCGACCAGCGGCCGCCGGCAGGGTCGGACCCGTCGTTCTGGAAGCCGAGATAGGCGTAGCTGAATTCCTGGTTCTCGAGCTCCTGCGGGAAGCTGTTGGGAATGGGGAAGACCTTGGTCGGCCCGCCGAGTTCCTCCAGGGCAGCAAGCCACTGGTTCTGATGCATGGTGTCGCGGGCAATCAGGAAGGCCAGCATCTCCTTCATGCCGGGGTCGTTGGTGAGATTGTAGAGGCGGGTGGCAAGAAGCCGGCCGGTGGATTCCGCCGTGACGTTCGCCGTCATGTCCGCCGCAGCGTTGCCGCTCGCATAGATGTGGGACATGTCGAAGGGTACGCCGTCGGAATCGACGGGCATGGCGGCAAGGCCCGCCGACAGGAGGTTCTTCATGTTGATGCCGCCCAGCACCGCGCCGGCCACCGGATCGGCGGCGGCGGCCTCCTGAGCGGACACGGGGGCGCCATCGAGATTGAGCGCGACCGCGGTGGCGAGCATTTCGATATGACCGAACTCCTCCGTTGCCGTGTTCATCAGCATGTCGCGGACCTTCGGATTGCCGCGGGCGCCAAGAGCCTGGAAAAAGTACTGCATGGCGACGCGGATTTCTCCCTCCACCCCGCCGATCGCCTGCTGGAGCGCTCGCGCGAATTGCGGG
>CBIMFD010000205.1:0-6123 GCA_966243085.1 uncultured Shinella sp.
CCGGTGATCTTCGCCGACGGGCTCTATATCGTCCCGCACGAGAATGGCCTTGTCGCTGTGGGCAGCACGAGCGAGAACAGTTTCGCCGCCCCGCGCGTCACGGACGAGCGCCTAGAAACATTGATCGAAAAGGCGCGGAAGATGGCGCCGGTGCTGGCGGATGCGCCGGTCGTCGAGCGCTGGGCCGGCCTGCGTCCCAAGGCCATCGGCCGTGAGCCGATGGTGGGCCGCCATCCGGATCACCCGTCCGTCAGCCTGATGGCGGGCGGCTTCAAGGTGAGTTTCGGCCTTGCCCATGCGCTCGCCCGCACGGTGCTGGACGAAGTCGAGGGCGGCACGCTCGACGTACCGCCCTCCTTTGCCGTCGCGGCCCATTTCGAGGAAGCGGGCCGCCTCTGATCCGGGATCACATCCAGTAGGGCGGAACGCCGTAATAGTCGTGGATGACCTTGCCATTGCGGCGGTTCCATTCGTATTCCGCATCGCTCTCGTAGTGCGGGGCGTTTTCCACCTGCTCCTTGGTGACGTCGACGCGGTAGCCGCCGAGGCCCTCGTCATAACTAAGCTTGGCCCAGGGCAGCGGATAATGGTCCTGGCCGAGGCCGAGGAAGCCGCCGAAGGACAGGACGGCATAGGAGACATGGCCGCTGCGCTTGTCGAGAATCAGCCGTTCGACCGAGCCGATATGCTTGCCATCCGCTCCGTAGACGCTTGTGCCTTCGACCTTGTCGCTGGCGATGAGATCCTGGGTTTCGCGAATGTTTGCGTCCTGCATGACCATAGGTGTTTCTCCTTGGTTGTAATGGACAGGAAACGGCGGGAGGGGCTATTGGTTCCCCTGTATGGCGCTTCCGCACCGGATTTCCAGCCGGCATACCCCGTGAATGCGCCCCGTTTCGAGGTGATCGTATGAGCGAAAAGACCTATCCGCGCGACCTGATCGGTTATGGCCGCACCCCCCCGAAAGTTCGCTGGCCGGGCGATGCCAACATCGCCGTGCAGTTCGTCGTGAACTACGAGGAGGGCGGCGAGAGCTGTATTCTCGACGGCGACGCGGCCTCCGAATGCCTGCTGTCGGAAATCGTCGGCGCGCAGCCCTGGCAGGGCCAGCGCAACCTCAACATGGAATCGATCTACGAATACGGCGCGCGCGCCGGCTTCTGGCGGCTGCACCGGCTGTTCACCAGCCGCAACGTCACCACGACGGTCTACGGCGTGACGCTGGCCATGGCGCGCAACCCCGAGGCCGTCGCCGCGATGAAGGAAGCCGGCTGGGAAATCGCCAGCCACGGCTACCGCTGGCTGGAATACAAGGATTTTCCGGAAGAGAAGGAGCGCGAGCACATCCGCGAGGCCGTGCGCCTGCACAAGGAACTGACCGGCTCGCACCCGCTCGGCATGTACCAGGGCAAGCCCTCGGAGAACACGCTGCGGCTTGTGATGGAGGACGGCGGCTTCGTCTACTCCTCCGATTCCTATGCCGACGACCTGCCGTATTTCGTGCCCGGCCTCGACGGCGAGCCCTTCCTCATCATCCCCTATACGCTCGAAACGAACGACATGCGTTTCGCCACCGCTCAGGGCTTCAACACCGGCGACCAGTTCTTCACCTACCTCAAGGATGCCTTCGACGTGCTCTATCAGGAGGGTGCGGAAGGCAGCCCGAAGATGTTGAGCATCGGCCTGCATTGCCGCCTCGTCGGCCGCCCGGGCCGCGCCGCCGCGCTCGCCCGTTTCGTGGACTACGTTCTCGGACACGAGAAGGTATGGATTCCGCGCCGCATCGACATCGCCCGCCACTGGATCGAGAACCACCATCCGTCGAAGGCGAAGGGCGCATGATCGACCGCAGCGACTTCCTCGCCCGTTTCGGCGGCGTCTTCGAGCACTCGCCCTTCATCGCCGAACGGGCGCTCGATGCGGGCGCCGTCGCCGAGCCTCTGACGGCGGCAGGCGTGCACCGCGCGCTTGCCGACGCCTTCCGGGCCGCGAGCCATGCCGAGCAGCTCGGCGTGCTGCGCGCCCACCCGGACCTTGCCGGACGGCTGGCGATTGCCGGCGAACTCACCGAGGATAGCCGCAAGGAACAGGCGGGCGCCGGCCTCGACCGCCTGACTCCGGCCGAACATGCCCGCTTTACCGCGCTCAACACCTCCTATACGGAGACATTCGGCTTTCCCTTCATCATTGCGGTGAAGGGGCTTGGCAAGGACGATATTCTCGCCGCCTTCGAAACGCGCATCGGCAACAGCGCCGAGGTGGAGTTCGAGACGGCGAAGAACCAGGTGGAGCGCATTGCGCTCCTCAGATTGAATGCTCTGCTCCCCGGAGATTGAAAATGCCTGAACACCAACGACCGCCCTTCCTCTCCCCGGGAGGGCTGTCCGATGGCTGAAATACTGAAGATCCAGCCCCTGACCCGCGAAGCCTTCGCCCCGTTTGGCGAGGTGATCGAGGCCGCTCCCGCCGCCATGCGCTACATCAACGGCGGCACGACGGAGCGCTACAATGCGCTCGCCACGGCCGAGGCCGTCGGCACGGATGCGCGCGTCATCATCAACATCTTCCGCGGCAGCCCGCGCGCCTTTCCCTATTCCGTCGACATGATGGAGCGCCATCCCTATGGCAGCCAAAGCTTCTCGCCCATCGACGACCGGCCCTGGCTCGTCATCGTGGCCGAGGACGACAACGGCAAGCCGGGCCGGCCGCAGGTCTTCCGCGCGGGCGGACGCCAGGGCGTCAACTATCACCGCAACGTCTGGCATCATCCGCTGATGACGGTCGGCGCGGTCAGCGACTTCCTCGTCGTCGACCGCCTCGGTGCCGAGGCGAATGTCGTGGAATCCTTCTACGAGACGCCCTTCGTCATCGAAGCGCCGTAAGCAGGGGCCTCAAAGCCCCGCCTTCATCGGCCTTCCCGCCACATAGGTCTCGCGCACCGCGCGGTCGTCGCCGAGCGTCTGGAGGAGGAAGAGCTCGTCCGTGAGCGAGCGCGTCACTTCCATCTTCAGCGCCATGGCGGGCGTCGCGCCCGCGTCGAGCACGACGAAGTCGGCATCCGTGCCGGGCTCCAGCGTGCCGATACGATCGGAAAGCGAGAGCGCTTCGGCATTACCGAGCGTCATGTGGTAGAAGCTCTCGAAGGGATTCAGCCGCTCGCCGAGCAATTGCTGGATCTTGTAGGCCTCGTCCATCGTCTTCAGCATGGAATAGCTGGTGCCGCCGCCGACATCGGTGGCGACACCGATGCGCACCGGCTTTTCCCGCCGCGACAGGCTCTTGAGCGGGAAGAGGCCGGAACCGAGGAAGAGGTTGGACGTCGGGCAATGTACCGCGACCGCCCCCGCCTCGCTCATCGCGTCCGCCTCGCGCTCGGAGAGATGGATGCAATGGCCGAACAGGCTCTTCGGCCCGAGCAGGCCGTACCGCGCATAGACGTCCGTATAGTCGACGGCCTCCGGGTAGAGTTCGCTTGTGAAGCGGATCTCGTCGTGGTTCTCGGAAAGGTGCGTCTGGATGTGGAGGTCCGGGAATTCGCGGGCAAGCGCCGCCGTCATCTCCATCTGCGCGGGCGTCGAGGTGATGGCGAAGCGCGGGGTGATGGCGACATGGTTGCGGCCCTTGCCGTGCCATTCGGCGATCACCGCGCGCGTTTCGTCATAGCCCATCTCCGGCGTGTCCAGCAGGCCCTGCGGGGCGTTGCGGTCCATCATCACCTTGCCGCCGACCATGCGCATGCCGCGCTTGAGGGCTTCGGCGAAATAGGCGTCGGCCGAGACCTTGTGCACCGAGCAGTAGGCGACGGCGGTCGTCGTGCCGTGGCGGATCATCTCGTCGTAGAAATGGCGGGCGATGCGGGCGGCGTGCGCGCTCTCGACGAAGCGGCATTCCTCCGGGAACGTATAGGTATTCAGCCATTCGAGAAGGTTGGCGGCATAGGAGCCGATCACCTGCATCTGCGGGAAATGCGCATGCGTGTCGATGAGGCCGGGCAGGATGAGATGCGGCCGGTGATCGATCTCTTCGGCATCGGTGGCCGCCCTGGCGCGCACCGACGCATAGGCGCCGGCATCCACGATAATCCCGTCCTCGACCAGCAGTCCGCCGTCTTCCTCGTAGCGATAGCTCGTCGCATCGTCGATCGCTTCCGGGCGGCGCAGGAAGGAGAGCAGGCGCCCGCGGACGAGGGTTTGGGTCATGACGGTCGGCTTCCTTCTGCTGCGGTTCGCCTTGCAGATAGACCGTGCGGGCGTGGAGGACAACCTCGCCGTTCAGCCGGCGGCCGCTAAGTCTTTTGCCGCCACGCGGCGAAGGCGAGGAGCAGTTCGGCTGTGGTCATCGCGGCGATGACTTCCGGCCGCTTGTCGCCCGCCGCCGTGCCGCCGATGGGCAGCACCAGCCGGTCGGCCGCCGCGCGGCCCGGGCCTTCCGCGTCGAGATACCTGAGGAATGCGGCGCGCTTGGCCGCCGAGCCGATCATGCCGACATAGGCAAGGTCGGTGCGCATCAGCGCCGCCCGCCCGATGCGGAAGTCGAAGGCGTGGTCGTGCGTGACGATGACGAGGGCCGCGCCCGCCGGAATGTCGGCGACCAGGGTCGCCGGCAGCACCTCCAGCCGGTGGTGCACCTCGGAGGTGAGCTGGTCGAGTTCGCTTTCCCGCGTCTCGACCACGAAGACCTTGAGCGGCAGCGGCGTCAGCGCATCGGCAAGCGCCCGGCCGATATGGCCTGCGCCGAAGATCCAGACCTGCGGCTTCTGCCGCTCCTCTTCCGCGAGGCGTTCCGCAAGTGCCTTGCGCGCCGCCTCGTCGGCGAAGGTGAAGGAAAGCTCCACCTCTCCGCCGTTGTCCGGGCTGAGCGGAACGGCAAGCCGTGCCTCGCCGCCGGCATCGGCCAGCATCTTGCGGGCGTTGTCGATCGCCGCATGCTCCAGCGCACCGCCGCCGACCGTGCCGTGGATATCCGTCGGTGCGACCAGCATGAACGTGCCCTCGTCACGCGGCGCCGAGCCCGTCACCGCGGCGACCTCGACGATGACGACGCGGTGTTCGCGGGCGAGGAATCCTTCGAGACTGTCCTGCAGGAAGTTCATCGCGGCCTACTGGGCGGTCCAGCCGCCATCGACGGAAATATGGGTGCCGTTGATCGACTTCGCCGCGTCCGAGGCGAGGAACATGGCGATGGCCGCCACTTCGTCCGTGCCGACGAATTCCTTGGTAGGTTGGAATTTCAGCATCACGTCCGTCTTCACCTCGGCCTCGCTGATGCCGCGCGCCTTTGCCGTGGCGGGTATCTGCTTTTCGACGAGCGGCGTCAGCACATAGCCGGGGCAGATGGCGTTGGCGGTGATGCCGTTCTCGGCGATTTCCAGCGCCACGGTCTTCGTCAGGCCCATGATGCCGTGCTTGGCCGCGACATAGGCGGCCTTGAAGGGCGAGGCGACGAGGCCGTGCGCGGAGGCGACGTTGATGATGCGGCCCCAGCCCTTGCGCTTCATGTGCGGCACGGCCGAACGGATCGTGTGGAAGGAGCTGGAGAGATTGATCGCGATGATCTGGTCCCACTTCTCGACCGGGAAATCCTCGATCTTCTCGACATGCTGGATGCCGGCATTGTTGACGAGGATGTCGACGCCGTCGAAGGTCTCCACCGCCGTCTCGACGAGGTCGGAGATCTCGTGCGGCTTCGTCATGTCGGCGGGGTGGTAGATCACCTTGCCCTTGCCGAGGCCGTCGAGCTTCGCCCGTGTCGCCTCGATCTCGTCCGCCGCGCCGAAGCCGTTGATGACGACATTGGCGCCGCTTTCCGCGAAGGCGCTGGCGATGGCAAGGCCGATGCCGCTGGTGGAGCCGGTGACGACGACGCTCTTCATGCTCTTCACTCCCGATATGCTGCGTTGCGGTAGCCTACGCCGAAAGATCGAGCGATGACAATTGCGTTTTCCGCGCGGTACAGTCCCGCTGGAGGCGGGACACGATTTGCGTTTTATTTTCCTTTGACATTCGTTTTAGTCTCGTATTGAAGATTCCGAAGGGTCTGGGAGTGACCCTTTGCTGGGGAGGAAGTGATGGGCGGATATGTTCTCGCGATCGATCAGGGCACGACGTCGAGCCGGGCGATCGT
>CBIMFD010000206.1:0-6115 GCA_966243085.1 uncultured Shinella sp.
GAATAGCCGAAGGGCGGCGCATCCGGGAGGCGGTCATAGGCTTTGACGAGGGAGGAAAGGATCGTCATCGGCGGATCTCCGGCGAATCCGGATGGGGGACGCGGATGACGCCCCGCTCCATCAATGCCCGAAAGAACAACGCGGGACGGCCTGCCTTCCGGTGCTCGATATCGAACAGCATGAAGCCGAGATCCCGATTGACGACGACCGCCTCCGGCATCGGCGTCTCCGGATCGAGGAGGTCGAAGCGGGCAGCGAATTCGCGCGTACCGAGACAGGGCTGATGGAAGCACTGGCCGCGGGACGCACGGCGGTTGAAGATGTCGAGATGCTTGCCTTCGTTGTCGTCCGGCCCCGCGCGGTCGGTCATCTCGAAATGCGCCTCGATGACATAGGCCGGCGCGACCAGCACGGTGGATGCCCTCTGCTGTCGATCCTCGTCGACATGCAGGCCGAGGCCTTCGAGATCGCCGCGCTTCATCGCCGACCTGATCTTGCTGGCCGGCGCCTTGTGCCCCACCTCGTTTCGGCGAATGGACTGGAAACGGATCGGCTCCAGGACGTGGATCGCATCCACCACCCAGCGGATCGCCGGCTTCCAGTGAACCGCTTCCAGGATGCCGCGCGCGGCGGACGGCGTCATCACGTCGTAGGAGACGCGCTCCACCTTCATCTCCGGCCGCGTGAAGCAGGCATAGTCGCCGGAAACCTTCAGACGAACTCCATAGCTCAATCTCTTACCTCCCCCTCACAGAGGCTCGGCCCAAAAGAAAAGTGCATATCGCGAAAAAGCCACGACACTCCGGGGATCCATGCTCGGTGCTCCGCCACCGCCCGGTCACCACATCGAAGCTTCGATCGCCAGATAGTCGGCATCCTCCCAGATCAGCCCCGTCTCCTCCCGATACAGGCTCTTCGTCTGCAGCACGGCGAACTGGTCTCCCCTCAGTTCCGGCGCCACAAAGGCAACATGTCCGTTCCTGACGAGGGCCTCACGCGCCCTGGGCGGCACCTGCACAATATAGGATTGCAGCGCACGAGCCAGCCTGCCAGAGGAAACATCCTCAATCCACAGTTGATTTACCGCATCCGCCGCTTCTTCCTCGATTGCAACGATCACCGGCGCAAGGCCGCTCTCGATCATGCGGAAATCCTCCGCCACGCGGCGATAGGCGAAGTCCGTGCCCTGCCGGGGACTTACGGTGAAGCGGTCGAGAATCCCCTTCGCGTCAAGCCCCGCGCCCACCCGCCAGTAAACCTCGTCGAAATAGTCCTCGACGGCCGCAAGCGACGTCAGGTCCTCGTGGCGGTCGATCATGCGCTTCATGTCGCCGATGAGCCCGGCGATTTCGGCGGGCGGCCGATGGTCCGGCGCCTTGAAGACGGTGACGATACTGTCTTCACGCGGGCGTCGCCCTTCCCGGTTCACGCGGCCCGCCGCCTGAATGATCTGGTCGAGGCCGGCTTCCGCGCGGAATCCGACGGGAAAGTCGAGGTCCACGCCCGCCTCGATCAGGCTTGTCGCGACGAGGCGGCAGGCTTCGCCCCGTTTCAGCCGCCCGCGTATGTCGGCGAGGATACGCCGTCGGTGGGCGGCGTACTGGCGGGTCGTCAGATGGATGAGGCCGCCGAGGCCGGCCGCCGTCGCTTCCTCGAAGAGCCCGAAGGCGTGGCGCCGGCTGTTCACGACGACAAGCGCCTGCCGGTGGCTTTCCAGTGCCTCGACGAGCGCGGCGTTGCCCATATCGCCGCCATGGCGGATGTGCGTGCGGGCAAATCTTCCGGAGAGCGCCGCGGGATCGGGCGCCAGTTCCCGCCCCGCGAGCGGCAGGCCCTTTTCAAAGCCCGGTCTTCTCCCGAGCGCCGGCTGGGTGGCGGTGCAAAGGACGATCGAGCAGCCATACCGGCCGGCAAGCTCGTCGAGCACGCGCATAACGGGAAGAAGATACTGGCGCGGCAGCGTCTGGGCCTCGTCGAGGATGATCACGGAATTGGCGATGTTGTGCAGCTTGCGGGCGCGGGACGGGCGGGCGGCGAACAGGCTTTCGAAGAGCTGCACGTTGGTCGTGACCACCACCGGCGCCGCCCAGTCCTCCATGGCGAGGCGCAGCTTGTCCCGCTGCTCCCGCTGCTTGCGGTCCCGCGCCTCGTCCTCGATCGCCGAATGGTGTTCCAGAACATGCTCGCGGCCGAGCACCGCGCGGAAGATCGATGCCGTCTGGTCGATGACCGAGGTGAACGGGATGGCGCAGATGATCCGGCTATGGCCGTGGCGGCGGGCGTGGTCGAGCGCGAAACCGAGGGAGGCGAGCGTCTTGCCGCCGCCGGTGGGCACCGTCAGCGTGAAGAGCCCGGGCTGCGCTTCGGCGCCCCGCCGGACATGCGCGAGAATTTCGCTCCGCGTGCGGGCGAGATCGCTTTCCGGCGGGCCGAAGTCCGCGATATGCGCCTCGAAGCGCGCGATGAAATCGTCCAGAAGGGCTGACAGCGGCGGCCAATCGCGATCCGCCTCGGCCTTACCGAGCGCGGCGTAAAAGCGCTCCGTGTCCTTGAAATCCGCGTCCACGAGGCAGGAGAAGATGGTGCGCCCCAGAAACGAAAGGGCGAAATTCCGGTCGCCGGGGTCCTTCGGCAGCCGTTTGAACATGTCCGGAGAAAGCCCGGTGAGATCCGGCGCCAGTTCCTCCTGCCAGGCCGTGTCGATCGAAAGCGGCCGCTCCATGCGCCTGTCGAAACAGGCGTCCGTCTCGTTCCTGCGATCCGGCAAGCCGGCATGGTGGCCGAGAATGGCATAGCTCACAAGCTCCGCCATGATCCGGTCGCCCGGCGGCGCCTTTTGCATCAACACCTGCGCGCCGGCCGTCGAATGGTCGATGCGGACGTTT
Source organism: uncultured Shinella sp. (assembly GCA_966243085.1). GTDB lineage: Bacteria > Pseudomonadota > Alphaproteobacteria > Rhizobiales > Rhizobiaceae > Shinella. The sequence continues at coordinate 2,886 of CBIMFD010000206.1, forward strand.
TCCCCCGCAAGCCGGCGTTGGAAATCCGGATGGTACTTCCCGAGATCGTGCAGCAGGCCGGCGATAAATGCCCCACGCGCAAGGCCGAACGGTTCCGCCATGTCGCCCGCGAGCCGCCCGACGGCGGCGAGATGATCCTTCAGCCCCTGCCAGTCCGTCTTGCCGCTCTCGCTTCCGCTATGCGCATACCAGTCCATCTCCCCCTCCCATGCAACGCTTCCGCCCACTTCAAGTTGAGCATCTAAACACAAAATCCGCGTTGTGGATGCCGGATATCAGACGGTGCTGGTTGCTCCGGCTTGGCGGCAACGGCTTTCCGCCGGTTTCGGGGCCACGCCCGAAGGCTCGATATTCTCGCTGGAAAAAACTGCGATTTCCTCGGTTTAGGGGCTTGCGCAAATCGAAGGGCCCGACTAGAAGACGCCCACCGCACGCGCCCTTCGTCTATCGGTTAGGACGCCAGATTTTCATTCTGGAAAGAGGGGTTCGACTCCCCTAGGGCGTGCCACGGTTCTTCCCGAAATTCCGGAAACCGCTGCTCAGAACGCCTTTGCCGCATCGATGATGCGGAACTGGATGCGGCGGTTGCCCTGCCAGCTATCGGCCGAAAGCGTGCCGGCGACATGCACGGCCTGTCCGCGCTCCTTCATCAGGAAAAGACCGAGATCGGCTTCCGCCGCGCGGAAGGCCATGGCGTCGAGCCGTCCGCCGTCGGGCCCTTCGAGGCTGACGCGCAGGTGGTTGACGCCGACCGGCCGCACGTCGCGGATGCGGTGCGCCGGCAGGGCGAAGACCGGCTGCGGGTGGCCGGAGCCGTAGGGGCCGGCCTGCTCGAGCTGGTCGGCAAGGGCGAGCGTCGCGCCGGAGGCGCTGAGCGCCCCGTCGATCTTCAGTGTCTCCACGGCCACCAGGTCGCGCACCGTCCTTTCGGCGCGCTCGGCGAAGAAGCTGCGCAGGCGGCCGAGATTGGCGCGCTCCACCGTCAGGCCCGCCGCCATGGCATGGCCGCCGCCCTTGACGAGGATGCCCTCCTCCACGGCGGCGCGCACCATGCGGCCAAGGTCGAAGCCGCTGATCGAGCGACCGGAGCCGGTGCCCTTGCCGGAGAGATCGAAGGCGATGGCGAAGGCCGGGCGACGGAAGCGGTCCTTGAGGCGCGAGGCGAGGAGGCCGACGACGCCCGGGTGCCAGCCTTCGCGCGCCGTCAGGATCACCGCGGCGCCCTCGCCCGTTCCGTATTCGGCCTCAGCTTCCGCTTCCGCCTCGGCCAGCATGGCGACCTCCATCGCCTGGCGCTCGCGGTTGAGCTCGTCGAGCTGCTTTGCGATGCGCTCAGCCTCGCCCGGCTCGTCGATGGTCAGCAGCCGGCTGCCGAGCGCTGCATCGCCGATTCGCCCGCCGGCATTGATGCGCGGGCCGACGAGGAAGCCGAGATGGTAGGGCGTCACCGGCCCGCCGATGCCCGCCTGCTTGAGGAGCGCCGTCAGGCCCGCATTGCCGAGATGGCGCGCGGCGACGAGGCCCTTCACCACATAGGCGCGGTTGAGGCCCTTCAGCGGAACGACGTCGCAGACCGTGGAGAGCGCCACGATATCGAGCATGGAAAGAAGGTCGAAGCCGGCGGCCCGCGCATCGCCCCGTGCCTTCAAAAGCCGCTGGAGAGCAACCAGCACGAGGAAGACGACGCCGGCGGCCGACAGATGCCCCTGCCCCGAAAGATCGTCCTCGCGGTTTGGATTGACCAGCGCAAGCGCCGGCGGCAGCGCCTCGCCGACCTGGTGATGGTCGATGACGACGACGTCGATGCCCCGCTCGCGCGCAACGGCGAGCGATTCGTGGCTGGTCGAGCCACAGTCGACCGTGACGATCAGTTGCGCGCCGCGGTCGATGAGCTGGCCGATGGCGTTGGGGTTCGGGCCGTAGCCCTCGAAGATGCGGTCGGGAATGTAGATTTCCGCCGGCACGCCGAAATGGGCAAGGAAGCGGTAGAGGAGCGCCGAAGAGGCCGCGCCGTCGACGTCGTAGTCGCCGAAGATGGCCACGCGCTCGCCCCGCTCGACGGCGCGCGCCAGCCGCTCCGTCGCCGCCTCGCAGTCCATCAGGCTGTAGGGCTCCGGCATCAGGCGGCGCAGGGTCGGGTCGAGGAATTCCAGCGCCGTCTCGAAGGCGACGCCACGGCCGGAAAGCACGCGGGCGATGAGGTCCGGCAGGCCGTGCGTCTGGCTCATCGCCAGCGCGCGGTTCTCCCCCGCCTGATCGAGCCGCGCCACCCAGCGCTGACCGGTCGCCGAGCGCTCGACGCCAAGGAAGGCCCGGCTGACGGGATCTGCGTTTTCCAGCATGCTCATGGGCACTCCTGCCGCCTTACACGTCTTCCCCCGGGCGGAGCCGGCCCCTCATCCGGCCTGCCGGCCACCTTCTCCCCGCAAGCGGGGCGAAGGAAAGACGCCGCACCGTTTTCCCCAGTCCGCAACATAGCACGAGGCACGTCCCCTCTCCCCGCTTGCGGGGAGAGGGTTAGGGTGAGGGGCAAAGCCGCTGGAATGGATAACATCACCGTGCGGCGAAAGCTCAACCCGCCTTCGGCCGCTCGATGCGGATGACCTGCGGTTCGCCGACGAGGTAGCCTTCGCTCTTGACGGAGGCTACGGCCTTGCGGACGGAATCCTCCATCGTCGCATGGGTGACGAGGATGATCGTCTTGGGGTCGCTCGATTCGGCGGTCGGCTGGCCGCGCTGGACGATGGATTCGAGCGAGATGCCATTTTCCGCCATGTGCCGTGCGATGCTGGCGAAGACGCCGGTGCGGTCCTCCACCGAGAGGCGGATGAAATAGCCGCCGTGGTGCTTCCTGATCTGCGCGCGCTTGTAGGGCGCGAGCGCTGCGGCCGGGCGGCCGAGGACGGGCACCGTCTGCGCACCCGGGCGGCTTTTCGCGATATCGGCGATGTCGCCGAGCACGGCCGAGGCCGTGGCATTGCCGCCGGCGCCGGGGCCGACCATCAGCAGTTCGCCGAGAATGTCGGATTCGATCGCCACGGCGTTCGTCACGCCGTCGACCTGAGCGATGACGCTGTCGAGCGGCACCATGGTGGGGTGCACGCGCTGTTCGACGCCGGTGTCGGTCTTCTGCGCGACGCCGAGCAGCTTGATGCGGTAGCCGAGGTCGGCGGCGGCGCGGATATCGTCGATGGAGATGTTGGTGATGCCTTCGAGATAGATGTCGTCGG
>CBIMFD010000207.1:0-6110 GCA_966243085.1 uncultured Shinella sp.
CAATAGATGCAGCCGTGCTCGCAGCCGCGATAGGGATTGATCGAGCGGTCGAAGGGAATGTCGGGCGATTCGTTGCGGGTGATGATGGCGCGCGGCTTTTCCACCTGCACTTCCGTGCGGAAGGGGGGCAGTTCCTCCAGGGTCTGCCAGCCGTCGTCGAACGCTTCGCGCGTCACCGGCTCGAACCGGCCGGTGAAGTTCAGCCCGGCGCCGCGGCCGCGCCGGCGCTCGGTATCGACGCGCAGACCCGTCTCGGCCAGCAACGCTTCGGCAACGTCCTTTGCATGGCCCGGCGCAAGCGCGCCCTGCCTGAGGCTCACAAGATCGTTCATGGCTGTCTCCGCCGGAGCCGTCCGCTCCGATTCAATGACTATATTCCTATCGCTGGAGTGAGAACAATGCAAGAACAAAATTGGAGGGGCTTCTCGTGGAAGGCGCGGAAAATGGTAGAAAATGGTATATGCCGCTTTGCCCCTCACCCTAACCCTCTCCCCGCAAGCGGGGCGAGGGGACGTGCCTGACGAGCAGATATTGTTTGAGGAAGCCGGCGCAACATATCCCTTCGCCCCGCTTGCGGGGAGAAGGTGCCGGCAGGCGGATGAGGGGCATGGAGCGGTGGCAAACCATGCTGCGATGCGGTAAGAGAGGCCATGCTGACGATCATCATGGAATGCCGGGACAACGAGGCGGAGCTGGCGCAGACGCTGTCGGTGCTCGTCGCCGGGGCGGTGGAGGGGCTGGTGCGCGATGTGATCGTGCTCGATCACGGCTCGCGCGACGGCTCGGCGACGGTGGCGGACGCGGCCGGCTGCCGCTTCCTCGATACGTGGGATATTGCCGACGTGCTGGGCTCGGCGCGCGGCGACTGGCTGCTGCTGCTGGAGCCCGGCGCGCGGCCGCTTTCCGGCTGGGTGGAGGCGGTCGCCGATCACGTTGCCGCCCATCCCGGCCCGGCCCGGTTCCGCGGCGCGCGCAGGCGCCCGCTCCTCCAGCGCCTCGGGCAAAAGTTGCCGCTCGAAGAGGGATATCTCATCACGAAGCGTCAGGCGGCCGCGGCGGCACGGCCGGGCATGGGGCTTGCCGGGATCGCGAACGGTGCGAAGGCGCGGATGCTGGCCGCCGAAATCGCGCCGGCCTGGGCGACGCGGGCGCTGCGCGCCGGCTGATCAGCCCGCCGAGCGCTTCAGGTGCTCGTCGAGGCGCGGCATGATTTCCACGAAATTGCAGGGCATGTGGCGATAGTCGAGCTGCGCCTTCAGGATGCCGTCCCAGGCGTCCTTGCAGGCGCCCGGCGAGCCGGGCAGCACGAAGACGAAGGTGGCGTTGAGGACGCCGCCCGTCGCGCGAGACTGGATCGTCGAGGTGCCGATCTTGTCGTAGGAGATGCGGTGGAAGACCTCGGAAAAGCCGTCCATGCGCTTTTCGAAGATCGGCTCCAGCGCCTCCGGCGTCACGTCGCGGCCGGTAAAGCCGGTCCCGCCGGTGGTGATCACCACGTCGATGGCGTCATCGCGCGTCCAGGCTTCGACCTGCGCGCGGATGGCGGGGACGTCGTCCGGCACGATGGCGCGCGCGGCGAGGCGATGTCCGGCGTCCATGATGCGGGCGGCAAGCGTGTCGCCGGAGCGATCCGTCTCAAGCGTGCGGGTATCGGAGACGGTCAGCACGGCGATGCCGACCGGGATGAAGGGCTTCGTCTCGTCAATGCGCGCCATCGGATGCTCCAAGCGTCGTGGTGGCGGCGAAGAACCAGCGCGGATGCCGCCGGGAAAGCGCCGCCGCGGCTGCCTCGGCCGCCTTCAGCGAAGGATATAGCCCAAAGCAGGTTGCGCCGGAACCGGACATGCGCACGGTGCGCGCTTCGGTCTCGGCAAGGCTCTTGGAGATTTGCGCGATTTCCGGGCAGAGCCGCCGGGCGGGCGGTTCGAGGTCGTTGCGCAGGCCTGCGATGGCCGCCGGCCAGTCCGCGGGTGGTTCGGGAAGGAGGAGCGGCGGATTGTCCGGCGAGGCGAGGGCCATGAAGACGGCAGGCGTCGAGACGCCGACGAGCGGATTGGCGAGCACCATGGCAAGCGGGGGGAGGGCAAGCGGCGTGATGTCCTCGCCGATGCCGCGGGCGATCAGCGGCCGGCTTGCAAGGCACATCGGCACGTCCGCGCCGAGGCCGAGCGCGATGGCGTCGAGGGCGCCGCGCGGCAGGTCCGCCCGCCAGAGTGCCAGAAGCCCGCGCAGCGTCGCCGCCGCATCGGCCGAGCCGCCGCCGATGCCGGAGGCGATGGGCAGGTTCTTTTCGAGATGGATATGGACCGCCGGTGCGCCGCCGAGGGCGCCCCGCAGCCGGTCACGCGCGCGGGTGACGAGATTGTCGCCCTCCGCCGCAAGCGCGCCTGCGAAGCGGCCGGACAGCGTGAAACGGTCCTCTTTCGCCGGCGAAAGGCCGATGCAGTCGCCGAAGGCGGTGAAGGTCACGAGGCTGTCGAGCAGGTGATAGCCGTCCGCACGCCGGCCGGTGACGGCGAGCGCGAGGTTAATCTTGGCCGGGGCCGGTTCGATGAGGGTGAAAAGGGCGAGGCTGTCAGGCACGGCGAGCACCCCCCTCCGCCCTGCCGGGCATCTCCCCGTCAAGGGGGGAGATTGGATGGAGCGCCGTCCTGCCTTTTCTCCACGAAGCAATTTGAGCGAGGTTCCCGCCGCTTGCCGATCTCCCCCCTTGAGGGGGAGATGCCCGGCAGGGCAGAGGGGGGTGTCCGGTGATGCTACGGCTCATAAACAAGCGTCCCGGCCGTCATCCCCGATCAGGACTTGCGATCCGCCGCCTTGCCTTCGGGAGAAGTGTTCTCCGCCGGCTTGTCTTCCTTCGCCTCGGCGGAGGCCGGGTTGGTCTTCTTCAGCTCCGGCAGGCCGTTCTCCACCTTCAGCTTGATCTTGGGGATCTCGGTTTCCTCGGGCTTGAGGTCGAGCGCGCGGTTCCACTGGAAGGTCGCTTCCAGCTTGCGGCCGACGCGCCAGTAGGCATCGCCGAGGTGATCGTTGATCGTGGGATCGCCGGCCTTCAGCTCCGCGGCGCGCTCCAGTTCCGCGACGGCGTCGTCGAAGCGGCCGAGACGGTAATAGGCCCAACCGAGCGAATCGACGATGTAGCCGTCGTCCGGCTTGAGGCTCACGGCCTTGCGGATCATGTCCAGTCCCTCGTCGAGGTTCAGGTTCATGTCCACCCAGGAATAGCCGAGATAGTTCAATACCTGCGGCTGGTCGGGGTTGAGCTCCAGCGCCTTGCGGAAGTTCGGCTCGGCCTTCTTCCATTCTTTCAGCCGCTCATAGGCGATGCCGCGCTGGAAGAAGATGCTCCAGTGGTTGCGCGCCGGAACCGCGCCGATGACGCCGACGGCCTTGTCGTAGAGCGAGGCCATCGCCTTGTAGTCCTTGGCCTCGGAAAGCACGCTGCCGAGCGCGAGATAGGAGCGCAGGTCCGAAGGGTCGGCGTCGATCAGCTCCTGAAGGTGCTTTTCCGCTTCCTTGACCTTGCCGGTATCGGCGAGGTTGACGCCGAGCTGCAATTCGGAAATGCGGCGCATCGGCGAATTCTTCGGCACGGCGCGGTAATATTCGATCGCCTTTTCCGGGTTCTTCTCGCTCTCGGCGAGCCCGCCGAGCAGCACCAGCACGTCGTCGCTGTCCGGATCGAGCGCGCGGGCGGTCTGGAGATAGAGCGAGACGATGTCCTCCGCCCCGTCGCGGTTCAGCGCGCCGCCGATGGAAAAGAGCACGGCGGCCGCGCCCTGTGCGGCGGTGCGCACCTGCTGCTCCTGCTTTTCGCCCGCCTCGATGCTCTGGCGCAGCGCCTTCAGCGGCGCATAGCTGGCGATGAAGTTGTCACCGACCGAGATGGCGTCCAGCGCCTTCTGCTTGTTGCCGTCGCGCGCCTCCAGCCGGGCAAGCGCCATGACGGCGCGCAGGAACGTGTCCGGAGCGGCGCTGGCGCCGTTGCGGTCGAGGATCGCGTCGTTGAGCCGGGCGCGCGCGGTGCTTCTGTCGCCGGCCGCCGCCGCCAGTGCGCCGGCATGGTAGTTCTTGAAGATGGCGAGCCATTCCGGCCCCTTCATGCTGCCGATGAGCTTGAGCGCCTCCTTCGGCTTGCCGTCGCCGAACTTGGCCCAGGCGAGCAGCAGGTCGTTCATCATGCGGTCGAGATCGTTCGGGCCGGAATAGTCGAGTATCTTCTCGGCGCTCTTGTATTCGCGCTTGCGGATCGCCTCCATGCCGCGCACGACCGAGGTGATGCGCTCGACGGCCGGATCGTTCTTCAGCGCGTCGGCGAACTTCACGCCCTCCTCGAAATCGCCGTTCATCAGGTGCGTCACCATCAGGCGCTGCTTGACGTCGGAATTGGTCGGATCGAACTGCAGGGCGATCTTGTAGAGCGCGACGGCGGTCTTGTAGTCCTTGTCGAAATCCGCCGTGCGGGCGGCGAGGAACGCGCCCGAGAAGGTATTGACGTTCGAGGGATCGAACGGCTTTTCCTCGGCGGCGGCAGCGGCCGGCTTTTCCTCGGCGAAGGCCGCGAGAGGGCCGGTAAGGGCGATGCTGGCCGCGATCGCCGCGCCGGAGAGAAGCCGAAGAAGAAGGGATTGCCGCATCAAAATGCCTTTCGCCGGGGGACAGGAGTTTCGCGCCCTGCAGGCCCGCATGCCGGATCCACAGAACGCATGAATGAGGCCACGCAAGACAGGTCGTGCCACGACGGCGCCCAAATCAGCCACGGACTCATGACGGCAGAGAATGGCTTTTTTGGCGCGGTGCGGCAAGAAAATCCTGCCGCACCGGATTTGGCCGCGCGCCCTTAGCTGACGCGGGCGATCGAGAAGTCGATGACCTCCAGCAGCGCGTCCTTCCACGGACTTGCCGGCAGGGGGGCAAGCGCGTCGCGGGCGATCATACCGTAGTGCTGGGCCCGCGCGATGGTGTCGGAAAGGCCGCCGTAGCGGGTGATGAGGCCGAGCGCGCGTTCGAGATTGGCCTCGTTGCTCTGGCCGCCCTCGATGGCCTCGCGCCAGAAGGCGCGGTCTTCCGCCGTGCCCCGCCGCCAGGCGAGGATGACAGGCAGCGTGATCTTGCCTTCGCGGAAATCGTCGCCGGTGTTCTTGCCGAGATCGGCCGCTTTGCCGCCGTAGTCGAGCGCGTCGTCGACGAGCTGGAACGCGAGGCCGAGATTCATGCCGTAGGATTTGAGCGCCGCGCGCTCGGCCTTGCCCGTATTGGCGATGATCGGGCCGACTTCGGCGGCCGCGGCGAAGAGTGCGGCCGTCTTGGCTCGGATGACCTCGAGATAGTCGTCCTCGGTGGTCTCCATGTTCTTGGCGACGGAAAGCTGCAGCACCTCGCCCTCGGCGATCACCGTGGCGGCGGTGGAGAGCACGTCGAGCGCTTCGAGCGAGCCGACCTCGACCATCATCTTGAAGGCCTGGCCGAGCAGGAAGTCGCCGACCAGCACGCTCGCCTGGTTGCCCCAGATCATGCGGGCGGTGGACTTGCCGCGGCGAAGGTCGCTCTCGTCCACCACGTCGTCGTGCAAGAGCGTCGCGGTGTGCATGAACTCGACGCTGGTGGCGAGCTTGACGTGCTGGTCGCCCTGATAGCCGAACATCGCGGCGGCCGCGAGCGTCAGCATGGGACGCAGCCTCTTGCCGCCGGAGGAGATCAGGTGGTTGGCCACCTCCGGGATCATCTGCACGTCGGAGCCGGCCTTCGACAGGATGAGTTGGTTCACCCGCTCCATGTCGGCTTTTGTCAGGTCGACGAGCGGCTTCACCGATGCCTGTTTGTTTTTGCCTTCTTCAAGCGGTATCACGACGCCCAAATGCCCGGACTCCTGTTCATTTTTGTTGAAAGACAATAGAAAACGGGGCCTTCTGCGGCAAGAGGCGAATTGTCCCGCCCTCGGAATTATGGCTGGAAAACGACTGTATGATCGAATTGATCCGAACCAACGACGCCGTGCTGCTCTCCTTTGCCGAAAGCCTGATGAAGGAAGCCGGCATCCACTGCCTGATCGCCGACCAGGGCATGAGCATCCTGGAAGGCTCCCTCGGCATGCTGCCGCGCCGTTTTCT
>CBIMFD010000208.1:0-6107 GCA_966243085.1 uncultured Shinella sp.
AGGATAATCCATCATGGCAGCGATCTCCTCCCCGGCGGCCAACGGCAAGGCCTATCAGTATGTCGACCATTCCTTCGACGTGATCGTCGTCGGTGCCGGCGGCGCGGGCCTTCGCGCGACGCTCGGCATGGCCGAGCAGGGTCTCAAGACGGCCTGCATCACCAAGGTCTTCCCGACGCGCTCGCACACCGTCGCCGCGCAGGGCGGCATCGCGGCATCGCTGCGGAACATGACGCCGGACTGCTGGCAATGGCACCTTTACGACACGGTAAAAGGCTCCGACTGGCTCGGGGACGTCGACGCCATGCAGTATCTCGCCATGGAAGCGCCGAAGGCGGTCTATGAGCTCGAGCATTACGGCGTGCCCTTCTCGCGCAACGAGGAGGGCAAGATCTACCAGCGCCCGTTCGGCGGCCATATGCAGAACTACGGCGAAGGCCCGCCGGTGCAGCGCACCTGCGCCGCCGCCGACCGTACGGGTCATGCGATCCTCCACACGCTCTACGGCCAGTCGCTGAGGAACAACGCGGAATTCTTCATCGAGTATTTCGCGCTCGACCTCATCATGTCGGCCGACGGGCGCTGCACCGGCGTCGTCGCCTGGAACCTGGACGACGGTACGATCCACCGCTTCGCCGCCAAGATGGTGGTGCTGGCGACCGGCGGTTACGGCCGCGCCTACTTCTCCGCGACCTCCGCACATACCTGCACGGGCGACGGCGGCGGCATGATCGCGCGCGCCGGCCTGCCGCTGCAGGACATGGAATTCGTGCAGTTCCATCCGACCGGCATCTACGGCGCAGGCTGCCTCATCACCGAGGGCGCGCGCGGCGAGGGCGGCTATCTCGTCAACTCCGAGGGCGAGCGCTTCATGGAGCGCTATGCGCCGTCGGCCAAGGACCTTGCCTCGCGCGACGTCGTCTCGCGCTGCATGACGATGGAAATCCGCGAAGGCCGCGGCGTCGGCAAGAACAAGGACCATATCTACCTTCACCTCGACCATCTCGATCCGGCCGTCCTCCACGAGCGCCTGCCGGGCATTTCCGAGAGTGCGAAGATCTTCGCCGGCGTCGACGTGACGCGCGAGCCGATCCCGGTCCTGCCGACCGTCCACTACAATATGGGCGGCATTCCGACGAACTTCTGGGGCGAGGTGCTGAACGCCGACAGCCAGAACCCGGAGCGCCTCGCGCCCGGCCTGATGGCCGTCGGTGAAGCCGGCTGCGCCTCGGTGCACGGCGCGAACCGCCTCGGCTCCAACTCGCTGATCGACCTCGTGGTCTTCGGCCGCGCTGCCGCCATCCGCGCCGGCCAGGTGATCGACCGCAACGAGGCCGTCCCGGCGCTCGACGTTGCCGCCTGCGACAGGATCATGGATCGCTTCGACGGCCTGCGCTTTGCCAAGGGCAGCACGCCGACGGCGGTGCTGCGCGACAAGATGCAGCGCACCATGCAGGAAGACGCGGCCGTGTTCCGCACGCAGGAATCACTGGAAAGCGGCTGCCGCCGCATGACGGAAATCTGGAAGGAACTGCCGGACATCAAGGTCACCGACCGCTCGATGATCTGGAATTCCGACCTCGTCGAGACGCTGGAGCTGGAAAACCTGATGGCGAACGCCATCGCCACCGTCTACGGCGCCGAAGCCCGCAAGGAAAGCCGCGGTTCGCATGCCCGCGAGGACTATGTCGACGGCCCCTTCGCCGGCCGCGACGACGTCAACTGGCGCAAGCACACGCTCGCCTGGGTGAACGCGGCGGGCGACGTCACGCTCGACTATCGCCCGGTGCATACCGAACTCATCGCGGACGGGATCGATCCCAAGAAGATCGAGCCCAAGGCGCGCGTCTACTGATATCGAGGAGAACAGGACATGGTTGAACTCGCTCTCCCGAAAGACTCGCAGATCACCGAAGGCAAGGTCTGGCCGAAGCCGGAAGGCGCGGCGAACACCCGCGAGCTGCGCATCTACCGCTGGAACCCGGACGACGGGAAGAACCCTTCGGTCGACACGTTCTACATCGACGTCGACGATTGCGGGCCGATGGTGCTCGACGCGCTGCTCTACATCAAGAACAAGATCGACCCGACGCTGACGCTGCGCCGCTCCTGCCGCGAAGGCATCTGCGGCTCCTGCGCGATGAACATCGACGGCACCAACACGCTCGCCTGCACCAAGGGCCTGGACGAGATCAAGGGCACGGTGAAGATCTACCCGCTGCCGCACATGCCGGTGGTCAAGGACCTCGTTCCGGATCTCACGAACTTCTACGCCCAGCATCGCTCCATCGAGCCGTGGCTGAAGACAGTGTCGCCGACGCCGGCCAAGGAATGGAAGCAGAGCCATGAGGACCGCCTCAAGCTCGACGGCCTCTATGAATGCATCCTGTGCGCCTGCTGCTCGACCTCCTGTCCGAGCTACTGGTGGAACGGCGACCGCTATCTTGGCCCCGCCGTCCTCCTCCAGGCCTATCGCTGGCTGATCGACAGCCGCGACGAGGCGACCGGCGAACGTCTCGACAACCTGGAAGACCCCTTCCGCCTCTACCGCTGCCATACGATCATGAATTGTGCGCAGGCCTGCCCGAAGGGTCTCAATCCGGCGAAGGCGATCGGCGAAATCAAGAAGATGCTGGTCGAGCGTCGGCTCTGACCTACATGAGCAGCGTTCATGAAACGTGAGGAGGCGGTCCGGACAATCCGGCCGTTTCGTCTTGATTCGTGCGGGCGATTCACGTTAATTCGGCGTGAATTGCTGCATGGCAGCAGTATCGGGCAGACATCGGGAGTATCGATATGCGGATTTACCATGCGGCCGGCGGACTGATGATGGCGCTTGCTTTGGCCGGCTGTCAGCGAACGGCCTCGATGGGCAGCGTCAACACGCAGCCGAACCTTGCGCCGCTCGAAGCCCAGCCGATCGGCACGGTCTCCTCCAGCCAGCTTCCCGATCCCACGATGGGGGGAGGCGCCAGCCAGTTCCCCGAAAAGCCGACGACCGACATGGCCATGGCGACGGGCACGGGCGATGCGGCTGTCGCGGCCGGCGCGCTCGACGTGAAGAAGGAAGCCCTTGTCGGCAACTGGCGCGTCGCCAGCGGCCCGTCCTCCTGCGACATGTTCCTGACGCTGACCAATCTCGGCAGCGGCTCGCGCGGCGGCACGCGCGGATGTGCGGGCGAACTGACGACGATGGGCTCCTGGGAAGTCGCCGGAAAGCAGGTCATCCTGAAGGATCGCGACGGCAATGCGATCGCACGTCTCTACAAGACGGCCGATTCCCGTTTCGACGGTTCGACCAATTCGGGCCAGCCGGTCAGCCTCTCGCGCTGATATCGTCCCTCCACCAGATACGGATGACTGCCGCCCATGGGCAAGGACTGGGACAGGGTTTCGACACACCCGGAACATGGCGTTTCGGATAGGCTGGAGACCCTTGTCGCAAGCGGCGAACTGAAGGCGGACCCCGCCCAGAAGGCGATGGCCGCGCGCTTCGACCGGCTGCTTGCCGACGTTCATGCGCAAAGGCCCGCCCGCAAGTCGAGCGCGCTCGGCTGGCTCTTCGCCTCCCGCAAGCCGGAGGCCGTCAGTGCTCCGAAGGGCCTCTACATCTATGGCGGCGTCGGGCGCGGCAAGACCATGCTGATGGACATGTTCTTCGAGCTGACGCCCATCAAGCGCAAGCGGCGGGCGCATTTCCACGAATTCATGGCCGATGTGCACGAGCGCATCCACAGGCATCGCCAGAGGCTGAAGGCCGGCGAGACGAAGGAGGCGGACCCCGTGCCGCCCGTCGCCGCCAGCCTCATCGAGGAAGCGCGGCTCCTCTGCTTCGATGAGTTCTCCGTGACGGACATTGCCGACGCGATGATCCTGTCGCGTCTCTTCGGCGAGCTTTTCCAGCGCGGCTGCATCCTGGTCGCGACGTCGAACGTGGAGCCGGACGATCTTTACAGGGACGGCCTCAACCGCGGCCTCTTCCTGCCTTTCGTCGATCTCCTGAAGAAGCATGTCGAGATCGTGCCACTGGATTCGCTGACGGACTACCGTCTGGAAAAGGACAGCGGCCTGCCGGTCTTCCGGCATCCGCTCGGGGCCGAGGCCGACAGGGCGATGGACGCGGCCTGGAAGCGCGAGACGGCGGGCAGGGACGTGGCGGCGGCGACGATCGCCTTTCGCGGGCGCTCCATCGCGGTACCACAGGCGGCGGGTCGCGCGGCGCGCTTCTCCTTCGCCGATCTTTGCGAAAAGCCGCTCGGGGCTGCCGACTATCTCGAAATCCTTTCGCACTACGATACGCTCTTCGTCGATCACGTTCCCTTCCTCGGCGCGGAAAAGCGTAACGAGACGAAGCGCTTCATCAACCTCGTCGATACGATCTACGATCACCGGGCGCGGCTCTTCGCATCCGCCGCCGCAGCGCCGGAAGATCTGCTCGTCACCCGCAGGGGAACCGAGGGCTTCGAGTTCGATCGTACGGTCTCCCGCCTCATCGAGATCCGCAGCACGGAATATCTCGCCGACCACCGGGTCCGCTATGGCGGAAATATGTCGGCCGCGTGACATAATTTCTTACGCTTACGTAAGAAATTTTATATCTAACCGATTGAAAATCCTAAGTCTAAAAGTATGTGTTGAATTTTTAACCTCAGAGGCGTAATCCCTTGCGCCGAAAGGTCCCGCAATTGCGACATTGGGGGATCGTTGATCGAGCAAGAGGAAGCTTCCATGGCCCGCAAGAAGATCGCACTTATTGGTTCTGGCATGATCGGTGGCACGCTGGCGCATCTGGCCGGCCTGAAGGAACTGGGCGACATCGTCCTCTTCGACATCGCCGACGGCGTTCCGCAGGGCAAGGGCCTCGACATCGCCCAGTCCTCGCCGGTGGAAGGCTTCAATGCCTCGCTGACCGGTGCGAGCGACTATGCCGCCATCGAAGGCGCGGACGTGTGCATCGTCACCGCCGGCGTCGCCCGCAAGCCGGGGATGAGCCGCGACGATCTTCTCGGCATCAACCTCAAGGTCATGGAGCAGGTCGGCGCGGGCATCAAGAAGTATGCCCCGAACGCCTTCGTCATCTGCATCACCAACCCGCTCGACGCCATGGTCTGGGCGCTGCAGAAGTTCTCGGGTCTGCCGAAGAACATGGTCGTCGGCATGGCCGGCGTTCTGGACTCGGCCCGCTTCCGCCTCTTCCTGTCCGAAGAATTCAAGGTTTCCGTCCAGGACGTTACCGCCTTCGTTCTCGGCGGCCACGGCGACACGATGGTGCCGCTCGCCCGCTACTCGACGGTTGCCGGCATTCCGCTGACCGACCTCGTCAAGATGGGCTGGGTCACCAAGGAGCGCCTCGAAGAGATCATCCAGCGCACCCGTGACGGCGGCGCCGAGATCGTCGGTCTCCTGAAGACCGGCTCGGCCTATTACGCGCCGGCCGCATCCGCCATCGAGATGGCCGAGTCCTACCTCAAGGACAAGAAGCGCGTCCTGCCCTGCGCAGCGCATCTTTCCGGCCAGTACGGCGTCAAGGACATGTATGTCGGCGTTCCGACGGTCATCGGTGCCGGCGGCGTCGAGCGCATCGTCGAGATCGACCTCAACAAGGCCGAGCAGGAAGCCTTCGACAAGTCGGTCGGCGCCGTCGCCGGCCTTTGCGAGGCCTGCATCAACATCGCGCCCGCCCTCAAGTAATCCGGTAGCCAGACAGGATTTTCCCGATGAACATTCACGAATACCAGGCCAAGGCTCTGCTCAAGAGCTTCGGCGCGCCGGTCGCGGAAGGCGTGGCCATCTTCTCCGCCGACGAGGCTGAGGCGGCTGCGAAGTCGCTTCCCGGACCGCTCTACGTGGTCAAGAGCCAGATTCATGCCGGCGGCCGCGGCAAGGGCAAGTTTAAGGAACTGTCGCCGGAAGCCAAGGGCGGCGTTCGCCTCGCCAAGAGCGTCGACGAGGTCGCCTCCAACGTCAAGGAAATGCTCGGCAACACGCTCGTCACCGCGCAGACCGGCCCGGCCGGCAAGCAGGTGAACCGCCTCTACATCGAGGACGGCGCCGACATCGACCGCGAGCTCTACCTCTCGCTGCTCGTCGACCGCTCCGTCGGCCAG
>CBIMFD010000209.1:0-6048 GCA_966243085.1 uncultured Shinella sp.
TCGCCCGCGCCCTTGCCGGTCTCCTCCGCATAGCCGAGGAAATGCGGGAAGGCTTCGGCGGGATCGCCGTGCAGGGAAGCGAAATAGACGTCGCCGCGCTCGTAGAAGATATCCTGCGTGCCGTTGCCGTGGTGGAAGTCGACGTCGAGGATAGCGACCTTCCGTGCGCCCCTGTCGAGGAAGCGCTGGGCGGCGACGGCCGCATTGTTGATGAAGCAATAGCCGCCGAAGCTGTCGATGCCGGCATGGTGGCCGGGCGGGCGGCAGAGCGCGAAGGCGGCCTTCGCTCCGTCCGCGACGATGTCGGCCGCCGTCAGCGCAACCTGCATGGAGGAGACGGCCGCCTCCCATGTGCCGGGCGAGACCGCCGTCTCCGAGGCGTTGCAATAATAGCCGAGAAGGCCGTCGATCTGGGTGGGAATGCGCGGCGAGGTGCGGCGGACCGGGAAGGACGTGGCGATAGCCTCGCCCTTGTAGCCGGCGGCTTCCCATAGGCCCCAGGCCTTTTCGAGGAAGGAAAGGTAGCCGGCGTCATGCACCTTCAGCGCGGTCTCGAGGCCATGGCGCTCAGGCGCCAAGACATCCGTGAAGCCCGCCTCGCGAACGGCCGCAAGGATCCATTCGGCGCGAAACGGCGCCTCGAAGGGCGGCACGAGTTCCCCGCCGAAAAGCTCGCTGCGGGCGTTCCTGAGCTTGTGGTCCTCGGAAAAGATGACGCGCATGAAGGGCTCCCCGTTTTCGTTCCGGCGCGACGGTAGTGCATTTTATCGGCAAGGGAAATCTCTCCTGCGGGGTAGCGGACGATCCGCCCCTGCCGACGGCGGGGCGGATCGGGAAAGCGGTTCAGGCAAGCGCCGCCTTCTGCTGGCGGCCGAGGCCGATCTGCTTGAGCAGGAGGATATCGGCGACGGCGACGGCCGCGACGGCAATGAGGCCGATGCCGGCGGCGGTCAGGTCGTCCTGGCCGATCAGGAGCACGGCAACGCTGCCGAGCACCCAGAGCGCATCGCCGGCGATCGCGGAACGCACGGCGGCGGGCGACGGGCGTTCCTGCCGTCCGACGGCAAGGTGGAAGGCGCCCCAGAAGAGGAAAAAGACGCCGAAGCCGGCAACGACCGCGGGTGTCGCGAGCGGACCGACGACGGCGCCGATCCAGCCGGAGAGGGCAATGAGGAGGACGCCGGCGGCGAGCGAGAAGATGCCGTCGGCGATCATGACGGATTTCAGGAGATTGCGGTTGAGGGCTGCGAACATGATGGGCTCCTTCGTTGTCGATGGGCCGATCGTGCCGAAGGGAGAGAGGCAAACCAATTACCTTGGAGGTAATGGAAATCGTGCGGCCGCTCCTGTTTAGTGCGCCAAGCGTGAAGGGAGACGGGCATGGAATTCGGCGAGCACCTGAAGGAATGGCGCAACCACCGGCGCCTCAGTCAGCTCGAACTGGCGAGCGAGGCCGGCATTTCCACCCGTCATCTCTCCTTTCTGGAGACCGGCCGCTCGCGTCCCTCGGAAGGCATGATCCTCCGGCTTTCCGCGGTGCTCGACATTCCGGCGCGCGACCAGGGCCTGCTCTTCTCCGCCGCCGGCTTCCGCCCGCGCTTTGCGACGGCGCCGGCTGCCAGCCTTGCCGCTTTCCCGCCGGCCGTCACGTCGGCCATCGGCCTCATCCTCGCCCGGCACGACCCCTATCCGGGCGTCGTCTTCGACCACGAATACAACGTCCTGACCGCCAACCAGGCCTTTCTCGGCCTTGCCGGCATGTCGGGCATCGCCGTCTCGCCCGGCGACAATTTCCTCGATGCCTATCTCGGAGAGACGCCGCTGCGCTCCATCGTCGTCAACTGGGCGCGATCGGCGGCGGACCTCGTCCACCGCATCCGCGCCGAAGCCTGGCTGCAGGGGCCGCGCAGTCCGCTTTCAAGGCGCATCGAGCGGCTGGCGGCAGCGTCGGACATCCGGGCGGCGCTCGAAGCCTTCCCGGAAACCGACCGGCTGCCCGTCCTGCCCATCGAGATGAAGATCGGTGCGAAGCGCTTCAACTGGATCACCACGCTCACCTCGTTCGGCTCGGCGCAGGACGCGCTCGTGCAGGGCGTGCTGATCGAGAGCTTCTTTCCGGCCGATGCCGAGACCCGGGCTCACTTCGAGGGTGCGGACGCGCCGAAGACGAAGCGGGAATAGCCGAGGAAGGAGAAGACCATCGCGGCAAGCGAGGCGACGGCGACAGCCAGCACCGGCCATAGCGTCGGGAAGACGAGGAGCAGCGCCGAATAGACGGCGTAGTTCAGCACCGCGGCGCTGAGGCCGACCCCGCCATAACGCGCGCCTTCCACCGCCAGCGCTCGTCCGCTGCGGCCGAAGGTGAAGGTGCGGTTGAGCCAGAAGGTGAAGAGCATGGCCGCGGCGATGGCGAAGAGGCGCGCGGCGAAGGGGCCGAGCGCCGTGAGCTTCAGTAGCAGCGCCAGCACGCCGGCATCGACGAGAAAGCCGGCGCCTCCGGCAAGGACGAAGGAGACGAGGCGCCGCATGGCGCGTTCACGCCACGCGCGAACGCGCCGGCACGTCCTCGCCAGCGTGGACGCGGCGGCGATGGCCGGCATGGCTTGCCGGCAGGGTCATGTAGTGGATGCGCAACTGCTCGGCCCGGGCGCGGGCGAGCGAATCGAGGATCATGCCGGCGGAGAAGACGAGGAAGGAGATCATCATCAGCGCGAGCGAGAAGACCCAGGTCGGCATGCGGTCTACAAGGCCGGTGCGGAAATAGGCCGCCAGCACCGGCGCCATGAAGACGAGGCTCGCCGTCATGAAGAGACCGCTGATCGCGCCGAAGAAGGCGAAGGGCCGCGTCTCCTTCATCAGCATGGCGAACATCCAGAGGATACGGCGACCGTCGCGGAAGGTGGAGAGCTTTGAATGGGAGCCTTCCGGCCGGCGGCCGTAGTCCAGTTCCAGTTCGGCGACGGGCATGCGCAGCCGCGAGGCATGCACCGACATTTCCGTCTCGATCTCGAAGCCGCCGGAGACGGCCGGGAAACTCTTGGCGAAGCGGCGCGAGAAGGCGCGGTAGCCTGAGAAGATGTCTGAGAAATCGTTGCCGAACAGCGCACGGAACAGCGTGTTGAAGATGCGGTTGCCGAAGGCGTGGCCCTGGCGGCCGGCATCGGCATGGACGCCGCGGCGCGTGCCCACCACCATGTCGGCGCCCTCGGTGATGAGCGTGCGCACAAGTTCGGGCGCATCGCCCGCCGCATAGGTGCCGTCGCCGTCGGCCATCACATAGATGTCCGCCTCGATGTCGGAGAACATGCGTCGCACGACATTGCCCTTGCCCTGGCGGCGCTCGCGCACCACCGTGGCGCCAGCGAGCGCGGCGCGCAACGCCGTGGAATCCGTGGAATTGTTGTCGTAGACGTAGATGCGCGCGGAGGGCAGCGCGGCGCGGAAACCGGCGACGACGTCGCCGATGGTCTGCGCCTCGTTATAGCAGGGCAGCAGGACCGCGATGTCGAGGTCTTCCAGCAAGGCTTCCGTCATGGCGGCGCGATCTCCCGTGGGCCAGCCGCTGCGGCCGCCGGTTTTACTATTTCTTGAGAAGGTTAAGGCTAGGTTTCGACTGACCTGAACGGCGGACGAAAGGGCAGAACATGTCCAACCCCATGCCTGCGGCCCTGCCGCTTGCCCCTCCGCAGACGGCAGAACGCCGGCAGGGCATGACGCCTGGCGTGCTCGTCCTCTATTCCCTTCTTGCAATCGTCCTGCTGCTGGCGGTCTCGCTGCCCTTTGCGACCGACTATGTCGGGGCCGACAACGACGACACGATGCGGCTCGTCATGGTGCGCGATCTTCTTGCCGGCCAGAGCTGGTTCGACACGACGCAATACCGCCTTGGGCTCGCAGGCGGCACGCTGATGCACTGGTCGCGCTTCGTCGACCTGCCGATCGCCAATCTCATCGGCTTCTTCTCGCTCTTTACCGGCCGCGAGCAGGCCGAGGCGCTGGCGCTCGCGGTCTGGCCGCTCTCGCTGACCGTGCCGGTGATCTTCGGCATGGGTCTTGCCGGCTTCCGGCTCGGCGGCAAGGGCGCGATGCATGCGACGCTCGTTCTGACCGTGCTGTTCCTCGTTGCGCTCAACCGTTTCCAGCCGGGCGCGATCGACCATCACAACGTCCAGCTCGCCCTTGCCGCCTGCATCGCCGCCATGCTGCTCGACCCCTTCATGCGGGCGCGCGACCATGCCATTGCCGGCGCGCTTTCCGGCCTTGCCATCGCCATCGGCGCGGAGACGACGCCGCTGATCGCCGCCATCTGCCTCGTCGTCTCGCTGCGCTGGGTGTGGCACGGGCCGGCCTTCCGGGACGCTGCCGCCGCTTTCGGGCTTGCGCTCGCCGCGACCGTGACCTTCGCGTTCTTTGCGACGGTTGCGCCGTCCCGTTACGGGCAGGTAACCTGCGACAGCCTCTCCTACGGCTTCTATGCGCTGGCGACTTTCGGCGGCGGTGCGCTGTTCCTCACGGCCTCGCTGGCGAGCGGGCGGTCCCTTGCCGGCCGTTTCGCCGCGCTTGCCGTGGCCGGCGCGGTCATCGGCGCCGCGGTCCTCCTCATCACCCCCGATTGCCTTGCCAATCCACTCGATACGCTCGACCCGCTGCTCAAGACCTTCTGGCTTTCCGGCGTCATAGAGGCGCAGTCGGCACTGGCGCAGTTCCACCGCGAGCCCGCCTCCATCGGCACCTTCTACATGCCGGGCCTCCTCGCCATCCTCGTCTGCCTCTGGCGCATCCGGCGCGGTGAGGCGCGCGAGGCCCACGGCGTGCTCCTTGCCCTCATCGCCGTCTCCTCCGCCGTCACGCTGATCCAGATCCGCGGGGCGATCTTCTCCAACCTGCTCTCGGCCCTGCCGCTCGGCTTCCTCATCGCGGACCTGCGCAACGCGGCGAACACCGAGCCGAAGAATGTCCGGCGCGCGGGCGCCTTCTTCCTCGTCACGCTCGCCTCCGTTCCGGCAAGCTGGGCGCTTGCCGGTGCACTCGTGCCCGGCCGCTCGCAGGCCCTGCTGGCCGAGGGCCTTTCGGCGAAGGCTGCGGCCCGCGCCTCCTGCACCGACGTGGCCTCGATCCGCCCGCTCGCCGACGAGCCTGTCGGGGTCGTCGCCGGTCCGTCCAATCTCGGGGCCGCGATCCTGCGCTATACCGCCCACCGCGTCCTCTCCGCCCCCTATCACCGCAACCAGGGCGGCATGCTGACGGAAATGCATATCGGCCTTTCCAACCCGCATCAGGCTGAGGCCTTCCTGCGCGGGGCGCATGTGACGCTGCTCGCCTTCTGCCCGGACGACACCCAGACCCGCGACCTCGCCAAGGCGGAACCGGGAGGCCTCTATGCCGATCTCCTGAAAGGCAGGGTGCCGGCTTATCTGGAGCACATCGCCGGCACGGAGCCCGCCGTGCTGCGGCTCTACCGGGTGAAGCCGCAATAGAAGCGCACGCATCTGGGGACGCCGCGCGGCACACCCTGTCCCCGGCGGCCAAACCGGCTAAACTCGGCGCATGAGCTTCTTTTCCGACAGCGATTCGCCCAGCAACCTTGCCGAATATTCCGTCTCGGAGCTCTCCGGCTCCATCAAGCGCACGGTCGAGCAGGCCTTCGACCAGGTGCGCGTGCGCGGCGAGATCTCCGGCTATCGCGGCCAGCATTCCTCCGGGCACGCCTATTTCTCGCTGAAGGACGAGCGGGCGCGCATCGACGCGGTGATCTGGAAAGGCAGCTTCTCGCGCCTGCGCTTCAAGCCGGAAGAGGGCATGGAGGTGATCGCCACGGGCAAGATCACCACCTTCCCCGGCTCCTCGAAATACCAGATCGTCATCGAGACGCTGGAGCCCGCCGGCGCCGGCGCGCTGATGGCGCTGCTGGAGGAGCGCCGCCGCAAGCTCGCCGCCGAGGGCCTGTTCGACGCCGGCCGCAAGAAGCCGCTGCCGTTCCTGCCGAGGGTGATCGGCGTCGTCACCTCGCCGACCGGCGCGGTCATCCGCGACATCCTCCACCGCATC
>CBIMFD010000210.1:0-6020 GCA_966243085.1 uncultured Shinella sp.
GCCAGCGCGAGGGCCGGCGGGGTTGCGCCTTCGATATGGCAATGGAGTTCCGCCTTGGGCATGGATTTCGTCACAGGAAGCTCCTTCCGTGCGGACCCGGCGCAATGCCGAGATGGCGGGCGACGGTCTCGCCGATATCGGCGAAGGTGGCGCGGGTCTCGATGAGGCGCGAACGGATGCCCGGGCCGAAGCTCATGATCGGCACGCGCTCGCGCGTATGGTCGGTGCCGCGCCAGGTGGGATCGCAGCCATGATCGGCGGTGAGGATGACGATGTCGCCGGGTTTCAGCTTGCGGTCGATCTCCGGCAGGCGCCGGTCGAAGGCTTCGAGCGCCGCGGCATAGCCGGGAACATCGCGGCGGTGGCCGTAGAGCATGTCGAAATCGACGAAATTGGTGAAGACGAGGTCGCCGTCCTTCGCTTCGTCCATGACACGCAATGTCGCGTCGAACAGCGCCATGTTGCCGTTCGCCTTGGTGAGCCGGCCGACGCCCTGATGGGCAAAGATGTCACCGATCTTGCCGACGGCATGCACCGTGCGGCCGGCCTCCGTCAGCCGGTCGAGCAGGGTCGGCTCCGGCGGCAGCACGGAATAGTCCCGCCGGTTGCCGGTGCGCTCGAAGGTCTCGGGCGTCTCGCCGAGGAAGGGCCGGGCGATGACGCGCCCGATGCGCCCGCCCGGCCGCTCGTCGAGGATATTGCGCACCGTCTCACAGAAGGAAAGCAGCCGGTCGAGGCCAAAATGCCTTTCATGCGCGGCGATCTGGAAAACGGAATCGGAGGAGGTGTAGCAGATCGGCTTTCCGGTGCGGATATGCTCCAGCCCGTAGCGGGCGATGATGTCCGTGCCCGAGGCGTGGCAATTGCCGAGAATGCCGGGCACGTTGCCCTGCGCTAC
The DNA here is from genome assembly GCA_966243085.1 of uncultured Shinella sp. GTDB lineage: Bacteria > Pseudomonadota > Alphaproteobacteria > Rhizobiales > Rhizobiaceae > Shinella. The sequence continues at coordinate 899 of CBIMFD010000210.1, forward strand.
GATCGCCTCCGCCAGCTCCGGCTCGAAGGCATCACCCTCGGCGGGAAAATAACCCCAGTCGAAGGCGACCGGCGTTCCGGCGATCTCCCAGTGGCCGGACGGGGTGTCCTTGCCGTTGGAGACCTCGCTTGCCGCCCCGTGATAGCCGAAGACGCGCTGCGGCACGTCCATACCGGGCGGAAAGCGGCCTGTGGCGGCGCGCGCTGCGTGCAGCAGGCCGAGGGCCGACATGTTGGGAAGTCTCAGCGGCCCTTCCCGGAGGCCGGGACGGTCGGCAGCGCCCGCCGCGCAGAATTCCGCGATATGGCCGAGCGTATCGGCGCCGAGGTCGCCGAAGGCGGCCGCATCCGGCGCCCCGCCGATGCCGAAGGAATCGAGAACGAAGAGAAAGGCTCGCGCCATGGATCACCTGCCGTCTGTCCGCACCCGCGTGCCATCGCACAGGCCTTGCGAAGGGTTCAAGGAAAATCGCCGCGCCGGTCGGCGGCCTCAGCAGCCGCTGCAGGCGATCTCGTCGCCGACGCGCTGGCGGAAATAGCTCGTCTTGGAAAGGTCGATCTCGTTGAACTGAGAATTCAGACCCGGCGCCATCAACAGGATGGAGTGCGGTACGACCAGCTCCGTGCGCACGATGAAGGTGCTTTCGGCGTCCATGCTCGAAGGCAGCGTGACGGGGTCGCCGGTGCCGTAAGGTTCGCCCGCATTCTGGTCGCGCGACCAGGCGACCGTCGCATTGCCGGCGGCGTCGACCGAAATGCCGGTGATCTTCAGCGAGTAGCCGGTGATCGCATAGGGCGCCAGGACGTTCCTCACGACGTCCTTCATCGTGTCCAGGGTCGCCGCCGTGGTCGTCTTGCTCTGCGTGAGGAGGTCGGAGACCGTGCTTGCCGCCCGGCTGACCTTGCGCGAAGTGGCAACGGCGACGGAAATCTCGAAGGCGCCGATATAGGCCATGATGAGAAGCGGCGCGACGATGGCGAATTCTATGGCGCCGACGCCGCGGCGGTCCTCGACGAAGCGGCGCAGCCGCAGGAGGAGGCCGCCGTCCGCCAGCGTCTTTCCGGCCCGTCCGGTTTCTGCAGGAGCACCCATCACTGGTAGTCCTCGTTCTGGATGACGGCCGTCGCGACCATCAGATAGTTCTGCCGGGAGCCGTCGGCGGAGCGGACGCTGGAGAGCATGGGGCGCACGAGGTCCGTCACCACGTCCCAGCGATAGTAGGCGCGCACGATGTTGATCGTCTTCTTGCCGCCGGGCTCGAACTTGAACGACGCGGTGTCGAGGTCGCCGTCGGTGATGGGGACGGCCTTCGGAATATCCGCATAGGTGGCGAAGCTGCGCACGTCGATGAAAAGCTTGTCGGGCTTGGCCGCCTCCGTCGCCGAGCAGGGCATCAGGATATTGATCTCCTCGCAGAAGGCCTTGCGGAAATCCTCCTTGCTCATGGTCGAGCGAATCTCGCCGGTGCGGATCTTGCGCGCCATCGTGTCGGTGGCATTGGCGAGAAGCTGTTCGCCGGTGAAGGCCACGAAGGTCTCGATGGAGGCGAAGACCATGACGAAGAAGGGCAGGGCGAGGAGTGCGAACTCGATGGCCGCCGCGCCGTCGCGGCGGGCGAGGAAACGCTCGCGCAGGCCCTTCATCGGCCGGCGGCGAGGAATTGCGTCATGACCGAGCGACATCGCGATCCATTCCCAAATCCTGGATGCGGCAAGACTAGCCGGCAGACCCTTTACATTTCGTGTGCACGGCAAGAAGGAATTGAACGGTTTCCCGCATTCGGACGCCCGAAGAGAGGCAGGCCTCAGCCGCCGTTGCCGGTCTTGCTGGCATGCTCCTCGCAGTTCGGCGTGCAGGACAGCACCGAGCGCTCCGTCTGGCGGAAGACGCGCACCGTATTGCCCTCGTCGATGGAAACGAGAACGCGCTCGTCGACGATGGCATTGCCGTCGGCGTCGAGGAGAACGAGATTTGTGGTGCCGAAATTGCGGCCGGTCAGCACGATGGTATGTGCGTCGGCCACGGTGGCGTCGGCGACCTCGGCATTGCCGACGATCACCTTGCTGACCGGGCGGTCGAGTCTGAGGACGCGCGCATGGTCCATGTAGACGCGCATGAACTGTTCCTCGGCGAGGGCCGTGCCCGTCACCGAAAGGACGGCAAGAGCGGCTGTCGCAAGCGTTGCTGCCCCCGCAGCGAATGTCCAGTGGCGTCCCATAAACAGTCATCCCGACAATGAATTCCCGGTAGCATCGCCGTGAATGGTGAATGAAGATTTAAGGCACGGGGCCGCATTCCCGTTTCAACCCTGGCGCTCATCGGGCGTGCGACGTCGGGATAAGCGGATAAGTCCGGTAAAGTGGGTGAAAAGAGCCGAATTGACCGAACGATAACCATAAATTCGGCCATGCGCCGTTAGGATCGCGTTAACCTATTTCTTTAAGCTGATGGAAATGGCCTGCCTGTAGGTTGCAAGCATCCGAACAACGGAAACAGTTGGCGGACGTGCTGAACCAACATCGTGGAGCTAGGAGAATACCATGACCAAGATTTTCGCTCGCCTTATGAAGGACGAGTCTGGCGCAACCGCCATCGAATACGGCCTGATCGCCGCCCTGATTTCCGTTGCCCTCATCACCGGCGCCACCGCACTCGGCGGCTCGCTGAACAACCAGTTCAACGAACTTTCCAAGACGTTGAACTTCAAGAACGGTGCGGCAACGACGGAGGACTAATCGATCCTTCTTATGCGAAAGCCGCCTTCGGGCGGCTTTTTATTTTGATGTTATCTCTTTTAAAATAGGGTCGAGCGTAGAATCGATCAAAACGGAGACCGAAGTGACACAGGCCATCATCTTCGTGGTTTTCCCGCTTTGCCTTGCGCTGGCCGCCTGTTCCGATTTCCTGACGATGCTGATTCCCAACCGTGTTTCGGCCATCCTCATCGCTTCCTTTCTCGTCGTGGCGCCGCTCGCCGGTCTCGGCCTCACGGAGATCGCGATGCACCTTGCCGCGGGGGCTGCGGTCTTTGCGGCCTGTTTTGCGCTTTTCGCCGTCAACGCCATGGGCGGCGGCGATGCCAAGCTCCTGACGGCCAGCGCCGTCTGGTTCGGCCTCACCTTCTCGCTCGTCGAATTCCTGATCTACGTGTCCTTCTTCGGCGGCCTGCTGACGTTCGCCATCCTGTCGCTGCGCTCGCACACCAACGCGATCCTCGCAAGCGGCCTGCCGGTTCCCCAGCATCTGCTGACGGCCAAGAAGGTGCCCTATGGCATCGCCATCGGCGTTGCGGCCTTCATGGCCTATCCCTCGTCCCCGCTGATGCTGGCCGTTCTCGGCGGCTGACATGACGCCGTCAACCCACCGTTAACCATGCTCGTAAGGCGGCTATTAACCATAATTACACCATTGCCGGTCAATCTGGGCGGATAGGAGACTCCGCAGCTCAGGGAAACCACATGAAACCGGCGCGAATCATCATTCTGGCAGTTGCCGTCGTTTCGGCGGGCGTGGCGGGCCTGCTCGCCCTGCAGATCGCGCGTGGCAGCAAGCCGTCGATCGAGACGCAGACCGTCGTGGAGCGTGAGCCCACCATCAATGTGCTCGTCGCCAAGGAAAGCCTGCCGGTCGGCGCGCGGCTCAACGCGGAAGTCGTCGCCTGGGCGCCCTGGCCGGAAGGCTCCATCGTCGAGGGCTTCATCACCGACCGCAACCGGCCCGATGCCGTGGAGGCGCTGAACGGCGCCATCGCGCGCATGCCGATCTTCAACGGCGAGCCGATCCGCCAGGAAAAGATCGCCGATTCGTCGAGCCGCATCATGTCCTCGCTGCTGCCGGCCGGCAAACGTGCCGTCGCAACGGAAATCTCCGTTGCCACCGGCGCCGGCGGCTTCATCCTGCCGAACGACCGCGTCGACGTGACCATGGTGCGCAAGAACGGTTCCGGCGCCTATCTCACCGAGACGGTGCTCTCCAATGTCCGCGTGCTGGCCATCGACCAGCAGATCCAGGAAAACCCGGACGGCTCCAAGGCCGTCGTCGGCACCACCGCCACGCTCGAGCTCACGCCGGACCAGACCAAGGTGATGGCCGTCGCCCAGCAGATGGCCGAGCGCCTGTCGCTGGCGCTGCGCAGCGTCGCCGACGCGCAGGAACCCGACACCATGGCAGCAGACTACCTGCTCAGCGGCGGCGACGGCGCGCCGGTCGTGCAGGTGATCAAGACCGGCGAGATCGTCACCGGCGCCACGCCCGCAACGCAGCAATGACCAGGAGCTGACCTCGTGTTTGGAATCGCAAGGACTTTTCGGGCTTCTGTCGCGGGCGGGGCGAGCTTCTGCCTCGCATTCTCCGGCCTGCCGGCGGCGATCGTCACCGGCGCGCCCGTCTCGCTCGCCGAGGCGGCCAGCTCCTCCATCGTGCGCATCGACGAGAGCGGCCCCGGCGCGCGCAAGTCGCTGAAGCTCGGCCTCAACAAGGCGCTGGTCATCGACCTGCCGAGCGATGCGCACGACATTCTCGTCGCCGATCCGGTCAAGGCGGATGCCGTCACCCGCACCTCGCGGCGCATCTATCTCTTCGGCAAGGAAGTCGGCCAGACCAACATCTTCGTCTTCGGTCCGAACGGCGAGGAGATCGTCAGCATCGACCTCAACGTGGAGCGCGACGTCAGCGGACTGGAGGCGAACCTGCGCCGCTTCATTCCCGATTCCGACATCCAGGTCGAGATCATCTCGGACAATATCGTCCTCAGCGGTTCCGTGCGCACCCCGCAGGATGCCAAGCGGGCCGAGGAAATTGCCAGCATCTTCCTGACGGGCGGCGAGGCGACCACGCGCAACATCACGGCTCAGGGCAACAACGGCGATGCGGCGATCTTCGGCGAGGCGCGCCAGAGCTCGCAGGTCGTCAACATGCTGCAGGTGCAGGGCGAGGATCAGGTCACGCTCAAGGTGACGGTCGCCGAAATCCGCCGCGAAGTGCTCAAGCAGCTCGGCTTCGACAATACTTTCAGCCGCGTCGCGGGGGCTTCGGGTTCCAATCTCGACGTCCTGACCTTCAACGCCGCCTCCACTGGCCTCACCGGCACGATCGCCGGCAATATCGGCAAGTTCGGCATCGA
>CBIMFD010000211.1:0-6019 GCA_966243085.1 uncultured Shinella sp.
ATGGCAGACGGTTGCCTCTTTCCCTTCTCCCCTCGGGGAGAAGGTGGCCCGAAGGTTCGGATGAGGGGGCAAGCAGGCCGTCTTCGCTTGCGGCTCCCCCTCATCGCGCTGCCGCGACCTTCTCCCCGAGGGGAAAAGGGGGCAGGTGGCTCCGCTGAAGTCCATAGGCGACTGCCCTGCCGTCACCCCGGATCAAGTCCGAGGTGACGGAGGAAGAGGAAGCGCTTCCCCTCCATCAGGCGGTGCGGCAAGCGGCATTGCCGCGTTTGCCGGCCCACCTCCCTCCTGTCGTCATCCTCGGGCTCGACCCGAGGAGCCACCCACCCGGCACGTCCTTTCATCCCCCTCCATCCCCGCCACCCAATCCCGTGCCTACAATCCCCCCATCCCGCCGCGGATACACCGCAAGGCGTTGCGGCGAGGCGGGGTCGGCGCGGGGCGTGAGGGGAGGACGCGAAACCTCACGCACCGGGTCCGCGGAAAATGGTCTCCCTCTGGCGATCCGGGGGAAGCGGCGGGGCGGCGGGCCGGCCCTTCGTTTCTCCTGATAAAGTCGCCGGGCGTGCCTGTGTGGCACACAAGGGGGTCGGGTTTGGCGTCGGGCGGCGCCTGCGGGGAAAGCCCCGGTTCGCCCGGCGCGATGGAAGACGGTGCCGACCGGCAGCCATGGCTGCGGCATCGTAAGTCTGAGGGCGTGCATGGTTCTTTCTCCGGAAAGGCGCGCCACCGTTCCCATAGACCTGTCCCCGCAGAGAGACTGGAGTCGCGGGCAAAAACCGCCGAACGGGGCGCCGGCTGGTGCCAATATATAAACATTACAGATGCGGCAGCTCCGGCGCCCCGTCCACACGCAGACCCATCCTCCCGGCGCTCCGGCGCGCGGGCCGCATTGGGCGTTCTTCACGATTGACTTTTCATGGAATCGCTTTACTGCAACGTTGCAGATATCGCCCGCATGGCGAAAAGTCCTCCCAGCACAGAGACGACCGATGATCGACCCCAAGACCCTTGCCGACCGTTTTCCCGGCGATTTCGTGTTCGGCGTGGCGACCGCCGCCTTCCAGATCGAGGGGGCCGCGAAGATGGACGGGCGCAAGCCCTCGATCTGGGACGCCTTCTCCAACATGCCGGGCCGGGTCTTCGGCCGGCACAACGGCGATGTCGCCTGCGACCATTACAACCGGCTGGAGGAGGATCTCGACCTCATCGCCTCGCTCGGCGTTACGGCCTACCGATTCTCCATCGCCTGGCCGCGCATCATCCCGGAAGGCACGGGTCCGGTGAACGAGAAGGGGCTGGATTTCTACGACCGGCTCGTCGATGGCCTGAAGGCGCGCGGCATCAAGGCCTTCGCCACGCTCTACCATTGGGATCTGCCCCTGATGCTGGCGGGCGACGGCGGCTGGACGGCGCGGCAGACGGCCTATGCCTTCCAGCGTTACGCCCGCACGGTCACGGCCCGGCTCGGCGACCGGCTGGATGCGGTGGCAACCTTCAACGAGCCGTGGTGCTCCGTCTGGCTGAGCCATCTCTACGGCATCCACGCGCCGGGCGAGCGCAACATGGATGCCGCGCTCCATGCTCTCCACTTCACCAATCTCGCCCATGGCCTCGGCGTCTCGGCCATCCGCGCCGAGCGGCCGGAGCTTCCCGTCGGCCTCGTGCTGAACGCCCATTCGATCTATCCGGGCAGCGACAGCCTGGCGGATCGGGACGCCGCCGCCCGCGCCTTCGATTTTCACAACGGCGTCTTCTTCGGCCCGGTCTTCAAGGGCGAATATCCGGAACGCTTCCTTTCCGCCCTCGGCCACCGCATGCCGGCGATCGAGCCGGGCGACATGGAGACGATTTCCCAGCCGCTCGACTGGTGGGGCCTCAACTACTATACGCCGATGCGCGTCGCGAACGATCCGGGCGAAGGGGCGGCGTTCCCGGCGACCGTGCCCGCTGCGCCCGTCGCGGAGGTGAAGACGGATATCGGCTGGGAAGTCTTCGCCCCGGCCCTAGGCGATCTCGTCCGCAAGCTGAATGCCGATTACCGGTTGCCCGATTGCTACATCACGGAGAACGGCGCCTGCTACAATATGGGCGTGGAAAACGGCACGGTCGACGACCAGCCCCGCATCGACTACATCGCCGAGCACCTTGCCGTCACCGCCGACCTCATCGCCGGGGGCTACCCGATGCGCGGCTATTTCGCCTGGAGCCTGATGGACAATTTCGAATGGGCGGAAGGCTACCGCATGCGCTTCGGCATCGTGCATGTGGACTACGAGACGCAGGTGCGCACGGTGAAGAGGAGCGGTGCGTGGTATGCGGCGCTCGCGGGAGAGTTTCCCAAGTGGGCGAGGTGACCCCTTGGCTGGAAGATCGCAAAGCCGCCCATGTTTCGGAGTTTGCCCCTCACCCTAACCCTCTCCCCGCAAGCGGGGAGAGGGGACCTGCCCTGCTAACGGGTATTGGTTGGGAAAAGGGTGCAACAGGTCCCCTTCGCCCCGCTTGCGGGGAGAAGGTGGCCGGCAGGCCGGATGAGGGGCAGGCTCCACGGCGAGGCTTCATGCGAAACGCCCCGGCATCGTCCCCCTCTCTGGCGAAGGCGGTAGAATAAACCTTGTCGAACCCGGAGCAGCCGCGATGCCCCGACTACTTCCCCAGATGCCGTTCCCCGCGCTTCCTCGCAAGGTCCATCTGCTTCTGCCGCTGGCGAAAGCGCATGCGGTCTTCCTCGCTGCGGGTGGCGTGGCAATGGGGGCAGGAGACGCCGGGCTCATAGAGAGGGGAGGCGATCTCCTCGGCGGTCAGCGGATGACGGCAGGCGCGGCAGAGCTCGTGCTCGCCCTCGGCAAGGCCATGGGTGACGGAGACGCGCTCGTCGAAGACGAAGCAGGCGCCCTCCCACAGGCTCTCTTCCGCCGGCACCTCCTCCAGATATTTCAGGATGCCGCCCTTGAGGTGGTAGACCTCCTCGAAGCCCTCTTCCTTCATGAAGGCGGTGGCCTTCTCGCAGCGGATGCCGCCGGTGCAGTACATGGCGATCTTCGGCTTGTTGTGGAGGCCCGTATTGTTCCGCACCCAGTCCGGGAATTCGCGGAACGTCTTCGTATTCGGATCGACCGCGCCCTTGAACATGCCTATCGCCGTCTCGTAGTCGTTGCGCGTGTCGATGACGATGGTGTCGGGGTCGGAGATCAGCGCGTTCCAGTCCGCGGCCGCCACATAGGTGCCGACGGAGCGGTTGGGGTCGATGTCCTCGACGCCCATGGTGACGATCTCCTTCTTCAGCCGCACCTTCATGCGCAGGAAGGGCATTTCGGCCGCATGGCTTTCCTTGTGCTCCAGCGCGGAAAATTCCGGCTGGCGGCGCAGGAAGGCGAGCACGGCGCGGACGCCGTCCGGCGGGCCGGCGATGGTGCCGTTGACGCCCTCGTGGGCAAGCAGCAGCGTGCCGCGCACGTCGTTCTCCTCGCAGAGCGCCTGCAAGGGGGCGCGCAGCGCCGCGAAATGCGGAACCGGAACGAAATGATAGAGCGCGGCGACGAGGAAGCCGCCGTCCCCGGCATGCGAAAGGATCTCGTTTGTCATGGCCGTCCCATACAGCCTCGCCGCTTTTCAGGCAATGCGGCGCCGCGTAGCGGCTCAGGTGAGCAGGCGAAGGCTCGCGCCGGTGCTGACGCCGAGCGCCATCGACTGGTTGGAGTAGCGGCTTTCGCCGGTCACTTCCCGGCCCACCCAGTTCGGCAATACCGGCTCGTCGTGGATGGAGGAAAGCTCCACCTCGGCGATCACGAGGCCCCGGTGCACGCCGCCATAGACGTCGATCTCCCAGACATGCCCTTCATAGGGCACCCTGTAGCGCACCTTCTCGATGACGTTGCCGATGGCGTGGCGCAGCATGTCCTCGGCCTCGTCGCGGTCGACGTCGAACTCGTATTCGTCGCGCACGAGCGCGGCATGGCCGACCTTGAGGGTGAGGCGCGCCCGTCCGTCGCCATAGATGCGGATCCGGAGGGAGCGATCGTCCTGGGCGACGATATAGGCCTGTCTTATGGCGATACCTTCATCCACGAAGGTGCGCCAGCGCTGGCCCGACACCAGGAACTTCCGCTCGATCTCTTTCGCCATAGGCTCGCTTTCGCTGTTGGAGATGGGCTGGGGCGGGGGAAGACTACACGATAAGTGTGTCATGACAAGGCGGCGAATCGTGCTTTAAGCTCGACAGGGCGTGGCGGACGCGCTATGCCGGGATCAATTCAATCGTTTTAAAAGGTGGTGCCATGCGCGAGAAAAACGCCAAGCTCCTTTCCGTCCTGAAGCTGCAGCCGGTGGTGCCGGTGCTGGTCGTCGACGACGTCAAGACGGCCGTGCCGCTGGCGCGCGCGCTGGTCGCCGGCGGCCTCAAGGCCATCGAGATCACGCTGCGCACGACCGCTGCGCTGGAGGCGATCCGGGCCGTTGCGAACGAGGTCGAGGGCGCGGTCGCCGGCGCCGGCACGATCCTCAACGCCGCGCAGTTCGAGGCGGCGGCGGAAGCCGGCTCGCAGTTCATCGTCAGCCCCGGCACGACGCAGGAGCTGATCGACGCGGCCGCCGGTTCCGAAATCCCGCTCCTGCCGGGCGCGGCGACGGCCAGCGAGGTCATGGGCCTTCGCGAGGAAGGCTACGAGGTGCTAAAGTTCTTCCCGGCCGAGCAGGCCGGCGGGGCGGCCTATCTCAAGTCGCTCTCCTCGCCGCTCGCCGGCACGCTGTTCTGCCCGACGGGCGGCATCTCGCTCAAGAACGCCAACGACTACCTCTCCCTGCCGAACGTCGTGTGCGTCGGCGGCTCGTGGGTGGCTCCGAAGGACCTTGTCGCCAGGGGCGACTGGGCGGGCATCGAAAAGCTCGCCGCTGAGGCGGCCGCGCTCAAGGCCTGAGGCCGGTCGGCGATTTTCGGGCGGGCGGCCGATGGTCGCCCGTTATCCGTTTGTAATCGGCAACGGGCATTCCTATCTTGCCTTTCAGTCGGCCCTGCCGAGACGGGAGAAACGGAGACGCCCATGTTTGACGCCAAGACGTTGCTTGACCAGTTCCTCGGTTCGCAGGTGCCCGGTGCGGGCGGCTCGGTGCGCGAGCGCGCCGGCCAGGTCACCCAGCTCGCCAAGGACAATCCGCTGGCCACCATCGCCATCGCCGGCGTGCTGCTAGGCACGGATGGCGGACGCAAGGTCGCGGGTTCGGCGCTGAAACTCGGCGGCCTCGCCGCCATCGCCGGCCTCGGCTACCAGGCCTACAAGAACTACCGCGCCGGCCAGAACCCGGCCGAGAGCGCTCAGGCCGGCACGCCCGAGCTTCTGCCGCCGCCGGTCGATTCCGGCTTCCATCCCGAAGCCGTCAGCACGGATTTCGCCCTCATCCTCGTGCGCGCGATGATCGCCGCCTCACGCGCCGACGGCCATATCGACGATGCCGAGGGCGCCCGCATCGTGGACAAGCTGAAGGTGTCCGGCCTCGGTGCGGATGCCGCGCAGTTCCTCGAAGACGAGCTTGCCAATCCGGTCGATCTCGACGCCATCGTCGCGGCGGCGAAGAGCGAGGAGCAGCGCGTCGAACTCTACACCGCCTCGCGCCTCGCCATCGAGCCGGAGACGCGGGCGGAGCGCGGCTATCTCGACCTTCTCGCCGGCCGTCTCGGCCTTGCCGATGCGCTGGTCGATCATATCGAGGCGACGGTTTCGGCCGCCAAGGTCTGATCCCCGCTTTCCGCATTGCGCCGGCCGTCCGGCTGTTCTATCCCTTCGCCGGACCGAAGGAGGATTTTCCATGCGCGATCTCAAGGATTGGAAGGGTTGCCCGTCGCCGGCGCCCGTGACGCTCGAAGGACGCACCGTGCGCCTCGAGCCCTATGATCGCGCGCGCCATCTCGAAGCCCTCTGGGAGGCCTTCGGCGGCATGGGCATCAATCCGCTGCTCCTCTATTTCACGCAGGCCGATTTCGCCGGCATCGAGGATTTCGACGCCTGGTCCGAAAAGGCGATCAAGG
>CBIMFD010000212.1:0-6013 GCA_966243085.1 uncultured Shinella sp.
TGCCTTCCGTCTCCTTCGCGAACCACGCGATCGCCTTGTTGATGATCTCCAGCGTCAGGAGGTAGCAATCCTTGGCGTCGTTCGCCCAGGTGAAGAGGCCGTGGCTTTCGAGGACGACGCCCCTCGCCTTCGGGTTCGCCTTGACGAAGGCTTCTAGGTCGAGACCGAGCTGGAAGCCGGGGCGGCGCCAGGGCAGCCAACCGATGTCGTCGCCGAAGATCTTCGCCGTCAGTTCCTTCGAGTTCTTCGCCGCCGCGATGGCGATGATCGCGTCCGGATGCATATGATCGACATGCGTATAGGGCACGAAGCCGTGGAGCGGCGTGTCGATGGAGGCGGCGCGCGGGTTGAGGTTGAAGGTGCAGTGCGGCAGGAAGCCGACCATGCGGTCCTCGTCGTCGACGCCCTTGTAGATGCCCTTCAAGGCCTCCAGCTTGTCCATGTAGAGGGTGGCAAAACCGTCGAGCCTGATCGTGCCGACGTCGCCGCCGGAGCCCTTCACCCACATGACGCGGGTCTTCTCGCCCGTCAACGGATCGGTTTCGGCCACCTTGGCCGACGTGTTGCCGCCACCGTAATTGGTGATGCGCTTGTCGGCGCCGAGGAGGTTGGAGCGGTAGAGCAGCTTACCGGGCTCGTCGAGCCCCGCGGCATAGGCATCATCCCAACGGTTTTCGAGAAGGCGGGGCTGACCCGTCATGATTTCCTCCCTGGCTTGACACTTGGCGGGACGCCACGGCCGGCCTCCCGTCTCCTTCTGTGCGAGCTATGGCGCATTCCTTCTCGCAATGTCAATCAGTTTTGATCATTAAAGATCATTGTGCAGCGCAACATGATGTTTTTTGATCGTTTCTGATTGACAGGATAAAAAGAATACGAATAAATCGATCCTAGGAGGAGCCCCATGCACGAACGCGAACGCCATCGCATCATTTTGAGCGCGATTCAGGAAAAGCCTGTCGTGACGGTGCAGGATATCGCCGAACTGACCGAGGCATCCGAAGCCACGATCCGCCGCGACATCGCCGCCCTGCACATTCAGGGCAGGCTGCGCCGCGTGCGCGGCGGCGCCGAGGCCGTGCATCCCCCGCAGCTCGGCAATCTGGCCGCGCGCCCGTTCAAGGTGTCCGAATCGATCAATATCGATCGCAAGCGCGCAATCGCCCGCCGCGCGGTGGAGCTGTGCGAAGAAGGGGATTCCATCGTCATCAACGGCGGCACCACGACGTTCCAGATGGTGCATTTCATGTCGGCCCGCCGCCTGCAGGTGATGACCAATTCCTTCGCCATCGCCGAGCATCTGGTGAAGCATTCCAAATGCACGGTCAGCGTTCCGGGCGGGGCGATCTACCGCGACCAGAGCCTGATCCTCTCGCCTTTCGACAACGACGCGATCCGCAATTTCTATGCGCGGCGCATGTTCATCGGCGCGCAGGGCGTCAATGCGCTCGGCATCATGGAATCGGACGCGCTGGTCATCCAGAGCGAACAGAAGCTGATGCGCCAGGCCGAGGAGCTGATCGTCATGGCCGATTCCAGCAAGTTCGACCGGCGCTCGAGCCTCATCCTGTGCCCGCTCGAGAACGTCTCGACGGTCGTCACCGACGACAGGATTTCGGACGAGGCGGCCACGATGCTCGCCCATGCCGGCGTAAAGCTCATCACGGTGAAGCCCATGGCTTCGGCGGAGAAGGAGGATTCCACCTCGGCGGCCTAGGAACGGCGCCGGGAGGAGTGACTTTGGTTTCAACATCGGGAGGAAGACAATGAAACTATCCACGAAACTGCTCGCTGGCGCCGCGCTCGCGCTTACCGCCATGATGTCTTCGGCCAGCGCCGCCGACATGAAGATCGCGCTCCTCGTCAAGTCGCTCGGCAACGGCTTCTTCGAAGCTGCCAATAAGGGCGCGGAAGAGGCCGCCAAGGAACTCGGGGGCGTCGAGATCATCTATACCGGCCCGACCACGACGACGGCCGAAGGCCAGATCGAGGTTATCAATTCGCTGATCGCCCAGGGCGTCGACGCCATCGCCATCTCGGCCAACGACCCGGACGCCGTCGTGCCGGCCCTCAAGAAGGCCCAGCAGCGCGGCATCAAGGTCATCTCCTGGGATTCGGGCGTCGCGCCGGAAGGCCGCATCATGCATCTCAACCCGTCGTCCAACGAGCTGATCGGCAAGATGTGCCTGCAGCTCGCCAAGGATCACCTGCCGGACGGCAAGGGTGACTTCGCGATCCTGTCCGCAACGACGACCTCCACCAACCAGAACACCTGGATCGAGGAGATGAAGAAGCAGCTCAAGGACTTCCCCGGCCTCAACCTCGTCACCACCGTCTACGGCGACGACCTTGCCGACAAGTCCTACCGCGAGGCCAACGGCCTGCTCACCTCGCAGCCGAACGTCAAGGTCATCGTGGCGCCGACGACGGTGGGCGTTCTCGCCGCCTCGCAGGCCGTCAAGGATGCCGGTAAGATCGGAGAGGTCTATGTGACGGGCCTCGGCCTTCCCTCCGAAATGGCCGGCGCCATCAAGTCGGGCGCGACGAAGGAATTCGCCATCTGGAACCCGATCGACCTCGGCTATTCGGCAACCCAGATCGCCTATCACCTCGTCAAGGGCGACGCGGACGGCGCTCCGGGCTCGGAGATCGAGGCCGGCCGCATGGGCAAGATCAAGGTCGGCGACAACGGCGAAGCCGCCATGGCCGATCCCTTCGTCTACGACGCCTCGAACATCGACCAGTTCTCGAAGATCTTCTGATCCGGAAACAGGCGATGCTGTTGTCTTCCTTCTCCCCGGCGGGGAGAAGGTCGCGGCAGCGGGATGAGGGGGACGCCGGAGGCGAAAGCGACCGTCCGTCCCCCTCATCCGACCCTTCGGGCCACCTTCTCTCCACCGGGGAGAAGGAAAACCGAGACGCCGTGCGTCCCATGCAATTGACCGGCCCTTCTTCCGGAAGGTCCTCAAGGTGAAACCGAACATGCTTGCCGCAACACAACAGCCCGATACCGGCTCGATGTCCGAAAGCGCAGAGACCCCCATTCTGGAGATGCGCGGCATCTCGCAGATCTTTCCCGGCGTCAAAGCGCTCGACGGCGTCGATATCGCGCTCTATCCGGGTCAGGTAACGGCGCTGATCGGCGAGAACGGCGCGGGCAAGTCTACGCTGGTGAAGATCCTCACCGGCATCTACCGCCCGAACGAGGGCGAGATCGTCATGGACGGCGCGCCCATCGCTTTCGCCAATGCACAGGCCGCCATCGACGCCGGCGTCACCGCCATCCACCAGGAGACCGTGCTCTTCGACGAATTGACGGTCGGCGAGAACATCTTCCTCGGCCATGCGCCGCGCACGCGCTTCGGCCTCATCGACTGGAAGACCATCAACGAGCGCGCCCGCGCGCTGATGCACCAGCTCGAAAGCGACATCGACCCGACGATCAGGCTGAAGGACCTTTCCATCGCCCAGCGGCATCTGGTGGCGATCGCCCGCGCGCTCTCCGTGGAAGCGCGCATCGTCATCATGGACGAGCCGACCGCCGCCCTTTCGCGCAAGGAGATCGACGACCTCTTCCGCATCGTCGAGACCCTGAAGAAACAGGGCAAGGCCATCCTCTTCATCAGCCACAAGTTCGACGAGGTCTACGAGATCGCCGAGAACTACGCCGTCTTCCGCGACGGGCGCATGGTCGGCGCGGGGCGTCTCGAGGAGACCCCGCAGGAGGAGATCGTGCGCCTCATGGTGGGCCGCGACGTGCATGACGTCTTCCCGAAGAGCAAGGTCGCCATCGGCGAGACCGTGCTCAAGGTCGAGGGCTACTGTCACGACACCGAATTCCGCGACATCTCCTTCGAGCTTCGCCGCGGCGAGATCCTCGGCGTCTACGGCCTCATCGGCGCGGGGCGCTCGGAGGTCTGCCAGTCGCTGTTCGGCACGACCGTGCCCGCCTCGGGCAAGACCTTCCTCGAAGGCCGCGAGATCGTCATCCGCTCCTCCGCCGACGCCATTGCCGCCGGCATCGTCTATGTGCCGGAGGAGCGCGGCCGGCACGGGCTTGCGCTCGAAATGCCGATCTTCCAGAACATGTCGCTGCCCTCGCTCGCCCGCACCTCCGTGCGCGGCTTCCTCAAGGCGGCGAACGAATTCTCGCTGGCGCGCAAATATGCCGAGCGGCTGGACCTTCGCGCCGCCGCGCTTTCCGTGCCGGTCGGCACGCTTTCGGGCGGCAACCAGCAGAAGGTGGTGATCGGCAAGTGGCTCGCCACGCAGCCGAAAGTCATCATCCTCGACGAACCCACCAAGGGCATCGACATCGGCTCGAAGGCGGCCGTCCACGCCTTCATCTCGGAACTCGCCGGCGAGGGCCTTTCCATCATCATGGTCTCCTCCGAACTGCCGGAAATCCTCGGCATGTCGGACCGCGTCATGGTGATGCGCGAGGGCCTGATGGCGGGAATCTACGACCGCGAGGGGCTGACGGCGGAAACGCTGGTGCGCGCGGCGACCGGCAATGCATAAGGACGGATGGCCATGCAGCGTCTCCTGAAGAACCGTGAACTCCTGCTGGCGCTGATCATCCTCGTGATGATCGCCGGCTTTGCGACGCGCGCGGCGGGCTTTGCCGCGCCCGCCAACCTCGCCAACATCTTCAACGACACGTCGATCCTGATCGTCCTCGCCCTCGGGCAGATGACGGTGATCCTGACGAAATCCATCGACCTTTCGGTCGCGGCCAACCTTGCGTTCACCGGCATGGCCGTCGCCATGCTGGACGCGGCCTATCCCGGCCTGCCGCTCGCCCTTCTCATCGTGCTTGCCGTCGTCATCGGCGCGGCGCTCGGCGCAATCAACGGCTTCCTGGTCTGGCTGCTGCAAATCCCGCCCATCGTCGTGACGCTCGGCACGCTCACCATCTATCGCGGCATGGCCTTCGTGCTTTCCGGCGGCGGCTGGGTGAACGCCCACCAGATGACGCCCGACTTCCTCAACCTGCCGCGCCTTCCCGTCCTCGGCCTGCCGATCCTCTCCTGGCTCGCCATCGCCATCGTGCTCGCCATGTGGTTCGTGCTGATGCGCACGCCCTTTGGCCGGTCGGCCTATGCCTCGGGCGGCAATCCGACGGCGGCGGTCTATGCCGGCATCGACGTCGGCCGCGCGCGCTTCCTCGCCTTCGTCCTTTCCGGGGCGCTCGCCGGCCTTTCCGGCTATCTCTGGGTGTCGCGCTATGCGGTCGCCTATGTCGACATCGCCGCGGGCTTCGAGCTCGACACGGTCGCGGCCTGCGTCATCGGCGGCATTTCCATTGCCGGCGGCATCGGCACGGTCATCGGCACCGTGCTCGGCGCGCTCTTCCTCGGCGTCATCAAGAACGCGCTGCCGGTCATCGGCATCTCGCCCTTCGCGCAGATGGCAATCTCGGGCGTCGTCATCATCCTCGCCGTGGTCTTCAACGCCCGCGCCGAGAAGAAGAAGGGCCGCATCATCCTGCGTGAGCGCGCCGCCAAGGAGAAGCTGGCATGAGCACCGCAACGACCGGCGAGACTGCACCCCGCCGCCAGATTCCCGACCGGCTCGGCACGCCATTCACGCGCCTTCTGGCAAGCTGGGAGGTGCTGCTCTTTGCCGTGGCGGTGGCGATCTTCATCGCCAATTCGCTCGCCTCGCCCTATTTCCTCAACGCCTGGAACCTTTCCGACGCCACGTTCAACTTCACGGAAAAGGCGCTGATAGCCTTCGCCATGGCGCTGCTGATCATCGCCGGCGAGATCGACCTTTCCGTCGCCGCGATCATCGCGCTCGCCTCCACCGCCATGGGCGCGGCGGCGCAGACCGGGCTCGGCACGCCGGGGCTCGTGGCCATCGGCATCGGCACCGGCCTTGCCTGCGGCGCCTTCAACGGCGTGCTGGTCGCCGGCCTCAAGCTGCCCTCCATCGTCGTCACTATCGGCACGATGAGCCTCTTCCGCGGCATTTCCTATATCGTGCTCGGCGACCAGGCCTACGGCAAATA
>CBIMFD010000213.1:0-5999 GCA_966243085.1 uncultured Shinella sp.
CGCAAGAAGATCTTCCCCAAGCGCGCCGAAGGCCGGTTCCGGCAGTTCAAGTGGCTGGTGATGCTCATCACGCTCGGCATCTACTACCTGACGCCGTGGATTCGCTGGGATCGCGGCCCGCATGCGCCGGACCAGGCCGTGCTGGTGGACCTTGCCGGCCGGCGCTTCTATTTCTTCTTCATCGAGATCTGGCCGCAGGAGTTCTTCTTCGTCGCCGGTCTCCTCGTCATGGCGGGCTTCGGGCTCTTCCTCGTCACCTCGGCGGTGGGGCGCGCCTGGTGCGGCTATGCCTGTCCGCAGACCGTATGGGTCGATCTCTTCCTCGTCGTTGAGCGGGCGGTCGAGGGCGACCGCAACGCGCGCATGAAGCTCGATGCCGGGCCGTGGACCTTCGAGAAGGTGCGCAAGCGTGTGGTCAAGCACGCCACATGGCTGGTGATCGCCGTCGCGACGGGTGGCGCGTGGATCTTCTATTTTGCCGACGCGCCGACGCTGCTTGCCGATTTCGTAACGATGCGCGCGCCCGCCGTCGCCTACATCACCGTCGCCATCCTGACGGCGACGACCTATGTGCTCGGCGGTCTCATGCGCGAGCAGGTCTGCACCTATATGTGTCCGTGGCCGCGCATTCAGGCGGCGATGCTGGACGAGAGCTCGCTGGTCGTGACCTACAACGATTGGCGCGGCGAGCCGCGCACCCGTCATGCCAAGAAGGCGATCGCCGCAGGCGAGAGCGTGGGGGATTGCGTGGACTGCAACGCCTGCGTCGTCGTCTGTCCCATGGGCATCGACATCCGCGACGGCCAGCAGATGGAGTGCATCACCTGCGCGCTGTGCATCGATGCCTGCGACAACGTCATGGACAAGCTCGGCAAGGAACGCGGCCTCATCGCCTATGCGACCCTGTCGGACTATTCGTCCAACATGGCGCTGGCGACGAACGGCGGCGCGCAGCCGATCGACCCGAAACGGGTGCGCGATGCAAGCGGCGGATTCGACGGGAAGATCAGGCATTTCGACTGGCGCATCATCTTCCGCCCGCGCACGCTGCTCTATTTCGGCGTCTGGTCGGCGGCGGGGCTGGCGCTCGTCTTCGCGCTCCTGTCGCGCGAGCGGCTGGAGCTCAACGTCATCCACGACCGCAATCCGCAGTTCGTCGTCGAATCGGACGGCTCGGTCCGCAACGGCTATGCCGTGAAGCTGCTCAACATGATCCCCGAGCCGCGCGTGATCACCGTCTCCATCGAAGGCATGCCCGGCGCGATCATGAAGATCGCCGGTCATGACAGCGCCGACGGTCGCAGCGCCGCGGTGCCGGTCGATCCGGACCGGGTGACGGCCTTGCGTGTTTTCGTCACCCTGCCCAGGAACAGCCTTGCCGAAGCGGCCGAAGGCTTCCACATTATCGTCGAGGACCGGCAGGGCCACGAGCGCGACACCTATTCCGCCAAATTCAACACGCCGGGAGTGAAGTGATGGCCAGCGAGCGCAAGGAACAGGGCTTCGTCTTCACCGGCTGGCACATGGTTCTCGTGATGGTGTCGTTCTTCGCCACGGTCATCGGCGTGAACCTCATCATGGCCTGGAACGCCTCGCATAGCTGGAGCGGGCTCGTCGTGCCCAACACCTATGTCGCCAGCCAGCAGTTCAACGGCAAGGTGGCCGAGGCCAGGCGCCTCGCCGCCAGCGGCATCGAGGGCAGCCTGACGGTCGAGGGCGGGCGCATCGCCTACCGGGTCGTCGACGCCAGGGGGGTGCCGGTCGCCGCCGACGAGGTCATGGCCACCTTCAAGCGCCCGGTGGACGAGCGCGAGGACTTCACCCTCGCGCTGGAGCCGGCAGGACAGGGGCTCTTCGCCGTCGAGCGGGCCATCGCCGGCGGCCAATGGGTCGTCGATATCAGTACGACGCGAAACGGGGCGAAGGTCTTCCACCAGACCGTCCGGATCGTCGCAGGAGGCATGAAATGAGTTGCTGCGCACCCGGCACGGAAGGGGCGGTCGAGGCGGAACGGGCACGCCATGCGCTGCCGTCCTCGCAGGAACTGACGCTGGCGAGCCGTCCGGTGGGCAAGGGGCTGCGGCAGGTCGACCTTTCCGTGCCGGGCGTCCATTGCGGCGCCTGCATCGCCACCGTCGAGGGCGCGCTGAAGGCCCTGCCGGAAGTCGAGCGCGCGCGCGTCAATCTCTCCACCCGCCGCGTCTCCGTGGTCTGGAAGGAAGCGGTCGACGGCCGGCTCTCCGATCCGCAGTCCATCCCCGCCGCCATCGTCGCCACCGGCTATGAGGCGCATCTCTTCGCGCTTACCGCCGAGGGGGACGATGCGCTGCGCAACCAGCTCATCCGCGCCGTCGCCGTCTCCGGCTTTGCCGCGATGAACATCATGCTGCTCTCCGTCTCCGTCTGGTCCGGGGCGGAAGCGGCGACGCGCGACCTCTTCCACTGGATTTCCGCTTTCATCGCCGGGCCGACGCTGATCTATGCCGGCCGCTTCTTCTACCGCTCCGCCTGGAACGCCGTCCGTCACGGCCGCACCAACATGGACGTGCCGATCGCGCTCGCCATCACCCTTTCCTATCTGGTCTCCGTCTGGGAGACGATGCATGGCGGGGAGCACGCCTGGTTCGACGCGACGGTGAGCCTCCTGTTCTTCCTTCTGATCGGCCGCACGCTCGACCACGTCATGCGCGATCGCGCCCGCTCGGCCATCACCGGCCTTGCGCGCCTTTCGCCGCGCGGCGCCATGGTCGTTTCGCCGGATGGGACGCGTGACTATCGCCCGGTCGAGGAGATCGCTGTCGGCGAGCGGCTGTCGATTGCCGCCGGCGAGCGCATCCCCGTCGATTGCCGCGTTCTTTCGGGTGTGAGTGACATCGACCGCTCCATCGTCAACGGCGAGAGCGATCCGCTTTCCGCAGGCCCCGGCATGCGGATCGAGGCCGGCGCGATGAACCTTACCGGCTCGCTTTTGGTCGAAGCCGTCGCCACCGCGCGCGATTCGTTTCTCTCCGAGGTCATCGGCCTGATGGAGGCCGCGGAAGGGGGCAGAGCCCGCTACCGGCGCATCGCCGACCGCGCGGCGCAGATCTATTCGCCCGCCGTACATCTGCTGGCGGCCGCCTCGTTCCTCGGCTGGGGCCTTTACGACGGCGACTGGAAGCATGCGATGCTCGTCGCCATCGCCGCGCTGATCATCACCTGCCCCTGCGCGCTCGGCCTTGCCGTGCCGGTGGTGCAGGTCGTTGCGGCCGGGCGGCTCTTTGCCGGCGGCGTGATGGTGAAGGACGGCTCGGCCATGGAGCGCCTTGCCGAGATCGATACCGCCGTCTTCGACAAGACCGGCACGTTGACGCTCGGCAAGCCGCAGCTCGTCGGCCGCGAGAGGGCGAACCGCGCGCATCTTGCCCTTGCGGCGGCGCTCGCCGCCCATTCGCGCCATCCGCTTTCGCTGGCGCTCGCTGCGGCGAATGCCGGGCCGGTACCGGTCGTCGATGCGGTCACGGAAGTCGCCGGCGGCGGCCTCGAGGCCGTCACGCCGCAGGGCGTGCTGCGCCTCGGCAACCGGGCCTTCGCCTGCGGGGCGGCGTCGGGCGAGGAGGAGGCACACGGGCTCTCCGAGGTCGTCCTGTCGCGCGACGGGACGGAGCTCGAAACCTTCCGCTTCGAGGATACGCTGCGGGCCGGCGCCACCGTGGTCGTCAAGGCGCTGAAGGAGGATGGCATCGACACCGCTATCCTTTCCGGCGACCGTGCCCCGGCCGTCTCCCGCATCGCGGACCAGCTCGGCATCAGGCGCTGGCGTGCCGCGCTGTCGCCGCGCCAGAAGACCGAGGCGGTCGCCGAACGTTCGGGTCGCGGCCGCCGCGTGCTGATGGTCGGCGACGGCATCAACGATGCGCCGGCGCTCGCCGCCGCTCATGTCTCGATCGCGCCGGCGACGGCGGCGGATGTCGGCCGGCAGGCGGCGGATTTCGTCTTCCTGCACGAGAGTCTGGAGGCCGTGCCCTTCGCCTACGAGACCGCACGCCGCGCCGGGCGGCTCATCCGCCAGAATTTCGCGCTCGCCGTCGGCTACAACGCCATTGCCGTGCCGGTTGCGATCCTCGGCCATGCGACGCCGCTCATCGCCGCCATCGCCATGTCGACCTCCTCCATCATCGTGGTGGTCAACTCGCTGCGGCTGCGCGGCCGGATGCCGGCCTTCGCGAGGCGGCAGGCCGATGCAGCCCGGCCCGCCGGTTCTCTGGTGCAGGCGGCATGAACACGCTCGTCTTCCTCATCCCCATCGCCCTTTTTCTCGGCGCGCTCGGGCTCGCGGCCTTCCTCTGGTCGCTGAAAAGCGGCCAGTACGACGACGTGGACGGCGCGGCCTGGCGCGTTCTCGACGACGGCGACGACAAGCCCGGGAAGTAGCTGCCGCTACCCATGCAGGTCGTGGCCAAATTCCCGCCGGAACCAAACAATCCCTTGTCGTAAATCGATTTGAATGCCAAAACACGAGCGCTGGAGCTCGGCTCCCACTCTCTTTCGCGCGGCGTTTCCGGCATGCTCCGGAAATCATCCCCGCCGCGCCATCCTTAGGAGGTTATTATCGTGGCACAGGCGGAAATCGGGCTTATCGGCCTTGGCGTAATGGGGTCGAACCTTGCGCTCAACATTGCCGAGAAGGGTAACAGGATCGCGGTCTTCAACCGCACGGCGGCCCGCACGAAGGAATTCTACGAGGAAGCGGGTGCACTGAAGGACCAGATCGTTCCCTGCGAGACCATCGAGGAGTTCGTTGCCGCCATCCGCCCGCCGCGGCCGATCATCATCATGATCCAGGCAGGCGCGCCCGTCGACCAGCAGATGGAGCTGCTGCGCCCCTATCTCGAAAAGAACGACATCATGATCGACGCCGGCAACGCGAACTTCCGCGACACGATGCGCCGCTTCGATGCGCTGAAGGATTCGGGCCTCACCTTCATCGGCATGGGCGTCTCCGGCGGTGAAGAGGGCGCGCGTCACGGCCCGTCGATCATGGTCGGCGGTACGGAAGAGTCGTGGAAGCGCGTCGAGAAGGTGCTGACCTCGATCGCCGCGAAATACAAGGACGAGCCCTGTGTCGCCTGGCTCGGCGAGAACGGCGCCGGCCACTTCGTCAAGACCATCCACAACGGCATCGAATATGCCGACATGCAGATGATCGCCGAAATCTACGGCATCCTGCGCGACGGCCTGAAGATGAGCGCGGAAGAGATCGGTGCCGTCTTCGGCGAATGGAACAAGGGACGCCTTGAATCCTACCTCATCGAGATCACCGAGAAGGTTCTCGCCGCCAAGGACCCGATCAGCGGCAACCCCATCGTCGACATGATCCTCGACAAGGCGGGCCAGAAGGGCACCGGCAAGTGGTCGGCCATCGAGGCGCAGAACATGGGCGTGCCGGCGACCGGCATCGAGGCGGCCGTCGCCGCCCGCTCCATCTCCTCCTTCAAGAGCGAGCGCGAGGCGGCGGAGAAGATCCTCGGCCTGCCGCAGGTTCCGGCCCTCCAGGTCGCCGACAGGGCCGCCTTCCTCAAGGACCTCGAAAGCGCGCTGCTCGCCGGCAAGATCGGCGCCTATGCGCAGGGCTTCGCCGTCATGGCCGCCGCCTCGAAGGAATACGGCTGGAACCTGCCGATGCCGACGATCGCCAAGATCTGGCGTGCCGGCTGCATCATCCGCTCGCAGTTCCTCGACGAGATCACCAGCGCCTTCACCAAGGCGCCGGACGCGGCGAACCTCATCGTCACTCCGGCCTTCGCGCCCATGGTGAAGGAAACCGACGGGGCGCTGCGCCGCGTGGTCTCCGCCGCCGTGCTGCACGGCCTGCCGGTGCCCGCGCTCGCCTCGGCGCTCGGCTATTTCGACAGCTACCGCCGCGCCCGCGGCACCGCCAACATCGTCCAGGCCCAGCGCGACTTCTTCGGTGCGCACGGCTTCGACCGCGTCGACGGCGCCGACAGCCACCATGGCCC
>CBIMFD010000214.1:0-5973 GCA_966243085.1 uncultured Shinella sp.
GGGTCTACTGACCTATTCCTCGCCGCCGCCCTTGCCTTCCAGCTTGAGGGCGGCGAGCTCCTCCAGCATGTCGAGCAGGTCTTCGACACGGGCCGCGCCGAAGCGGGCATCGATATCCGCATAGACGCGGCGGGAATCGGGCATGACCTCCTGGATCACCCTCTGGCCGGCCGGCGCGAGCGCCAGCAGCACCCGCCGCCCGTCGTCCTTGTCCTTGTGCCGCGTGATGAGGCTGCGTTCCTCCAGCGAGCGCAGCATGCGCGTCAGGCTCGGAGCGAGGATGAACGCCTTTTCCGCCACTTCCGAGGCGTCGAGCATACCCGCCTCCGACAGGACGCGCAGCACGCGCCATTGCTGCTCGGTCACCTCGTGGTCGGCGAGGATCGGCCGGAAATGGCTCATCACCGCCTCGCGCGCCTTCAGGAGGCCGATCGCCAGCGAGCGCCGGCGTTCGCGCGGCGGGCTGTCCTTCGTCTTTTCGGAAGAGGTCGTGTCCTGCGGAGCGTCGTTCGTCATCCCGTTTCTATCCGCGATTTTTGCCGCCCGCGCAATCGAAAGGCGGCGGGGAGCGGAAGAACGGATCGCCTGCCGCCCGCGGGCGTGCTAGCCTCGAGCCGAAATCCAGCCAACGGAAGTGCAGCCCCATGACGCATGACAATACCGACCGCCGCTACGTCCTCGCCCCCGCCCCCGTTCCCACCCTTGCCGTCGAGGGGAGCGACGCGCTCTTCCCGGTGCACCGCATCTATTGCGTCGGCCGCAACTTCGCCGACCACGCCATCGAGATGGGGCACGATCCGGACAAGGAGCCGCCCTTCTTCTTCCAGAAGAATCCCGACACGCTGGTGCGGCCGGAAGAGGGTTTTCCCTATCCGCCGGCGAGCCGGGACGTGCATTACGAGGTCGAGCTCGTCGTGGCGCTCTGCGAAGGCGGCAGCGACATCCCCGTCGAGCGCGCGCTGGACTGCGTCTACGGCTATGCCGTCGGCCTCGACATGACGCGCCGCGACCTGCAGGCCGAGGCCAAGAAGCTCGGCCGGCCCTGGGAGATCGCCAAGGCCTTCGAGCGGTCGGCCCCCTGCGGGCCCATCCATCCCGTCGCCGGCATCGGCCATCCGAACAACGGCGCGATCCGCCTCGACGTCAACGGCCAGCGCCGGCAGGACGGCAATCTCGACCAGATGATCTGGAAGGTGCCGGAGATGATCGCCTATCTCTCCCGCCTCTTCACGCTGGCACCCGGCGACCTCATCTTCTCCGGCACGCCGGCGGGCGTCGGCGCAGTCGAGCGGGGCGACGTGATGCACGCCCATATTGACGGGCTCGGCGGCATCACCGTCGCCGTCGTCTGAGGCGATACCTGCGACAGGACGCCACGCATGGGCACCCTTCCTATTTGATTAAAGTCAAAGAACGGGAAGGGCTGCGGGTCTACCTCCTTGGTCATGAACGAGTGGCGTTCGTGACCAAGGAGAATACCCCATGCGTAGCATAGCAAAGAGCATCGTCGGCGCGGCGGCCTTTCTGGCCCTCGCCCTTCCGGCAGCGGCAGCCGATTTCGAAGTGCACATGCTGAACAAGGGCGCCGAGGGCGCCATGGTGTTCGAGCCGGCCTTCGTGAAGGTGGCCCCCGGCGACACGGTGACCTTCATTCCCACCGACAAGGGTCACAATGTCGAGACGATCAAGGGCATGATCCCCGACGGCACGGAAGCCTTCAAGAGCAAGATGAACGAGACCTACAAGGTCACCTTCGACAAGGTCGGCGCCTATGGCGTCAAGTGCACGCCGCATGCGGGCATGGGCATGGTCGGTCTCGTGGTCGTCGGCGATGCTCCGGCCAACCTCGATGCCGTCAAGACGGGCAAGCTGCCGAAGAAGGCACGCGAGCGCCTGGATGCGGCGATCGCTGCGGCCGGCCTCTGAAATTCCCCCTTTCTGGGCAGGGTGGAAAACCCGGGGCGGCTTACCGCTCCGGGTTTTTCCGTTCCATCGCTTCGATCCATTTCCTGCATGGTATGGATTTGCACATTTAATTTTCTAATGCCGCGGGCGGCTGATAACGTGCCACCACAACCAACGGGACGGCGCATGCTAAAACTCGCTTCGTTTTCAGCCTGGCTCCTCCTTACGGCCTTCTGCCCGCCCCTTCTTGCCGCCGAAAACGCCATGCCCCTCGCCCTGCACAAGGCTGCCGCAGCCGACGACGTCGCCGCCATAAAGACCCTCATCGCCGAAGGCGCCGAGATCGACGCGCGGGACGGAACCGGCGCGACCGCGCTTCTCGTCGCCACCCACGGCAACAGGCTGGAGGCCGCCCGCGCGCTGATCGCGGCGGGCGCCGACGTCAACGCCAAGGACGGCATCAGCGACAGCCCCTACCTCTATGCCGGCGCGCGCGGCCATCTGGAAATCCTCAAGCTGACGCTCGCACACGGCGCGGACCTTGCGAGCACCAACCGCTATGACGGCACCGCCCTCATCCCCGCCGCCGAGCGCGGCCATGTCGAGACGGTCGAAACGCTGATCGCAGCCGGCGTCGACGTCGACCACGTCAACCGGCTCGGCTGGACGGCGCTGCTGGAGGCGATCATCCTCGGCGACGGCGGGCCGCGGCATGTGCGAATCGTCGAGCGGCTGATTTCGGCCGGCGCCGATGTCGACCTTGCCGACCATGACGGCGTGACGCCGCTCCGGCACGCCCGCAGCCGCGGCTACCGCGATATCGCCGCCCTGCTCGAAAAGGCCGGCGCGCAGTAGCGGAAAAAGACGAGGCGGAGGAAATCCGCCGGGAAAGACGGAAACACTCAAAGACAAAGGGCCTGAGAACAATGCAAAGAAGCTACTATTCCTCCCTCGGCGGCCATCCCCCGCAGAGCGACCTCCTGACCGGCCGCGCCGTCTTCACCGAGGCCTATGCGGTCATTCCCAAGGGCGTGATGCAGGACATCGTCACCTCCTTCCTGCCCTTCTGGAACGACACGCGCTGCTGGGTCATCGCCCGCCCGCTCTCCGGCTTCGCCGAGACCTTCTCGCAATATGTCATGGAAGTGGCGCCGGGCGGCGGCAGCGACCGGCCGGAACAGGACCCGGAGGCCGAAGGCGTGCTCTTCGTCGTCGACGGTGAGGTTGAACTGACGCTGCCGGCCGGCAAGCACACGCTCCAGCCGGGCGGCTACGCCTTCCTGCCGCCGGGCCTGAAATGGTCGCTGCACAACCGCTCCGGCGCCCATGCCCGCTTCCACTGGATCCGCAAGGCCTACGAGGCCGTCGACGGCCTGCCGCATCCCGAGCCGCTGATCCTCAACGAGAAGGACATCACGCCTTCGGTCATGCCCGGCACGGAAGGCCGCTGGGCGACGACGCGCTTCGTCGACCCCAACGACCTGCGCCACGACATGCATGTGACCATCGTCACGCTCCTGCCCGGCGCGGTCATCCCCTTCGCGGAAACCCACGTCATGGAGCACGGCCTCTATGTGCTGCAGGGCAAGGCCGTCTACCGCCTCAACCAGGACTGGGTGGAAGTGGAGGCCGGCGACTTCATGTGGCTGCGCGCCTTCTGCCCGCAGGCCTGCTATGCCGGCGGCCCGGAGCCGTTCCGCTACCTGCTCTACAAGGACGTCAACCGCCACATGACGCTGAAGCCCTTCGGCGGCCGCCGCTAGGGCCTGCCCTGCCAGCTTCTCGGTAATCCGGACCCGCGCCCCTTAGGCGCGGGTTTTTCCATTCAGCCCGCAATCGGCATGGCGGCGGGATAGCGCCGCGGGTCGAAGCGTAGGTAGATCAGCGCCGTTGCCAGCACGCAGCCGAGGTGCAGCATCCAGCCGGCGGCAAAGCCGCCCGTCCAGTCGTGCAGCAGCGCCAGCGCATAGGGGCCGAGCGCGGCGATGAGGAAGCCGCCGCCCTGCATGAGCGCGGCGAGCGCCCCGGCCTGTTCGGGCCGCGGCAGGTGGTCGAGCGCGGTGACGATGGCGAGCGCGAAACTGCCGCCGAGCCCGGCGCCGCACAGCCCCGCCCAGAGGACCGGCGCAAGACCCGGAAAGCCGGCGAGCCCGAGGAAGCCGGCGACCTGGAGGGCGATGGTCAGGAGAAGCCAGCGGCGGCGGTCGGCATTGCCGCGCGCAAGGGCCGACAGGCCGAGCGCGGCCGCCGCCTGGCCAGCGGCCATCACGGCGACGAGGCTGCTGCTGTCGCCGCTCGTCCAGCCCTGACTCTGGTAATAGGGCGAGAGCCAGGCGATCATCGAGCTGTAGCCGGAATTGATGAGGCCGAAGGACAGCATCAGCCCCCAGGTCCGCGGCCGGCGCAGGAGCTGGCGGGTCAGCGTGCTGTCGGGCCGGCCGGTCCGCACGTCCGAGAGGATGCGCCAGGCGGCGGCGAGCGCAAGCGC
The DNA here is from genome assembly GCA_966243085.1 of uncultured Shinella sp. Classification (GTDB taxonomy): domain Bacteria; phylum Pseudomonadota; class Alphaproteobacteria; order Rhizobiales; family Rhizobiaceae; genus Shinella. The sequence continues at coordinate 4,394 of CBIMFD010000214.1, forward strand.
CACCGGCAGCGCCAGGAAGGCGAGCGCCGCCTGCCAGCGGTAGCCGGCGCCGGTGAGCATCGGCATCAGCCGGGCGCCGAAGGCGCCGCCCGCCATGATCGTCGCGGAGTAGAGCCCCGTCACCACCGGCACACTTGCCGGGAAGCGCGCCTTGATGATGCCCGGGAAGATCGCCTGGATGAAGGCGACGCCGATGCCGCAGACGGCCGCCGTCGCGATCAGCGACAGCCCGTCCTGCACGAAGAGGCGGAGCGCCGAACCGGCAAGAAGCACGACGAGCGCGATCAGGAGCCCGCGCCGCGCCCCGAGCCGGACCTGGAGGCCGGGTGCGACGAAGGCCCCGACGCCCATCAGGAACATCGGCAGGAGCGTGAGCATGGAAACGCCGCCGTAGCCGAGCCCCGTATCCGCGACGATCTCGGTGAGGAGCGGCCCCGGCGCGGCGAGGAAGGGGCGCAGGTTGAGGCCGACGAGGACGACCAGTGCAAGCATTGTCCAGTCGCGGCCGGAGCGCGTGTCCGTCATCGTTCGATCTTTCTGTTGGGGAGGCGGAAGGGAGCGCCGCCGAACATGCCTATCGCTACCACCGGCTTGAATCATGCGCAAATTAGATGTTTAGATAGCTAGTATTTAGAAATTCGATGGAGGACGCCATGCTCGACCCGCGCCTGCTCCGGGCCTTTGTGGCGATTGCCGATGCGGGCAGTTTCACGGCGGCGGCCGAGCGCCTGCACATGACGCAGTCGACCATGAGCCAGCAGATCGGCCGGCTGGAAGAAGCGATCGGCCGGGAGCTTGTCGACCGCGCCGCCCGGCCGGTGCGCCTGACGGTGACGGGCGAACGGCTGCTCGGCCATGCGCGCCGCATCCTCGCCCTGCAGAGCGAGGCGCTGACGCTGGTGGCCGAGACCTCCGGCACGACCTCCGTGCGCATCGGCATGCCGGACGACATCGCCACGCCCGAGATGGCCCGCGCCTTCGCCGCCTTCACGCGGCGCCACAAGGAAGCACGGCTCGACGTCATGACGGGCCTGCGCTCGGACCTGACGCGCCGCTACCGCTCCGGCGAGCTCGACATCGTGGTGCTGAAGGAGGACATGCCGAGTGCCGATAGCTGGGCGAGCTTCGAGGAGCCGATCACCTGGTTCGCCGCCGCCGATGCGGCGGGCGACCTGCCCGATCCGGTGCCGCTCGTCACCTTCCCGCCCGGCGGGCTCTACCGCGATTCCATGTTCGAGCGGCTGGAGCGCGAGCGGCGGCGCTGGTACATCGCCTTCACCTCGGCGAGCCTGCGCAACGTGCTGATGGCCGTCGAAGCCGGCCTCGGCCTCTCGCTGCTGCCCATCGACGCGGTCCGCGGCTGGCGGGTCAGCCCCGTCGCCGAGTTCAGCCCCGAGCCGCCGATCATCGCCTCGCTCTATGCCTGGGAGCGCGGCGGCATCGTCGGGGAACTCGCCGGCGAGGTGCTCGATATCCTGAAACGGCATTTTGCCCGCGATCAGGGGCGGTAGAGGTCCTTGTAGGCCTCGCGCAGCACGTTCTTCTGCACCTTGCCCATGGTGTTGCGCGGCAGGTCGTCG
>CBIMFD010000215.1:0-5963 GCA_966243085.1 uncultured Shinella sp.
AGCTTCGCCGACATCTTCTACAACAACTGTTTCAAGAACGGCATCCTGCCGATCGTCGTCAGCCCCGAAGACCTCGACAAGCTGATGGACGACGCCGGCCGCGGCTCCAACGCCGTGCTGACGGTGGACCTCGAAGCCCAGGAAATCACCGGCCCCGACGGCGGCCGCATCGGCTTCGAGATCGACGCCTTCCGCCGCCATTGCCTTCTGAACGGCCTCGACGATATCGGCCTGACGCTGGAGAAGGCGACCTCGATCGACAGTTTCGAGAAAAACACCGCGTCCTCCCGCCCCTGGGCGTAACGCATGCGCCGGCTGATCTCGTCCGGCTCTCCATTCGAGGCGACGGCGGGCTATTCGCGCGCCGTCGTTTTCGGCGACTGGTGCTTCGTGTCCGGCACGACCGGCTACGACTATGCGACCATGACCATGCCGGAGAGCGTCGAGGACCAGACGCGCAACTGCCTTGCCACCATCGGCACGGTTCTGGAAGAGGCCGGCTTTTCCTTTTCCGACGTCGTGCGCTGCCATTACTACGTGACCGAAGCGGCCTTCGCGACCCGTGTCTTCCCCATTCTCGGCGAGACGTTCGGCACGGTCCGCCCCGCCGCCACCATGGTCGTCTGCGGCCTGATCCGGCCGGAAATGCTGATCGAGATCGAGGTCACGGCGCTTCGCCAAAGCTGAGGCTGCCGCGCAAAAATCTTTCTCCCGAATGATTTTCCTTGAATGGAAGTTGCGCTAAGAAGCGCGCAACCCTTCCGTGACATCAAGGAAAATCCCATGACAGCGCGTACCCTCCTCCTCCTGCCCGGCGACGGCATCGGCCCGGAAGCCATGGCGGAAGTCCGCAAGATCATCGCCTATATGAACGCCGAACTCGGTGCCGGCTTTGAGACCGACGAAGGCCTCGTCGGCGGCTGCGCATACGATGCCCATGGCGCGGCGATTTCGGAAGGCGACATGGAGAAGGCGCTTGCGGCGGACGCCGTGCTGTTCGGCGCTGTCGGCGGCCCGAAATGGGATGCCGTTCCCTATGAAGTGCGCCCGGAAGCCGGCCTCCTGCGCCTGCGCAAGGACCTGAAGCTCTTCGCGAACCTGCGCCCGGCCATCTGCTACCCGGCGCTCGCCAACGCCTCCTCGCTGAAGCCCGAGCTCGTCGAAGGCCTCGACATCCTCATCGTGCGCGAATTGACGGGCGGCGTCTATTTCGGCGAGCCGAAGGAGATCATCGACCTCGGCAACGGCCAGAAGCGCGGCATCGACACCCAGGTCTACGACACCTACGAGATCGAGCGCATCGCCGGCGTCGCCTTCGAGCTGGCCCGTACCCGCAACAACCGCGTCTGCTCGATGGAAAAGCGCAACGTCATGAAGTCCGGCGTTCTCTGGAACCAGGTCGTGACGCAAACGCACAAGCGCAACTATTCCGACGTGCAGCTCGAGCACATGCTGGCCGATGCCGGCGGCATGCAGCTCGTGCGCGCGCCCAAGCAGTTCGACGTCATCGTGACGGACAACCTCTTCGGCGACATGCTCTCCGACGTCGCGGCCATGCTGACGGGCTCGCTCGGCATGCTGCCGTCGGCATCGCTCGGCGCCCCGGATGCCAAGACCGGCAAACGCAAGGCGCTCTACGAGCCCGTGCACGGCTCGGCGCCGGACATCGCCGGCAAGGGCATCGCCAACCCGATCGCCATGATCGCCTCCTTCGCCATGTGCCTGCGCTACTCGTTCAACATGGTCAAGGAAGCCGACAACCTCGAAAAGGCGATCGCCGAAGTGCTCGACAGCGGCGTGCGCACCGGCGACATCATGGCCGAAGGTTGCCGCAAGGTGGGCACCTCGGAAATGGGCGACATCATTCTCGCTGCCTTCCGGAAGCTCTCGGCCTGAACCGACTGACAGGACAACAGGCTCCCGGCGCGTCCCGGGAGCCTTTTTTGTTTGCCTCCCTTGAAAATCCGGCTTTTTCCAACACATGGAAGCCACGCCTTTTCAAGGGATGCCCATGAACCGATCGTTCGCGACCTCCTCGCTCTGGATATTCGCCGCCACCGTCGTTCTCGTCGTGGCCCTTATTCCCTTCGATCCCGTCATCTCCCGGCGCGCCCAGGGCCTTCCCGACGCCATCGTCGCCTTCAATGCGCATATCACCGATTTCGGCACCTTCCGCTGGATGATCTACGGCTCCGGCTTCCTCGTCATCCTCGCCTATATCGTGCATCGGGCGGGCGGCAGCGGAACGGCGGCCGGCCGGGCACGCTCCACAGCGCGGCTGTCGCTCTATTTCTTCGTCACCATCGGTGCGACGAGCGCGCTCGTCCATCTCGCCAAGCTCATCGTCGGGCGCGCCCGGCCGGAGCTCTTCCCGGATCTCGGCGCCTACAGCCTGACGCCCTTTGCCTATGACGACCTCTATGCGAGCTTCCCCTCCGGCCATTCGGCGGCGGTCGGCGCGTTTTTCGGCGCCTTTTCCATGCTCGTGCCGCGGCTGCGTCCGCTCTTCCTCGCCGGCGCGCTGGCGATCGGCATCTCGCGCGTCATTGTCGGCGCGCACTATCCGAGCGACGTTGCCGCCGGCCTGCTGCTTGGCCTCTGGACGGCGATCGCTGCCGCCTTCCTCTTCGCCCGCCGGGACTGGCTCTTCCGCTTCGACGCGCGCGGCTGGCCGCTGCCGAAGGGACTTTCCGGCAGACCGGAATGAAACCGGCCCGCGTCGCCGCGGGCCGGTCGGCCATGGCGGATCGGAAGGGGGAGATCAATCCATGGCGTGGATGTCGCGGTCCTTCGTTTCCGGCAGGAAGAGAAGGCCGATGACGAGCGTGATGCCGGCGAAGACGATCGGGTACCACAGGCCGTAGTAGATATCGCCCTCCGCCGCGCTCATGGCGAAGGCCATGGCCGGAAGCAGGCCACCGAACCAGCCGTTGCCGATATGATAGGGCAGCGACATGCCGGTGTAGCGGATGCGGGTCGGGAAGAGTTCGACCAGCAGCGCGGCGATGGGGCCATAGACCATCGTGACGTAGATCACGAGAACCGTCAGCACGGCGATGATCGTAACCCAGTTCACGTTGGCCGGATCGGCGACCATGGTAAAGGCGCCGCCGCCGGCGATCGTGTAGACGGCCATGTCGGTGACACCGGCGGCTTCCCCGGCCGTCAGCAGCTTGCCGGCGACAAGATCGGCAGCGGACATGCTGGCCTTCTCGCCGGAGCGGATCGCGGCCGCGTCGAGACCGAGTTCCGGATTGGCGGCGGCGAAGGCGTCGAGCTTGGAATCCGGAACCTTCGCCGCGCCGCGGACCAGCGGATAGCCGGCGTCGTGGAGCGCGATGTTGGTCTGCTTCTGGAACGCGGCGTCGAGACCCTTGGCCTGGTCGCCGGCGGCGACGGCGTCGTAGCTGGTGATCGTCCTGTCGCCGATCCGGACCGTTGCGGGCGTGCCTGCCACCGCCGTGGTGACGACGTCATAGGGCACGGAATTGCGGGTCAGGAACGAGGTCGCGATGTCGCAGGACGTCGTGAACTTCGCCGTTCCGGTCGGATTGAACTGGAACCTGCAGTCGCCGGGTGCGGCGGTGACCGTCGCGCGGATCGTCGCCTGCGCCTCGGCGAGCGCCGGGTTGCCGGCCCAGGTCATGGCCTTGAACAGCGGGAAGTAGGTGAGCATGGCGAGCAGCAGGCCGGCCATGATGATCGGCTTGCGGCCGATCTTGTCCGACAGCCAGCCGAAGAAGACGAAGAAGCCGGTGCCGATCGCCAGCGAGACGGCGACCATGATATTGGCCGACTGGCCGTCGACCTTCAGCACCCCCGTCAGGAAGAACAGAGCGTAGAACTGGCCGGCATACCAGACGACGGCCTGGCCGACGACGGCGCCGAACAGCGCCAGCAGCGCGATCTTCGCGTTGCGCCACTGGCCGAAGGCTTCCGTCAGCGGCGCCTTGGAACCCTTGCCCTCTTCCTTCATTTTCTGGAAGGCGGGCGACTCGTTCATCTTCATGCGGATCCAGACGGACACGCCGAGCAGGACGACCGAGACGAGGAACGGGATGCGCCAGCCCCAGGCGGCGAAGGCATCCTTGCCGACGGCGAACTGCACCGCCAGGATGACGAGAAGCGACAGGAACAGGCCGAGCGTCGCCGTGGTCTGGATCCAGGAGGTGAAGTAGCCGCGCCGGCCGTCCGGCGCATGCTCGGCGACATAGGTGGCGGCACCGCCGTATTCGCCGCCGAGCGCAAGGCCCTGCAGCATGCGCAGCGCGATCAAAATGATCGGTGCGGCGATGCCGATCGAGGCGGCACCGGGCAGGAGGCCGACGACGAAGGTCGACATGCCCATGATCAGGATGGTGATGAGGAAGGTGTATTTCCGCCCGACGAGGTCGCCGAGGCGGCCGAACACCAATGCGCCGAACGGGCGCACGAGGAAGCCGGCGGCAAAGGCGAGCAGCGCGAAGATGTTGCGCGTCGTCTCCGGATACTGGCTGAAGAAGGTTGCGCCGATATGGATCGCGAGCGAACCGTAGAGGTAGAAGTCGTACCATTCAAAGACGGTGCCGAGCGAAGAGGCGAAGATCACCTTCTTCTGCTCGCCCGTCATGGGCGCCGCCTTGGCGTTGCCAACGACCGAAACATTTGCCATTTGATTGTCCTCCACAAAACGGCGTGCCCGGCAGCCCGTCGCTGTTTTCCCAAGTCCGCAGACGGGCCGCGTCTGATGAAAGGATGGCAGAAATCAAATCCGGAAAGCAGCGCTGCTTTGGGCTTATGACTTTCGGCGTAGGACTTAAGCGGCGGAGGCAGACGGGCCGGATTGGCGAGGGAACACTTGACTCTTCGGCGAATGAGCGTATTCAGCACGCACGCAAAGGAACCGCCATGTATCGCCTTGGGATCACCATCGCCCGCATGATCGCTCCGGCCTTCGACGCCGGACGGGCTCGCCATTGCGTATCGATTTCCAAAACAACGGCCAAAACGACGACGAAAACCGTCTGACGTCTCTGGCCCGCCGCTCTCTCCCCGGTATGGCCGGGGACCGAACCCGCGCTTCGGCCGGCGGGTTTACCTCCTGAACCCGCGGAGAGACAGAGAAAGAGAGCTTTAGACATGGGTTTCAAGATCGCAATCGCCGGAGCGACCGGCAATGTCGGCCGTGAAATGCTGAACATCCTGTCCGAACGTGGCTTCCCGGCCGACGAGGTCGTGGCGCTTGCCTCCAGCCGTTCGATCGGCACCGAGGTCTCCTTCGGAGACAAGACGCTCAAGGTGCAGAACCTCGAGAATTACGATTTCTCCGACACGGACATCTGCCTGATGTCGGCCGGCGGCTCGGTTTCGCAGAAGTATTCGCCGAAGATCGGCGCTCAGGGCTGCGTCGTCATCGACAACTCGTCCGCCTGGCGCTACGACGCCGAAGTGCCGCTGATCGTTCCGGAAGTGAACCCGGACGCCGTCGCCGGCTTCACCAAGAAGAACATCATCGCCAATCCGAATTGCTCGACCGCTCAGCTCGTCGTCGCACTGAAGCCGCTGCATGATCGCGCCACGATCAAGCGCGTGGTCGTTTCGACCTACCAGTCCGTCTCCGGCGCCGGCAAGGACGGCATGGACGAACTCTTCAACCAGACCCGCGCCGTCTTCGTCGCGGACCCGATCGAATCGAAGAAGTTCACCAAGCGCATCGCCTTCAACGTCATCCCGCACATCGACGTCTTCATGGAGGACGGCTACACGAAGGAAGAGTGGAAGGTCCTCGCCGAGACCAAGAAGATGCTCGACCCGAAGATCAAGGTGACCTGCACGGCCGTGCGCGTGCCCGTCTTCATCGGCCATGCCGAATCGGTCAACATTGAATTCGAGAAGGAAATCACCGCCGACGAGGCCCGTGACATCCTGCGCGAGGCGCCCGGCTGCCAGGTCATCGACAAGCAGGAGAACGGCGGCTACATCAC
>CBIMFD010000216.1:0-5953 GCA_966243085.1 uncultured Shinella sp.
GTGAGGAACCCGCCGCCGACAGGCTGGCCGGGCAGCGTCGCCTTGGAGGCGGGGTGATGGATCTCGAGATTGCCGAGCGTGAAGTCGTGGGCGAAGGCGATGCCGGCGGAAAAGGCCAGCGCGAGAGCGGTTGCGAGAATGCGTTTCATGGAAAAAACCCTTTCGGTTTCCTCTATCGAAGAAAAGGCGATGCAGGCTGCATCGGCCGCGTATCGGGAAAGATCAGGCGGCGAGGAAAGGCGGCGCGCGCGGCGGGGCGCCGGGGCGTTCGCGCCGTGAGGGCAGCGCCTCTTCCATGGGCGGAAGAAGCGCGATGCGGCGGACGGTCAGGGCCGTGCCTGCAAGATCGGCGGGCGCGGGCAGCAGCGTGGCGCCGGCGATGCGGCAGGCCTCGCACTTCGCCCCCGGCGCGGGCTTTATCTTGTTGTCGACCGTGTCGTTGATGCAGAGGTCGGCCAGCGAGCCGTCCGGCAGGACATAGGCGGCAAGCTCGGCCGGGCTCGGGCCGGCGGCAAGCATGGGCCGGTGCGCGAGGCCGACGAACAGCAGGCCGACTGCGCAGAGGATGCGCAGGCAAAGGGCCCAGCCTGTCATGCGTCGTCGCGTCATCGGGTTCCGTCCGGTTGCCCCGCCCTTATTCCGCTCCCCGCCCGCAAGGTCAATGCGATAAAGCAAACTGCCGTGCGATCACGAGAATTCATCGACGGATCACGCGATCGCTCTACCGCGCCTGCCCTCGCCCGCCTAATGTGCCGGCGAACCAGGAGGACTTCATGCTCACCATCTACGGCGTCTATCGCTCGCGCGCCTCGCGCAATTACTGGCTTGCCGGCGAACTCGGCCTGCCCTTCGTCTCGGTTCCCGTCGTCCAGGCGCGCCGGCTCGACGACCCGCTGGCCGAGGATGCCCCGCTCAATACCCGTTCGCCGGACTTCCTCTCCGTCAACCCGACCGGCCTCATCCCCTGTATCGACGACGGCGGCTTCGTGATGACGGAATCGCTCGCCATCAACCTCTATCTCGCGCGCAAGCACGGCGGGCCGCTCGCCGGCCGCACGCCGACGGAAGAGGCCGAGATGCTGCAATGGACGATGTGGGCGGCGACGGAGGTGGAGCCGCACGCGGTGAAGATCGTCCTGACATTCGACGCCAATGCCGCCGAGAGCGAACAGGGCCGCCTCACCATCCGCGCCGCGGCCAGGGCGCTGAAGACCTCTTTCCGGCGGCTCGACCAGCACCTTGCCGCGACCGGCCATGTCGTCGGCGACCGCTTCACCGTCGCCGACCTCAATCTTGCGGAGGTCTTGCGCTATGCAATGGGCCAGCCGGCTCTGTTCGAGGAAGCGCCGAACGTCAAGGCCTGGCTGGAGCGCTGCCAGGCGCGCCCGGCCTTCAGGGCGATGATGGAGACGCGGCGCCTCGAGCTGGAATGACGGCGCCGGCAAAGCCGTCCTCGTCCTCGGCAAGCGCCTCGCGCAGCCAGCGTTTGAAGAGCGCGACCTTGCGCGGTTCCGGCACGCCGGGGGCCGTCACGAAATAGTATCGCATGCCGGTCTCCACGCGGATGGGGAACGGGGCGACCAGCCGCCCCTCCTTCAGCGCCCATGAAGCGAGCACCGGATAGGCGAGCAGCACGCCCTGCCCGGCCATCGCCGCATCGAGGCAGAGCGAGGCATCGGAAAAGACGTGGCGGGCCTTCGGCGCCGGCACGTCGAAACCGGCCGCCTTCAGCCAGCGCTCCCAGGTGAAGGCGTCGTTGCCGTCGACGACGGCCGGCTGGGCCGAAAGGTCCTCGGGCGTCGCGATCTTCTCCGCAAGCGACGGCGCGCAGACCGGGAAGACCACCTGCGGCAGCAGGAATTCCGCCGAAACGCCCGGCCAGCCGCCGGGACCGACGCGGATGGCAAGGTCGACGTCGGAGCGCGCAAGATCGACCAGCGCCGTCGTCGCCTCGATGCGAAGGCCGATATCCGGATGGGCGGCCGTGAAGCGGTCGATGCGGTGGATGAGCCAGCGCGAGGCGAAGATCGGCGCGACGGAAATGGTGAGGATGGCGTCGTCCCGCCGCCGCGTCGTGGCGACCGCCTCGGAAAGCTCGCGGAAACCCTCCGAAAGGCGCGCGAGGAAGGGCGCGCCGAAGGCCGTGGGGCGCAGGCCCCGCGCGGTGCGCTCGAAGATCGCCCGGCCGAGCTGCTCTTCCGCCTTGATGACCTGCTGGCTGACCGCCCCGACCGTCACGCCCAGCTCGTCGGCCGCCGCCTGCAGCGAGCCGAGCCGGCCTACCGCCTCCAGCGCGCGCAGTCCGTTGAGGTGGACGAGGTTGAGGTTCCGCATATAGTTTTTCTAAAATCCTGTCGCGAACTACTCGATTGCCGCCGCGCCTTGTCCGCGCGATTATCAGCCGTCTTCGATGATAATCAACAGCAAGGAGAAGGCAATGTTCAAGATTTTCTCAAGAGTAGCCGCGGTGCTCGCCGACAGGGCCGAGCCGCCGGTCTGGGTGCGTGACCCGCTGTCCCATCCGGATATCGCGGCGATGGACGCCCGCAGCCTCGGCGACCTGCCCTTCGGCCTTTTCCGCCCGCCGGCCGAGGCGGAACCGGCCGCACCGCGCCGCCAACGGGATTTCGCGGGATGCTACCGCGCCCTCGTTCCCGCGACCGTGAAGGTGGCCGCGACGCGGTAAGGGATATTCCTGTCTCTCCCGGCGTTGCCGCCTTCCCTTCTCCCGCAAGCGGCGGAAGTATTGCCTATGTAGTTCGGTGGGTGCCGTCTACCCCTTCTCCCCCTCGGGGAGAAGGTCGCGGCAGCGGGATGAGGGGGGAGCCGCAGGCGCAGGAGAAATTCGGCCCGCTTGCCCCCTCATCCGACCCTTCGGGCCACCTTCTCCCCGGCGGGGAGAAGGGAGATGTGGCAAGGCCGAGTTTCACAAACGGCCTTGCGAGGCAGAATCAGACGCCCACCTGGTCCATGTGCATGAATTCCCAGACATTGCCGTTGATGTCCTGGAAGGAGCAGCCGTACATCGGGCCGAACTCGATGTTCGGCTTCCATTCGCGCCCGCCGGTGGCGAGCGCCTTGGCCTTGATGTCGTCGACCTCCTGACGGCTGGCGGCGGAGAAGCAGGTCAGAACCTGCGTCTGCTGCTCGGGATCGCCGACCTTGCCGTTGACGAACTGGGCGAATTTTTCCTCCGTCAGGTGCATGACGAAGATGTTCTCGTCCACCACCATGCAGGCGGCGGTCTCGTCGCTGAACTGCTCGTTGAAGGAATAGCCGAGCGCGCCGAAGAAGCGGCGGGTGGCGGGCAGGTCCTTGACGGGAAGGTTGACGAAGATCATGCGCATGAAAGGCCTCCTGGTTTTCGGTTGCGATCGGGGCGCCGCCGGCGGCGGATCGTCCCGTCATGCCACAAGGACGTCGGCGCCCGCCCCTTTCCGACACGCCTTTGCGAAAATATTGCCCGTCAGGCGGCGAAGGCGTCCGTCACGCGGACATCGCCGACATGGATGCCGTTCCAGTTCGACATGGAGCGGTTCGCCATGGCCATCAGCGCGCCGTGGACGGCGGGCTCGTCGGCAAAGAAGCGGGCGAGCGTGGCGGCGACCATGCTCTCGGCCGCGCGCGTCGTGCCGTCCTCGCATTTGAGGGCGATGGCGATGCCCTTTTCCGGGATCGCCGCGCAGAAGACGCCCTCCGCGCCCGTCTTGGCGAAGATGCGGCCGGGCGCCATCTTCATCAGCCGCGTGCAGGCGCGTTTTGTTCCGGCGACGAAGAAGGGCTCTGCCATGCAGGCCTCCATCAGCCGGCGGGAGGCCTTCGCACGCTCGGAGGCAAGGCTTGTACCGGTCGCCATCTTGGCGAAGCCGTGCGCGAGGCTCTTCAGCGGCACGGCATAGGTGGGGATGGAGCAGCCGTCGATGCCGCAATTGTCGGTGGCGAGCACCGCGCCCGTCAGGCTCTCCATGACGCCGCGGATCTCCGCCTGCACGGGGTGCTCGTAGCGCACGTAGCCCTTCAGCGCCGTGCCGCTGTGGCAGGCGGCGCAGACGAAGCCGGCATGCTTTCCCGAGCAATTGTTGTGAAGTGCGGTCGGCTGGTCGAGGCTGCGCGCCTGGTTGATCAGCACCGGCTGGTCGAAGGCCCAGTGCGCGCCGCATTCCAGAACGCTCTCGTCGAGGCCGGCGGCGGCGAGCATGCTTGCGGCAAGGCGCACATGCTCCGGCTCGCCGCTATGCGAGGAGCAGGCGAGCGCCAGTTCCTGCGCGCCGAAGCCGTACGCATCGGCCGCGCCGCTTTCGATCAGCGGCAGGCCCTGCATGGCCTTGCAGGCCGAGCGCGGGAACACGGCCGCATCGATATCGCCTTGCGAGAAGACGACCTTTCCGTCGCCGTCCACCGCCACGACCATGCCGCGATGGCGGCTTTCCACCAGATTGCCGCGCGTGACCTCGACCAGAACCGGATTGGTCATGCTCTTCCCCCTCGAAAATGCGATCGGTGCGGTCTTAGCCGAAATCCGCGCCCCTGCCCACTCGGTTTCACAGATATTCCACCTCGAAGGCCACAAGGCGGGCCGGATCGGCGATCGATTCGATGTCGACGATCCGCTCGCCTTCCACTGCGATGCGCACGACGAGCCGAAGCGCCCCGCCGAGGATGACGGCAAGGCCGAGGGCGCCGTCGACGAGGGCGAGCCGGGCGGCGGTCGCCTTGCCGTCGAAGAACGTCGCCACGGCCTCGGCGCCGCGCATGTCGGCAAGCGAACCGAGCCGCACCGCGTCTGCATCCGCATGGAAGACGACGTCGGGATCGAGCACGGCGAGAAGGCCGGAGAAATCACCGTCGCGCGATGCGGCGAGGAAGGCGGCGACGACGCCCTTGCGCCGCTCGTAGTCGGCGGACGGCGCATCCGGCAGGCCCTGCACGCGGCGGCGGGCGCGGCTTGCAAGCTGGCGGGCGGCGACGGGCGAGCGCTCGACGATGCGGCCGATCTCCTCGAAGGGCACGTCGAACATGTCGTGCAGCACGAAGGCGAGGCGCTCGGCCGGCGTCAGCCGCTCCAGTACGACGAGCAGCGCAAGGCCGACGGAATCGGCGAGCGCCGCCTGTTCGTCCGCGCCTGCGACCGGGTCGGCATGCTGCACCTCGCCCTCCTCGCCGTCGATCGGGTCCTCGCGGCGGCGCAGGCGCGCGCGCAGCATGTCGAGGCAGATGCGGCCGACCACGGTGGTGAGCCAGCCGGCGGGATTGTCGATGCCGCCCTCGCCGGCGCGCTCCAGCCGCAGCCAGGCCTCCTGCACGGCATCCTCGGCCTCGGCATGCGAGCCCAGCATGCGATAGGCCACGGCATGAAGCCGCCCCCGCTCCGCCTCGAAACGGCCGGCCCCGAAAAATTTCTCGCCCATCGGTCACACTCCCTCTGCTGGTGGCGTCATGGCCATGACGAACCAAGCCGCGCCGATGTGACGGCTTGCCGCCGTCGAAGAGCAAATCATTGCAAGGAGCCAGAAATGCAATCCCGCATGACCAATATCGTCACCGTCCTGCCCGCCGTCATGACCGCCATGGGCGCCCTCCAGAAGGCCGCGCAGGAAACCGGCCTGCCGGAAAAGACCGCCCATCTCGTCCACCTGCGCGCCAGCCAGATCAACGGCTGCGGCTTCTGCGTCGACCTCCACCCGCGCATGATGAAGAAGGCCGGCGAGACGGACAGGCGCATCCTTTCGGTCGCCGCCTGGCGGGAAGCGCCCTTCTATACGGATGCCGAGCGCGCCGCCCTCGCCCTCACCGAGGCGCTGACCCGCATCGCCGACCGGGAGGAGCCGGTGCCGGACGCAATCTGGAACGAGGCCGCCCGCCACTACGACGAAACGGCGCTCGCCGCCCTCATCGTGGAGATCGCCACGATCAACGTGTGGAACCGCTTCAACGTGGCGACCCGCCAGGTCGC
>CBIMFD010000217.1:0-5872 GCA_966243085.1 uncultured Shinella sp.
CCCGTTTGACAGCCGGCCGGCCAGCGCCTAGACATTCCTCGTGGGATGGGGATGGTGCTCCCCGAGAACTGCCGTTCGTCGGCTGATAGCGCCTGCCAGGCCGGCCAGCGATGGCTGCCGACGGCGGGAGCTTGCCTTGCGACCGCCCGTGGGCGGTTTTTCAATGTCCGGATATCGTGATCGCAGATCTTTGAGGCAACGGACATGAACTATCTGATCGTCTTTCTCGGTGCCGGCTTCGGCGGCGCGGCGCGCCATGGGGTGAACGTCGTTTGCGCCCGGCTCGTCGGCACGGGCTTTCCCGCAGGCACCCTCGTCGTCAACGCGCTCGGCTGCCTGCTGATGGGGCTGATCGCCGGCACCTTCGCCTTTCGCGCGCACCTGCCGCAGGAAATGCGGCTGTTCTTGACGACCGGCATTCTCGGCGGCTTCACCACCTTCTCCACCTTCTCGCTCGATGCGGCGCTCCTGTGGGAGCGCGGCGAGACGGGGCTGGCGGCGCTCTATGTCGGCGCATCGCTCGTCCTGTCGCTGGCGGGTGTCGCGGCCGGGCTCTTCCTGACGCGCGCCATGCTTTCGGGCGGTGCGGTATGAACGGGCTTTCGGGCTCCTGGCAGGCCTGGGCGCTCGGCTCGGCCGCCTTCGCCGCGCTGACGGCGATCTTCGCCAAGATCGGGGTCGCCGGGGTCAATTCGGACTTCGCGACCTTCGTGCGCACCATCGTCATCCTCGCCGCCATCGCCCTCATGCTGACGCTTGCCGGCAACTGGCAGGCGCCCGGCGCCGTGCCGGCGCGAAGCTGGATCTTCCTTGTTCTGTCGGGACTTGCGACGGGCGCGTCGTGGCTGTGCTATTTCCGCGCCCTGCAAATCGGCAAGGCTTCGCAGGTCGCCCCGGTCGACAAGCTGAGCGTGGTGCTCGTCGCGCTCTTCGCCGCGCTTTTCCTCGGCGAGCAGCTTTCCGCCGCTCATTGGGCGGCCGTCGTGATGATCGGCGGCGGCGCCTTGCTGCTGGCGCTGCCGATATGAGCGGCTTCTCGCTCAACTCCCTGTCGTAATTGTACTTTCATCCAATTGTCATACTACGGAAACGGTTTGTTCAGGACTGGCGCGGACACTTCGCCTCACCATTCACGCCCCGGAGCCTCCGCATGTCCGCCGCCGAATTGCTCGCCCTTCGCCGTTTCGGCGACGGCGAGATCGTCACGCTCGCAAAGCTCGTGATCGAGACGGCCTTCCAGCCGATCGTCGAGGCGTCGACCGGCGCGGTCTTCGGTTATGAATCGCTGATGCGTGGCTTCGACCGCCTCGGTTTCCGCTCCCCGCTCGATCTTCTCGACCGGGCGCACGAGGCCGGCCAGCTCCTCGCGCTGGAGCACATGGTCAACAGCCGCGCCATCGCGGCCTTTGCGGCCCTGCCGGATTTCCGCTCGCGCACGCTCTTCGTCAATCTCGATTCCCGCCTCGTGCCGGAAGGCGCCGATCTCGTCGAGCGCCTCGTCGGGCACCTTGGCCGCGCCGGCATTCCGGCTTCCTCCATCTGCTTCGAGATATCCGAGCGTTTCGACAACGATACGCTGCCGGAATTCTCTGCATTGGTGCGCAAGCTGCGCCTTGCCGGCTTCAAGCTCGCCATCGACGATTTCGGCGTCGGCCATAACGGGCTGAAACTGCTCTGCGACCACCCGGTCGACTACCTGAAGATCGATCGTCATTTCATCTCGGGCATGGAAGCCGACGCCCGCAAGCGCCACCTCGTGCGCAACACGGTCAACGCCGCCCATGTGCTCGGCACGCGCGTAATCGCCGAGGGCGTGGAGAACGAGGCGGAATTCGTCGCCTGCCGGGAGGCGGGCTGCGACCTCGTGCAGGGCTGGTTCGTCTCGCGCCCGGTCACGGATTTCTCGACGCTCGGCCCGGTCTATGCGCAGGTCGCCCGCGCCGGCGGCACGCGCCGCTCCTCCAGCACGCTCGACAGCATCCTGATCCGCCGCGAGATCGAGCAGGTCGCGGTGCTGCGCGAGAGCGCGAGCCTGGAATCGGTGTTCGAGTTCTTCCGGCGCGACCCCAAGCGCACCTTCTTCCCGGTGCTCAACGCCAATGACGAGCCCCGCGGCATCCTTCAGGAATACCACGTCAAGGAACTGAGCTATCACCCCTTCGGCCGCGATCTCCTGAAGAACAAGATCTACCAGAAGGGCCTGTCGCATTTCGTCACCACCGCGCCCATCGCCGACCTCGACACGCCTGCCGAACAGCTCCTCGACATCTTCACCGGCATGGGCGGCAACGAATGCGTGATCCTGACGGAGAACCTGCGCTATGCCGGCATCCTGTCGGCCTCCTCGCTCATCAAGATCATCAACGAGAAGCGGCTGAAGACGGCGGAGGACCAGAATCCGCTGACCGGCCTTCCCGGCAACCGGGCGATCCGCGACTATATGCAGGACAAGGCGCTCGACGGCGACCAGACCCGGTGCCTGTGCTATTTCGACTTCGACAATTTCAAGCCGTTCAACGATCGATACGGCTTCCACAAGGGCGACCTTGCGCTCTCGCTCTTCGCCTCGCTGCTCAGGCGCGACTTCGTCGGCGAGGATGTGTTCGTCGGCCATGTCGGCGGCGACGATTTCTTCGCCGGCGTCAGCGGCCGTCCGGCGGGCGAGGTGCGGGGCCTGCTGGAGCGGTTGCTTGCGGATTTCGCCCGCGAGGTGCGCTCGCTCTATTCGCCGGAGGACCGGCTGGCGGGCGAGATCCGCGGCCGCGACCGTGCCGGCCGGGAGACCCGCTTTCCCCTGATGCGCTGCTCGGCCGTGGTGCTCGTCGTACCGGAAGGCGAGGTGATCGGCGAAGCCGCGCAGATCAGCACCCGCATCGCCGCCTTGAAGGCCGAGGCGAAGGACAGCGACGGCGGGCTGGTGCTGTCTTCGGCCGTGGTATGAAGACCCCTCCCTAAATCCCTCCCCACAAGGGGGAGGGACTTAACCCGCAGCCCCCGCAGCGGATAAATGGGACGGAAGAGCAAGCTCCCAGCCTTTCTCCCCACAAGGGGAGGGCTATCGCATATGGCAGACTGTCGCCTGTTTTCCCTTCTCCCCACCGGGGAGAAGGTGGCCCGAAGGGTCGGATGAGGGGGCAAGCAGCCCGAGTTGCGCCAGCGATCCCCCTCATCCCGCTGCCGCGACCTTCTCCCCAGTGGGGAGAAGGGCCATGTGGGACCACCGAACTCCATATGCGATTGCCCTGCCGCAGGCGGGGAGATGCCGGCAGGCAGAGAGGGTTTTAAAGCCGTTTCAAATGACCGCCGCTTTCCGGTAGAATTGCCCACCATCGAGAAAGCGCCGGGGAGGCGGAGCCATGTCACTTCCATCGACCATGTCCTATATCGGGCTTGCCGATCACGGCGGGCCGGAAAACCTGACGGTCATGGAGGGCGCGGTGCCGCAGCCGCGCCCCGGCGAGATCCTCGTGCGCGTCGAGGCGGCGGGCATCAACCGGCCGGACATCCTCCAGCGGAAGGGCGATTATCCGCCGCCGCCGGATGCAAGCCCGATCCTCGGCCTGGAGGTGGCGGGCGAGATCGCCGCGCTCGGCGAGGGCGTCACCGGCTGGAAGGTCGGCGACAGGGTCTGCGCGCTGGCGAACGGCGGCGGCTATGCGCATTACTGCGCCGTGCCGGCCGGCCAGGCGCTGCCTTTTCCGAAGGGCTATGACGCGGTGAAGGCCGCGGCGCTGCCGGAGACCTTCTTCACCGTCTGGGCGAACCTCTTCATGATGGCGGGCCTGAGGCCCGGCGAAAGCGTGCTCATCCACGGCGGCACGAGCGGCATCGGCACGACGGCCATCCAGCTTGCCGTCGCCTTCGGCTGCCGCGTCTTCACCACGGCCGGCACGGCGGAGAAGTGCAGGGCATGCCTTTCGCTCGGCGCCGCCCGCGCGATCAACTATCGCGAGGAGGATTTCGCCGCCGTCGTCGCGGAGGAGACCGGCAAGGCCGGCGTCGACGTCGTGCTCGACATGATCGGCGCGGCCTATTTCGAGCGCAACCTGAAATCGCTCGCCCGTGACGGGCGCCTCTCGATCATCGCCTTCCTCGGCGGCGCGGTCGCCGACAAGGTGAATCTTGCGCCGATCATGCTGCGGCGCCTCAATGTCATGGGCTCGACCATGCGCCCGCGCACGGCGGCGGAAAAGGAGGCGATCCGCGACGAGCTCCTGGCAAGGGTCTGGCCGCTGCTGGAGGAGGGGCGCATCGCCCCGGTCGTCGATGCCGTCCTTCCCTTCGCCGAGGTCGGGACCGGTCACCGCATGATGGAGCGCGGCGACCATATCGGCAAGATCGTGCTGACCTTCGAGTGAGCCGTCAGTCCGCCGCCCTTTCGCGCGGCAGGCCGATGGCAAGGAAGATCGCCAGCGCCGCCGGCAGGGCGAGCAGCGCGTAGAGCCAGCGCGCGGCAGCGCGCGCGCCGTCGATGCCGCCGGGCTCCACCAGTCCCGCCGAATTGACGATGATGCCGGCGAGCGCCGCCCCGAAGGCCGCGCCGAGCGCCTGCATGGTGGTGATCGCGGCCGACGCCTTGTCCGTCTCGCCGGCGGGGGCGAGGTGCAGCACATGGGTGACGAGATGCGCCCAGCCCATGCCGATGCCGAAGCCCATGAGGAAGATGAGGAGCGTGGCGAGCGCCAGCACGACGAGGCTGCCCGCCGGATTGTGCCGCGCGAGCGCAAACACGAGGAGCGCCGTCGCCAACGCCTCCACCGCCGCACCGATGACGATCACCCGGTTGGCGCGCCCGCCCCTGAGGCTTGCGGTGAGGAAGGCCGCTGCCGTCCAGCCGAGCGCGAGCAGCGCCACGAGATAGCCGGAGACGAGCGGGCTCACCCCGTGCAGCACCTGCAGGAAATAGGGGATGTAGACGTCCGAGCAGATCGTCACCAGCAGCATCAGCATGAGGAGATAGACGCGGGCGAGAGGCGAGGCGAGGCGGATCGTGCCGGCGGGCAGGAGGCGTGCCTTCGCCCCGCGCTCGATGGCGATGGTGAGAAGGACGCCGGCGACGGCCGCGCCGGAAAGCAGGGCGCGCAGGGCCGGCGCTTCCGCGGAGCTCGCGAAGGAGAGCATGATGACGGCGGCGACCAGAAGGACGATCTGCGAAAAAGGCGTCTTCGTCGTCACCCGCTCGCCGTCGCCCTTCGGCAGCAGTTTCGGCGCCGCGGCCGCCATGAGCGCCGAGAGCGGCACGAGCAGCGCGAAGGCCTCTCGCCAGGCGCTGCCGGCGGCGAAGATGCCGCCGATGGTCGGGCCGAGGAAGGTGGCGATGCCCCAGGCGGCGGCATAGAGCGTCGAGGCCGTGCTCCACAGCGGCTCGGGATAGACGAAACGCACGAAGGCATAGCCGAGCGCGACGAGGAAGCCGGCACCCAGCCCCTGCACCGCGCGGCCGGCGAGCACCGCCTCCATGCTGGGCGAGAGCGCGCAGACGAGGCTGCCGAGGCCGAAGAGGATCGCGCCCAGGACATAGCAGCGGTTGAGCGTGACGCTTTCCGGCCGCACGGCGACGAAGGTGGAGCCGAGCACGGAGGCGGCGACATAGGCCGTCGTCGCCCAGGCGAAGAGCGAGAGCCCGCCGATGTCGCGCACGATGGAGGGCATCAGCGTGGCGGTGATGTAGGTCTCCACCGCATGCAGCATGATCCCGCCGCCCAGCATCAGCGTGCCGAACAGATAGGCGCGGGAGAACAGACTGGAAAGCCGCGGCGCGGCTTCCTTCGGGGCGGTATCGTCCGACATGAAAAGGCCTTGTGCGAAAGAGCTTCTGGAGAGGTGCCACGGCGCAACCACGAGTTCAAGCCGCGACTTTTCGCTGGTGGGG
>CBIMFD010000218.1:0-5842 GCA_966243085.1 uncultured Shinella sp.
GGGCGCCTGAGAATGGCCCGCCCGACCAACCTGCCCGTCGATCCCGCGCGCATTGCGGAGGTGATCGATGGCCTTGCCCGGCTCACCGAGCCCGGCCGGCCCTATACGCGGCGTGCCTTTACCGCCCTGTTCCCGGCAGGGCGGGATTTTCTTCTGGAAAAATTCCGGGCCGCTGGGCTCGAAACGCGCATCGACGCGGCGGGCAACCTGATCGGCCGCCGGCCGGGCCGCAAACCCGGCTCCGGCACGATCATGCTGGGCTCCCATTCCGATACGGTGCCGGACGGCGGGCGCTATGACGGCATCGCCGGCGTTGCGGTGGCGCTGGAGGTGGCGCGGGCGCTCGCCGACAAGGGGATTGCGCTCGACCACGACCTGGAGGTCGTCGATTTCCTCGCGGAGGAAGTGTCGATCTTCGGCGTCTCCTGCATCGGCAGCCGCGGCATGGCCGGCGTGCTGCCGCAAGACTGGCTTTCCCGCGAGAGCAACGGGCTGACGCTAGAGCAGGGCATCCGCGAGGCCGGCGGCGATCCGGCGTGCATGGCCGCCGAGGCGCGCAGGGATATCGCGGCCTTTCTGGAACTGCATATCGAGCAGGGACCGGTTCTGGAGAGCGGGAAGCTCGATATCGGCGTCGTGACGGCGATTGCCGGGATCACGCGCATCGAGATCATCGTCGAGGGTCGGGCGGATCATGCCGGCACGACGCCGATGGGACGGCGCGCCGATGCGCTGGCGGCGGCGGCAAGGCTGGTGACGGGCATCGAGGCGCTGGCGACGTCGCTCTCGGAAGGACCGGGGCATTTCACGGCGACGGTGGGCGAATTCTCCGTCGAGCCGAATGCCGCCAATGTCGTGCCTTCCCGCGCGCGGCTGCTGATCGACGCGCGGGCGGAAGAGCGCCCGGCGATGGAGAATTTCGCGGCCTCGGTGGGCCGATTGGCCGAGGAGGTCGCGCGCGAGACGGGCACCGTCATCGCTCCGCCGCGGCGCATCTCGGACAACATGCCGACGCCGGGCGATCCGTTGGTGCTCGACGTGCTGGACGCCGCCTGCGAGGCCGTCGGCGCGCGCCACCGGCGCATGGCCTCCGGCGCGGGGCACGACACGGCCTTCATGGCGAAGGTGACGCGGGCGGCGATGATCTTCGTGCCGTGCCTCGGCGGGCGCAGCCATGCGCCGGAGGAGTTCGCCGAGATCGACGACATCGCGCTCGGCGCGGCGGTGCTTTTTAACGCGGTGATTCAGCTTGATGAGACATTGATTCAGGAGGGCGCCTGATGGGCCGGATTCTAAAGGAAAAAGACGTCGAGGCGGCGGTCAGGGGCGGCTCGGTCTATGCCGCCGGCGGCGGCGGCTGGGCGGATCACGGCCGCATGCTCGGTTATGCCGCGGTCTCCATCGGCAAGCCGGAGCTGATCTCGATCGACGAGCTCGACGACCGGGACTGGGTGGCGACGGCGGCCGCCATCGGCGCGCCGGCCTCCACCACGCCCTGGGAGATGCGCGGCGTCGATTATGTCAAGGCGGTGGAGCTTCTGCAGAAGGCGCTAGGCGAGAAAGTCTCCGCGCTGATGGTTGGGCAGAACGGCCGGTCCTCGACACTGAACGGCTGGCTGCCCTCGGCCATCCTCGGCACGAAGGTGCTGGACGCCGTCGGCGACATGCGCGCGCATCCGACCGGCGACATGGGCTCTATCGGAATGGCCGGCTCGCCGGAACAGATGATCCAGACGGCCGTCGGCGGCAACCGCGAGGAGAACCGCTATATCGAGCTCGTCGTGCGCGGCGCGACGGCGAAGGTCTCGCCGATCCTGCGCACCGCCTCCGACATGTCCGGCGGCTTCATCGCCTCCTGCCGCAATCCGCTGCGCGCCTCCTATGTGCGCCGGAACGCCGCGCTCGGCGGCATTTCGCTGGCGCTCACACTCGGAGAGGCGATCATCGCGGCGGAGGCGAGGGGCGGCTCGGCGATCATCGACGCCATCGTGAAGACGACGGGCGGGGCGATCCTCGCGGAGGGCACGATCACCGGCAAGGCCGTCGCCTATACCAACGAGGCCTTCGACATCGGCACGGTGACGCTCGGCACGGGCGGCAAGGCGGCGGTGCTGCATGTGATGAACGAATATATGGCGGTGGAGTCCGCCGGCGGCGAGCGTCTCGCCACCTTCCCGGACGTCATCACCACGCTCTCGCCCGAGGGCGAGCCGCTGAGCGTCGGGCAACTGGAGGTCGGCATGAGGGTCTTCGTGCTGCATGTGCCGAAGACGGTCATCCCGCTGGCTTCGAGCGTGCTCGATCCCTCGGTCTATCCCCCGGTGGAGAAGGCGATGGGGATCGAGCTGGCACGGTATGCGCTGGAGACGGTCGTTTGAAGGGACGGGTGTGATACCCCCCTCTGTCCTGCCGGGCATCCCCCCTTGTGGGGGATGCCCGGCAGGACAGAGGGGGGTGAGCCTCCCGGCACAACCAATCTGAGGAGACACCCATGCCCAAGCCCAACCCCCGGCATCCGAACTATCCCATTCCCGGCGGCCCGGATCTGCGGGCGAAGGGCTGGCGGCAGGAGGGGCTCTTGCGGCTCCTCGAGAACGTGCTGTCGGTCGGCGAGGACCCCGACAATCTCGTCGTCTACGCCGCGCTCGGCAAGGCGGCGCGCAACTGGGCCTCGCACCGGGCCATCGTCAAGGCCTTGAGCGAAATGGACGAGGACCAGACGCTGCTCATCCAGTCGGGCAAGCCGGTCGGTCTCCTCAAGACCCATGCGAAGGCCCCGCTCGTCATCATGGCCAACTGCAACATCGTCGGGCAATGGGCGAAGGCGGAGGTCTTCTACGAGCTCCAGCGCAAGGGGCTGATCTGCTGGGGCGGGCTGACGGCCGGCGCCTGGCAGTATATCGGCAGCCAGGGCGTCATCCAGGGCACCTACGAGATCTTCATGCGGATCGCGGAAAAACGCTTCGGCGGCAGCCTTGCCGGGCGCTTCGTCCTGACGGCCGGCCTCGGCGGCATGGGCGGGGCGCAGCCGCTTGCCGGCCGCATGGCGGGCGCGGCGATCCTCTGCGTCGACATCGACCCGGAGCGCGCCGCCAAGCGCAAGGCCGTCGGCTATCTGGAGCATGTCGCGCCCGACCTCGACACGGCGCTCGCCATGATCGGGGACGCCGTGAGGGAAAAGCGCGCCACCTCCATCGGCCTCGTCGGCAATGCGGCGGAGGTCTATCCGGAGATCGCCCGACGCGGCATCGTGCCGGACATCGTCACCGATCAGACCTCGGCGCACGACCTCGTCTACGGCTATGTGCCGAAGGGCATGAGCCTCGATCAGGTGAAGGGCCTGCGCGACGACGGGCAGGGGCAGTTGATGGCGGCAAGCCGGGCCTCCATCGTCGAGCATGTCTCCGCCATGCTGGAATTCCAGAAGAGGGGCGCCGAGGTCTTCGACAACGGCAACCTCATCCGCACGCAGGCGCGGGAAGGGGGCGTTGCCACCGCCTTCGACATCCCGATCTTCACCGAAGCCTATCTGCGTCCGCTCTTCGCGCGGGCCATCGGACCGTTTCGCTGGATGGCGCTGTCCGGCGAGGAGAGCGACATCGCGCGCATCGACGATCTGGTGCTGGAGATGTTCCCGGACAACCGGATCGTCACCAACTGGATCCGCCTTGCCCGCGAGAACATCCCCTTCGAGGGCCTGCCGGCACGCATCGCCTGGCTGGGCCACGGGGAGCGCACGGCGCTGGCGCTGGCGGTCAACCGGCTCGTGGCGGACGGCGAACTGAAGGGGCCGGTCGCCTTCTCGCGCGACCATCTCGACGCCGGCGCCATGGCCCATCCCAACATCATGACGGAGCGCATGAAGGACGGCTCGGACGCCATCGCCGACTGGCCGCTGCTCGATGCCATGCTGCTCTCCTCCTCCATGGCCGATCTTGTCGTCGTCCATTCCGGCGGGGGCGGCTATGCCGGCTACATGACGAGCTGCGGCGTGACGCTGGTCGCCGACGGCACGCCGGCCGCTGCCGAGCGGTTGGATCACGCGCTGACCAACGACACCGCCCTCGGTGTCATCCGCTATGCGGATGCGGGCTACGAGGAATCCCTCGAGGAGATCGAGGCGAAGGGTATCGGTTACGTGCCGGTGTGAGCCGCCAGTGCTAAGTGATTGAAAGGACACAGTCGGCCGTAAACGTTGCATTTAACATTTCGCGGTAATCTTCCGTTAGTAATTCCGTTTCCGTGTCGAGCGGGCGGGCTTCGGTTTGTATTGCGTGCGAGTGCCCATGCGTCTTTCGGTCCTTACGGCGGCCCTTGCCGGCTGCGTCTTCCTTGCAGGCTGCGCTTCGAGCACGAGCCCGGAGACAGTGCTCGCGATCAAACCCTCCGTCGAGACGACGGGCTCCGTCACCAGGGGCGGCGGGCCGGTGCCGGAAGTGGCGGTCGGCGAAAGCCAGGTGAAGGCGGACGACGCGCAGGAAATCCTCGCCTGGGCCGGTCCGGTGCCGGAAACCCACGTCTTCGAGGCGGTGACCCAGCAGATGGCGATCCCACTGGAGCGGCCATCCCAGGCGATCACGGGTGAGGAGCCGTCTTCCAAGGGCCGTTCACGCAAGCGTTCGCGCATCTACAGCCAGCAGTTCCGTGACGCCCATCCCATCAATTTCGGCAAGCGCGCGCCGCGGCACTATCAGGTGCATGGGGTCGACGTCTCACGCTGGCAGGGCGACATCGACTGGATGAAGCTGCGCACGCAGGGCGCCAATTTCGCCTTCATCAAGGCGACGGACGGCGGCGATCATCTCGACCCGATGTTCCAGACCAACTGGCGGCTGACGAAGCAGGCGGGCATCCGCCGCGGCGCTTATCACTTCTTCTACTGGTGCCGCACCGCCGGCGAGCAGGCGGACTGGTTCATCCGCAACGTGCCGCGCGATCCCGATGCGCTGCCGCCGGTCATCGACGTCGAATGGAACGGCGATTCGACCTGCAAGAAACGGCCGTCGCGCGCCCGTGTGCTGGAGAAGATGCAGGTTTTCCTCGACAAGCTCGAGCGTCACTACGGCAAGCGCCCGATCATCTATACCTCGCCCGATTTCTACGAGGATAACCTGGAAGGTGAACTGAAGGACTATCCGTTCTGGGTGCGCTCCGTGGCCGTCCACCCCTCGAAGCGCTATTCCAAGCGGCGCTGGCTGTTCTGGCAATATTCGGGATCGGGCCTCTCGCACGGCGTTTCCGGCCGCATCGACCTCAACGTCTTCTCGGGCAGCGAGGCCGACTGGCACAACTGGCTCGCCGGCCAGTCGAGCTAGGATGATTTCGGCTTCTGCGGGTGGATTGTCTCGCCGCGCTTGAGCATGTCCACGAAGGCTTCGATCTTCCGCTTGCGGGCGGCTTCGGTCTTGAGGTTGTGGACGCGGAAGGCAAGGGCGAAGCGATTCTGCTCGGTGAGCCTGCCGAGCATGTCCTTTGCCGCCGGTTCCGCATCGATGGCGGCCTGGAGGTCCGGCGGGATCTCGAGACCCTTGCCGCTGCCATAGGCCCTGTCCCAGCGTCCGTCCGCCTTGGCGGCCTCCACCTGCTTCAGCCCGTGTTCGGTCATGCGGCCGCTTTCGATCAGCCGGCCGACGGTCCCGACGTTCTTCTTGCTCCAGACGCTGCGCTTCGTACGCGGAGTGTAGCGCTGGAGAAAGCTCGTCTGATCGAACCCCTTGCGGATGCCGTCGATCCAGCCCCAGCACAGCACCGCCTCGATCGCCTCCTCGGGCGTGATCGACGCGAGGCCCGAACCGCGCTTGTGGACCTTGATCCAGACCTCGGGCGCGCTCTGATGGTTTTC
>CBIMFD010000219.1:0-5834 GCA_966243085.1 uncultured Shinella sp.
GCCAATTTCATCGAGGTGAGCCTCGACGCCGAAGGCTTCCTTACCGTCACCGACAACGGCCGCGGCATCCCGGTGGAGAACCACCCGCAGATGCCGGGCAAGTCCACGCTGGAAGTCATCCTCACCGTCCTTCATGCCGGCGGCAAGTTCGACGGCAAGGCCTACGAGACCTCCGGCGGTCTCCACGGCGTCGGCGTCTCGGTCGTCAATGCCCTCTCCGATCATCTCGAGGTCGAGGTCGCCCGCAATCGCAAGCTCTATCGCCAGCGTTTCTCGCGCGGCAAGCCGGTCGCACCGCTGGAAGAACTCGGCGACGTGCATAACCGCCGCGGCACGAAGGTGCGCTTCCATCCGGACCCGGAGATCTTCGGCGCCCATGCTCGTTTCGATCCGGGCCGCGTCTTCCGCATGGCCCGCTCGAAGGCCTATCTCTTCGGCGGCGTGGAAATCCGCTGGAGCTGCGATCCGTCCCTCCTGCCGGAAGGTTCCGACACGCCTGAAAAAGCGGTTTTCCATTTCCCGGGTGGCCTGAAGGACTATCTGCAGGCCACCCTCGGCAAGGAATACACCGTCACCCGCGAGATATTCGCCGGCAAGAGCGAGAAGTCCGGCGGCCACGGCTCGCTGGAATGGGCCGTCACCTGGTACGGCGGCGATTCGCTGATCCATTCCTATTGCAACACCATCCCGACGGCCGACGGCGGCACGCACGAGGCGGGCCTCAGGATCGCCCTTACCAAGGGCCTCAAGAACTATGCCGAGCTGACGCAGAACAAGCGCGCCGCGGCGATCACCACCGACGACGTGATGATCTCGGCGGTCGGCATGCTCTCCGTCTTCATCCGCGAGCCGGAATTCGTCGGCCAGACGAAGGACAAGCTCGCGACCGTCGAAGCCCAGCGCATCGTCGAGAACGCGCTGCGCGACCCCTTCGACCACTATCTTGCCGACAATCCGGCGGAGGCGGCCAAGCTGCTCGACTGGGTGATCGAGCGCGCGGAGGAGCGCCTACGCCGCCGCAAGGAAAAGGAAGTTTCCCGCAAGACCGCCGTGCGCAAGCTGCGCCTGCCCGGCAAGCTCGCCGATTGCTCGCAAAACTCGGCCGAGGGCGCCGAACTCTTCATCGTGGAAGGCGATTCGGCCGGCGGCTCGGCCAAGCAGGCGCGCAACCGCGCCAATCAGGCGATCCTTCCCCTGCGCGGAAAAATCCTCAACGTCGCCAGCGCCGGCCGCGAAAAGCTCGGCGCCAACCAGCAGATCTCCGATCTGGTGCAGGCGCTCGGCTGCGGCACACGCTCGAAATACCGCGAGGAGGACCTGCGTTACGAGCGCGTCATCGTCATGACCGACGCCGACGTCGACGGCGCGCATATCGCCTCGCTTCTCATCACCTTCTTCTACCAGGAGATGCCGGACCTCATCCGCGGCGGCCACCTTTATCTGGCCGTGCCGCCGCTCTACCGCATCAGCCAGGGCGGCAAGACGCTCTATGCGCGCGACGACCTCCACCGCGAGGAGCTGATGCGCACCGAATTCAACGGCCGCGGAAAGGTGGAAATCGGCCGCTTCAAGGGCCTCGGCGAGATGCTGCCGGCCCAGCTCAAGGAAACGACGATGGACCCCGCCAAGCGGACGCTCCTGAAGGTGGAGGTCGACGACGTCGATTTCGAGGGCACGCGCACGGCGGTCGACGACCTGATGGGCACCAAGCCGGAAGCCCGCTTCCGCTTCATCCAGGATCGCGCCGTCTTCGCCGACAACCTCGATATCTGAGGATGCCGCGCCTTATTTTCGCAGCAATACCGGCCTGTAACCGGCTCGAACCACGGCGGAAAGGACGGTCATGAAAGCTGCTCTCATCCTCATGACGATCATGGGCTGCGACGACAGCGCGACTCAGTGCCACTATATCGAGACGGTCGACAGGAGCTGGCAGACCGTTGCGCTCTGCGATGCGCAGGCCGAGACCTGGATCAACAAGAATCAGGACAAGAACTACCCGGTGATCGTCGCCGTCTGCGAAACGGCCGGCAACCGCATGACGGCCGAAGAGATCGACCCCGCCCCCGATACAAAGCCCGCCGAAGCCGAAATTCCACCGGAAACCGCCGAAGCCCGGCAGAGTCTGGCCGCCCGCACGCTCGGCTTCGTCAAGCGCGCCATCCCCGACGCCGCAGCCCTCAGGAAGGCAGTCACCACGCCCGTGCGCTATGCCGAGGACGGCTATAGCTGGGTCATGAAGCGTTTCGCCGACTAGGCGGCTTCCCGCGTGGCGATCAGCGCATAGCTGCGCGCCGTCTGGCGCTGCTCGGCGATGACGAGGCGTTCGACCAGTTCCAGCATCGACTGGCATGAAGTATTGCCCGCCGCGCGGGTGCGCGACAGGAGGCGCTCGGAGACGGAGAGCATGCCGTCCTCCTCCTTCGCTTCGCTGCGCCAAAGCATCGTCGCCTCGGCAAAGAGTGCGCTGATGTCGCGGCCGAGGCCGGCGGTCTCGTAGAGCGCGCGTACGGCCGCCTCCCGGCCGTGCGAGAGGATGGAGCGCACGCGCCGCTCCGCCTGGCCGGAAAGATTGGTGATCGCCGCGGCGAAGAATTCCACCCGGCCGGTGCAGAGCGCATGGAGCAGGAAAACCGGCGTCAGCCGCCCGGCAAGGCGCAGATGCTCGACGAGCGACGGCATTTCCGCCGCCGTGACATCGCCTGCCATGCCGATCGTCGCGACGTCGCAGGCTTCCCGCGTTATGCGTTCGACGCGGCCCGTGCCGACGGCGGCCTGGATGAGGCCGAAACCGGCAAGCGCCGTGCCGATCTTCTCGACCAGCGCCTGGCGCGCATCGCTCGGCAGGTCTTCCCGGTCGAGCAGCAGCGCGCGGATTTCCGCGTCGTCGCCGAGCCGGTCGGCAATGCGCGACAGGCTGCGGCGGGAGAAGGCCGCGCCCTCGTTTTCGAGCAGCGCCAGCACGTCCGGCACATCGCCCACTTCTGAGAGCGCCGCCGAGACCGGCCGCGAGAGAGTGGGACGGTGGGCGATCAGCATGCGCGTCACATCGCTGCCCTTGGCGGCGAGATCGACGAGGTCAGCATCCGTGAGGAGCTGCGAGCGCAGGATGACATGGGCGGCGATTTCCGGCTGGTCCTCGGCAAGCGGCAGGATGACGGCGCGTGGCGCGTCCTCGCAGTCGGCCAGCGCCTCGGCAAGGGCAAGCCGCACCTTCGGCGTCGGATCGTCGAGCAGGAAGATCATCGCCATTTCGGCGGCGCGCCGGTCGTCGGGCGCGATCCGCGAGCGCGCATAGGCCCGCGCCAGCACGCTCGCCGCCTTGGCCCTGTCCGCTGCCCTGGCGGTCTCCACCCAACGAAGAAATGCATGAACGATCAACGGAAGCCCCAAACGCCTGCACGACGACTATGGCAGGAGGCTAGCGGCAAAGTGTTTAAGATTGGTTCACCATGTCCGTTAACCGTCTGTCGGCCGGATGGTTCACCCTACCTTCGGCCGCATCATCGCGAAGACGTCGCTGCCGCCGTCGCAGTAGTCCATGTAGCCCATGCGGCCGAGCGGGCGGGCGGCGGCCATGTCGATCATTCCGTCACGAAGGATTTCGGTGCCTATATGGATGCCGAGGACCTGGCCGAACACCACCCAGCTATCCGATTCGCGCCCGTCGAGGTCGAGCGGCCGCAGGATCTGCGTCGCCCGGCATTCGAGCGCGGCATGGGCCTCGCCCACATAGGGGGCATCGACGAGGCGGCCGGACACGGGCGTCAGCGCCGCGATGGCGAACTCGTCGACGCCGCGCGGCACGGCGATCGAGCTCGCATTCATCTTCTCCGCAAGGTCGCGGCTTGCCAGCGAGCAGGTGAAGACGCCGGTTTCCTCGATATTCGTCACGCTGTCCTTGTGCCCCGAGGAGGAGAACATCACGAGCTTCGGCGTGTCGCTGACGGCGTTGAAGAAGGAATAGGGCGAAAGGTTCAGCCGCCCGTCCGCCGCCTTCGTGCCGATCCAGCCGATCGGCCGCGGCGCGACGATCGCCTTGAAAGGATCGTGCTTCAGGCCGTGGGCGTTTTCCGCCGTCTCGTAGAACAGCGCGTCAGGCGTCATCGCCCACCCATGTGACGATCTCCGAAAGCTCCGGCCGCGGGCGCTCCGTCGGCGGCACGGTGGGTGTGCCGATATGGACGAAGCCGGCGATCCGCTCCCCCTCGTTCACGCCGAGGATCGGATAGGCGCGCCGGTCATAGGCGTACCATTCCGTCAGCCAGTTCGAGGCATAGCCATGGGCATTGGCCGCCATGACGAGGTTGAGGCAGACGGCGCCGGCCGACATCAACTGCTCCCATTCGGGGATTTTCACATGCGGCGCCGCGCGGCTGACGACGGCAACCACCACCGGCGCGCGGGTGAGCCGCGTGTTCTCCACCTTCACCATCTCGTCCGAAAGGTCCGGCCTGTCGGCCATCGCGATCTTCGCCATTTCCTCGCTGATGCGCTGGCGCTCGGCGCCGCGATAGACGACGAAGCGCCACGGGGCGAGCTTGCCGTGGTCCGGAACGCGCGAAGCGAGTTTCAGTATATCCTCGACCTCGCCCTTCGACGGGCCGGGCCCGCTCATCTGGAAGGCAGGGATCGACCGGCGGGTCGAAAGATAATCGATCAGCTTGATTTCGGTTTTCATCGGGAGGGAGTTCCAATATCTTGGCCCGCGAACGCGGCCTTGAAAATGCCATTAGCCGGGTCTTCAAGTGGCCCCATACCGTCAGGAAGTCAACCGTTCCATGCGCATGCCGATTCGATACGCCGTTGCAGTTAGCTTCGCCGTGGCGAGCCTCGCCTCATCGTTCGCGCCGGTGCGCGCGCAGGATCCGCTGGAGAGCTTCTCGCAGATCCAGACGCCGCTGAAGGGCGGCAAGCTCACCTCCTTCAACCCGATCATCACCGGCGAGGCGACGGCGAAGAACCTCAAGGACATCACCTGCGAGGCGCTCCTGACGAAGGACGGCCGGCCGATGCAGCATGGCCTGACCTGGCGCGTCTTCTCGCCCATCCCGGCCGCCGACGGCAAGCTGCCGCTTCTGGCGACCTCAGAGGGCGGCTCGGCCGCCTTCCAGCTCGTGCCGGGCGAATATTTCGTCAACGTCGCCTTCGGCCGCGCCGGTGCGACGAAGAAGCTGGTCGTTCCCGAATCCGGCAGCGTCGACAAGCAGGTCATGGTGCTCGATGCCGGCGGCATCATGCTGAACGCCGTTTCCGGCGCCGACGTGCGCATTCCCCCGAAGGAACTGAGCTTTTCCATCTATGCCGCCGAAGTGCGCGAGGATGGCGAGCGCAACCTCGTCGTCGATAACGTCAAGGCGAATTCCGTCGTGCGGCTCAACGCCGGCACCTATCACGTCGTTTCCGACTACGGCACGGTAAATGCGGTGATCCGCGCCGATATCCAGGTGGAAGCCGGCAAGCTCACCCGCGCGACGATCCAGCACCGCGCCGCAAAGCTCACGCTGAAGCTCGTCTCCGAGCCGGGCGGCGAGGCGATCGCCGACACGGCCTGGTCTATCCTCACCGCCTCGGGCGATACCGTCAGCGAAAGCGTCGGCGCCTTCCCCACGCTCGTCCTTGCGGAAGGCAGCTACATCGCCGTCGCCCGCAACAAGAACAAGATCTACCAGCGCGATTTCTCCGTGCAGTCCGGTGTCAACACGGATGTCGAGGTTCTGCTCGACGAAAAGACCAACGACCAGAAGGCCGCCGCCGAGGACGTGATGGACTGAGCGTCGACGGATTTGCCGAGCCCCTCATCCGCCTGCCGGCACCTTCTCCCCGCTTGCGGG
>CBIMFD010000220.1:0-5814 GCA_966243085.1 uncultured Shinella sp.
GGCGACCGGACGGCCGAAGTTCGGCGCGGATGTGTCCTGGCCGGCGTCGATGATCGAGCGGCGGATGGCGCGGGTGCGCGTGAAGAGGTCGAAGAGCTTTTCGCCGTCGCCCCAGCGGATGGCGCGTTGCAGGTAGGCAAGGTCCTCGGAAAAGCGCGCCAGCATCTCCAGGATCGCGTCCTTGTTGTGCAGGCACACGTCGCGCCACATGGTCGGATCGGAGGCGGCAAGGCGCGTGAAGTCGCGGAAGCCGGACGCCGAATATTTGATGACTTCCGATTCGGTCACCGTCTCCAGGTCGTCGGCCGTGCCGACGATGTTGTAGGCGATGATGTGCGGCAGGTGCGAGACGATGGCGAGCACCTTGTCGTGGTGCTCGGTGTCCATCTCGTCGACCTTGGAGCCGAGCGCCTCCCAGAAGGCAGCGAGCCTGCGCTTGGCGTCCTTGTCGGTGCCGTGCACCGGCGTCAGGATGCACCAGCGGCCCTGGAAAAGCTCGGCAAAGCCCGCGTCCGGGCCGGAATGCTCCGTGCCGGCCAGCGGATGGCCGGGAATGAAATGCACGTCCTTCGGCATATGCGGCAGCATCTGCGCGACGACCGAGGCCTTGGTGGAGCCGACATCGGTGACGATGGCGCCGGATTTCAGATGCGGGGCGATCTCCTCGGCCACCTTGCCCGAGGCACCGACGGGCACCGAGACGACGACGAGGTCCGCTCCCTCAACCGCCTTGCCGGCGTCGAGCACATAGTCGGTGCCGAGGTCGAGTTCGCGGGCGCGGTCCAGCGTCTCCTGGCTGCGGCTCGAAATGGTGACGGTCTTCGCAAGACGCTTGGCCCTGACCGCGCGGGCGATGGAGGAGCCGATGAGGCCGATGCCGATCAAGGTGATCCTGTCGAAATGTCCGTCGCTCATGCCTGTCGCCTTCTGCCGTTTTCCCGTCCGCTCTAGCGGGCAGGCCCTCATTTGTCGAGGGTTTCAGCGAAGGGCGCGCTCGCGGGTCGTGGGCACGCCCTGCGGGGCGATCACCGGCACGAAGACGCGGCGCGAGGCGCGGGCGGCGACGGGCAGGCCCTGGTAGAGCCGCTTCTGGGCCTCCACGACGATGACGCCGGAGAACATCGGCCAGAGAAGGCGCCCCAGCCGCTCGAAAGCACCGCGCAGCTTCTGGACGCTCCGCAGCTTGGAGGGCGGGAAGAACAGCGCCTCGGCGCTGGCACCGGGCGTGAAGTTCGTCTCGCGGAGCAGCGCGGTGAGCTGGCCGCGCGAATAGGGCCGGCCCGAGCCGAAGGGCGTATGCTCCATGCGCGCCCAGACGCCGCGCCGGTTCGGCACGACGATGACGAGACGGCCGCCCGGCGCCAGCACCCGCCAGAGCTCCTTCATCGTCTCGCGCGGGTTCTCGGCAAATTCCAGCGAATGGACCATCAGGACCCGGTCGACCGACGCATCCGGCAGCGGCAGTTCCTCATCGAAGACGAGGGCGGTGGAGGAGGGCTCGCCGGGCGGCCAGTTCACGGCGCCCTGGCCGGCCGGCATGAAGGCGAAGGTGCGCTCGGTATCGGCGCGGAAACGGTCGAGATAGGGCACGGCATAGCCGAGGCCCACCAGCCGCTCGTCCGGCAGGCGCGCCCAGAGCGAGGCGAGCGCCATGGCAATGGAATGGTCGGCGAGGCGGCCGAGCGGGGAGTGATAGAATTCGCGAAGGTCGACGATGTCGGTGTGCATGGCCTCCCATGTTAGTGGCCGCCCGGTGGACTTCAAGGCCGGTTGCCTTACATTCGCCCTCGACCGATGACCCGACATGACGAGGACTGCCCATGACCCCGCTCGAAATCGAACTTTTTGCCTGCCGCAGCGACAATTTCGGCGTGCTGTTGCACGATCCCGTCTCGGGAGCGACCGCGAGCATCGACGCGCCGGAGGAAAAGCCGATCCTCGACGCGCTCGCCCGGCGCGGCTGGACGCTCACCCATATCCTCACGACCCATCACCACGGCGATCATGTCGAGGCGAACCTCGCGCTGAAAGACTGTTTCGGCGTGACGATCATCGGGCCGAAGCGCGAGACCATTCCGGGCATCGACCGGAAGGTGGACGGCGGCGATGTGTTCGATTTCGCCGGAAGGCGCGTCGAGGTGATCGCGACGCCGGGCCATACGCTCGGCCATATCTGCTTTCACCTGCCGGAGGAGAAGCTGCTCTTTGCGGCCGACACGCTCTTTGCGCTCGGCTGCGGGCGCGTCTTCGAGGGCACGCCGGCGCAGATGTGGGAATCGCTCGAAAAGCTCGCCGCGCTGCCGGAGGAGACGACCGTCTATTTCGGCCACGAATATACGCTGTCGAACGCGCGTTTCGCCAGGACCATCGACCCGGACAACGCCGCCCTCCTTGCCCGCGTCACCGAGATCGAGGCCCTGCGGACGGCCGGCGCCTTCACCGCGCCTACGACCATAGGGTTGGAAAAGGCGACGAACCCGTTCCTGCGCGCCGGCGATCCGGCCATCCGCCGCCATCTCGGCATGGAGACGGCGAGCGATGCGGAGGTCTTTGCCGAGATCCGCGGCCGGAAGGACCGCTTCTGACCGTCAGGCGGGCGCGACCAAGTGCCGGCGGAAGATCATGTCGCGGGCGGCCAGCACCGCGCCGCCCGTGACGAGGAGGCAGGCAAGGGCGATCCCCCAGGACGGTTCGGCAAAGCCGGTGACGACGAGCACGAGCGTCGAAAGCAGCGGAGCGGCATAGCTCGCGGCGCCGAGGATCTGAATGTCGCCGTTCTTCACGCCGAAGTCCCAGGCATAGAAGGCCGCGCCCACCGGCAGGAGGCCGAGACCGGCGACGGCGAGCCACTCCAAGCCCGTCCCTGGCCACACGGTCGTTTCCAGCATCAGGTGGCAGAGGAGGGAAAGGACGGAGGTGGCGAGGCAGAAACCCGTCACCACGTCCGTCGAGACGGCCTCGAAGCGCCGGGTCATCAGCGAATAGCCGGCCCAGGTGAAGGCGCAGAGAAAGGCCGCGCCGTAGCCGATCAGATAGGTGTCGTCGAAGGAAAAGCCGTTGCGCCCGACGATGAGCACCGTGCCGCCGAGGCCGAGCAGCGTGCCGACCACATGGTTCCACTTCAACGTCTCGCCCGGCAGCAGCGCCGAGCCGGTGACGATGAGGAGCGGCCAGAGATAGGCGATCAGGCTTGCCTCTACCGCCGGCGCGTTGCGTAACGCCGTGAAGTAAAGGAAGTGATAGCCGAAGAGGCCGAGGATGCCGGTGAGCCAGACTTTCGCCGGCTGGCGGAGCAGCCGGGCGCGCTGCGGACGGGCGAGAAGGACGAGGATGCCCGGCAGGCTGCCGATGAGGAAGCAGACAGCGGAAAGCTGGAACGGCGGCATCTTGCCCGAGGCCGCGGTGAAGAGCGCGAGCAGCGCCCACATGAGGATCGCCGAAAAGCCGATCAGGGTTGCACGCATCTTCAAGGCCGATCACTCCACCCGGTCTGCCGACCGGAAGCCGGATCAGCCGCCGAAGCGCGTGGCCGAGACGGTGACGGGGCCGAGCTTGGTCGGAATCTTCACATAGACCGGAGCATATACATTTGCCGCATCCGCCTTGGCAAACCAGATTTCCATCGTGCTCAGCCCGCGCAGGTATTCGACGTCCTCACGGCCCTTCTTGTAGCCGGATTTCGGGATGAAGCGGATGCCGCAGACCACGACTTCGCCCGCAAAGCCCTTGGTAGCGAAGGATTTCGTGCCCTTCGAGGTCAGCCTGAGGTCGAGGCGTGATTCCCCGTCGAAGATCGGCAGCGTCTTGGGGCAGATGCGGCTGCCGGCGGGAATGATGAGGCCGGAAATGGGATCGAGCACCGAGCGCAGGTCGGCGCGGGAGACGGGCACCCAATTGGCCGGCTTGTTGCGCGCCGGCACCATGGAGGCATGGGTGACGTTGCCGTTGCGGAAGGTGACGTCGATCGCCCGGCCGCGCTTGCCGCTGCGATAGGTCACCGAATAGGAAGTGGCGCGCAGCCTGTCGCGGCTGACGATGCCGGAAACGCTGGTCGTGCCCTGCGTGCGGGCGAAGATGTCGACGAGACCGGCCGAATGCAGGCTGCCGGAGATGGAGTAACGGTTGCCCTTGAAGAGCGAACTGAAGCTTGCCGTGGCCACCGGCAGGCCGGCAAGGCGGATGCTGTAGTCCGTCCTGTGCTCGACCTCGGCCGAAAGGGCAGGCGCCGCGCCTGCGGCAAGGGCAAGCGACACGGCTGCACCGGCAATCCAACCCCGCGCGTTCATCCTTGCGAACCTCATCAAACCGCTCCGGCGGCAATGTTCCGCCGCCCGGATACTCCAACCTGCCATTGCGGCGATTCTACGCCGTGGAGAAATCCCGGCCATGCTGTTATTGGCTACGAATCACGCGGTTTGGCAACTGATTTCCGGCGCGGGCACAGGTTTGGCTTGACGCCAGCGGTGAGTGTGACTATAGAACCGCGACTTTCCAAAAAGGCCAGGCGGACTGCGGCCGGTTTCGGTGCCGGAAACGTATTGTCCCGAACGCAAGAAAAATAGGTGTACCATGTCCCGTAGTTGCGAATTGACCGGCAAGGGCGTCCAGTCGGGCAACAATGTGAGCCACGCGAACAACAAGACGAAGCGCAAGTTCCTGCCGAACCTGTGCAATGTCACGCTGATCTCCGACGTCCTCGGCCAGCGTTTCCGTCTTCGCGTTTCCGCTGCAGCGCTCCGCTCCGTCGAGCACCGCGGCGGCCTCGATGCCTTCCTGCTGAAGGCCGAAGAGAACGAACTGTCGATGCGCGCCCGCCTGCTGCGCCGCCAGATCGCCAAGAAGACCGCTGCCGCCGCCTGATTTCAGGCCTGAGCCGGATCGTTTTCATCGAGGCTTGACCGGGCTCCGGGCAGGCCTCGATGCTTTGCCTACATTTCCGTCCCTCCAACTGGTGGCATCACCCAGGATAAAAAAATGCTCGCGAACCGCATTACCCTCGTCTACGTCCTCCTGATGACCGCCGTGGTCGTCGCCTCCAACGTGCTGGTGCAGTATCCGCTTTCGGGCGAACTGTTCGGCATCGCGCTCGGCGACCTCCTGACCTACGGCGCCTTCACCTATCCGGTCGCCTTCCTCGTCACCGATCTCACCAACCGCCAGTTCGGGCCGCGCGTGGCGCGCCGGGTCGTCGCGGCGGGCTTCCTCGTGGCGGTGGTCTTTTCCGTCGCGGTCTCCACGCCGCGCATCGCGATCGCCTCCGGCTCCGCCTTCCTTGCCGGCCAGTTGCTCGACATCTCGGTCTTCAACAGGCTGCGCCGGCAGGCCTGGTGGCGTGCGCCGCTGATCGCCTCGCTGATCGGCTCGGTGCTCGACACGGCGATCTTCTTCTCCTTCTCCTTCGCGCCGTTCTTCTCGTTTTTCGGGCCGAACGACGATTTCGCCATCGCCTCGGCGCCGGTGCTGGGCATCTTCACCGCCGAGGCGCCGCGCTGGATTTCCTGGGCGATCGGCGACTTCTCCGTGAAGGTCCTCGTCGGTCTCGTCATGCTGCTGCCCTACGGCGCCCTGATGAGCCGCCTGCGTCCGATGCCGGGCGTCGAGAAGCTGGCCTGAGCCGGGGGGAGCATCGCTCCCTACACGCTATTCCTTCAGCCGGAACTCCAGCATCAGATTGCGCTGGAGGATGGAGTGGTTGTCGTCGGAAACGACGATGATGCGGATATCGTCCGGCCCCATGGCGACGACGTCCATGCCTTCCATATTGTCGATCTGCTCGCTCATGTCGGCGTCGATCAGCACCTCGCCGTCGACGAC
>CBIMFD010000221.1:0-5796 GCA_966243085.1 uncultured Shinella sp.
CGCTGGGGGCCGCGGCCCATCGTGCTGACGGGCTCGGTGCTGCTTGCCGCAAGCCTTGCGCTGACCAGTATCGCGCCGTCGCTGCTCATTTTCCAGCTCGCCTTCGGCCTTCTGGTGGGCGTGGCGGCCGCGGCCGTCTTCGCGCCCATGATGGCGTGCGTCACCGGCTGGTTCGATACCCATCGCAGCCTTGCCGTCTCGCTCGTCTCGGCCGGCATGGGCATGGCGCCGATGACCATGGCGCCCTTTGCCGCCTGGCTCGTCTCCGGCCATGACTGGCGCACGTCGATGCAGGTCATCGCGCTTGTCGTCGCCGTGGTGATGATCCCCGTCTCGCTTCTCGTCCGCCGCCCGCCCGCGCTTGAGGCCGCGGGGCAGGGGACCGCCGTCGCGAGCGAGGCGTCCGGGGACATGTCGACGCGCGAGGTGCTGCGCTCGCCGCAGTTCATCGTCCTGTGCCTGACGAACTTCTTCTGCTGCGCGACCCATTCCGGGCCGATCTTCCATACGGTGAGCTACGCCATCACCTGCGGCATCCCGATGATCGCCGCCGTCTCGATCTACAGCGTCGAGGGGCTGGCCGGCATGGGCGGGCGCATTGTCTTCGGCATCCTCGGAGACCGGTTCGGCGCGCGGCAGGTGCTCGTGCTGGGACTGCTGGCGCAGGCCTTCGGGGCGCTCGCCTATGTCTTTGCCGGCGGGCTCGCCTCGTTCTATGCGGTCGCGGGCCTTTTCGGCTTCATCTATGCGGGGGTGATGCCGCTCTACGCGGTAATCGCGCGGGAGAATTTCCCGTTGCGGCTGATGGGCACCGTCATCGGCGGTACGGCCATGGCCGGCAGTCTCGGCATGGCGACCGGGCCGATCACCGGCGGGCTGATCTACGATACGTTCGCGACCTATACCTGGCTTTATGTCGGCTCGTGGGGGATCGGCATCGGCGCCTTCCTGATCGCCATGACCTTCCGTCCGGCGGCCAGGCCGCAGGAGGCGATGGCCGCGGCCTGAGGCGGGCGAGGGGCCTCTGCCGTCAGGCGGCGCCCGCCGGATCGCCGATGGGCATCAGCGCCGGATCGGTCGCCTGCTTGCGCCGGAGCTTGCGCTCAGCCTCCTCGCGGGCGGCCTCCTCGTTTTCCTTTTCCTTGCTGGCGCCGTTTTCCGGCGGCGTCTGCGGCTTCTTGCTGGTCATGGTACGTCTCCTCAGAACGTCAGGAATTGCCGAGGGTCCTTGCGGGCGCGCATCAGAAGGTCCAGTTCCCTCTTGGAAGGGCCGAACTTGTCGAACAGGCGCTTGGCCTCCTCATGCGACAGGCCGTAGGCCGCGCGGAAGGTCTCAACCGTGTAGCGTTCCCCCGACAGCCTGCGGTGGTCGGGAAAGAGCTTGGATTGGTCCGGCATGTGTAATCACGTCCGATCGTCGTTGACGACGACCTAACAGACACCGGCGGCAATTGTTCCGGTCGTTTTCGGAAAGATATGGGTGGAAGGGGCGCCGCGGCCTCGGCTTGCGCCGAGGCTTTTCGCGTTCGCCGAACCGCCTGGATTGGCGGGCGGTTGCCGCCAACTGCCGGAAGGATGTTTACACGCAAGGCGGGGCCTGTCGAGCCGCGCCGGTGCCGGAAAGCTAGTCGCGGTCGGGCGCGCCGAGCGGGAAGAACTTGCGGAAGGGCCGGCCCTCCTCGACAGCACGGGCGAAAGCGGGGCGGGCGAGCAGGCGTTCACGATAGGCGCGCACGTTGCGAAAGGCCGGGTCGATGGCATGGGTCCAGTCCGCATAGAAGAGGAAGGGGCCGGCGCCGCAATCGGCAAGCGAGAAGGTCTCGCCCGCCGCCCATTGCCGGCCCTCCATGTGGCGGTCGAGCCAGGCATAGGCGCGCTCCAGCATGGCGCGGGCTTCCTCGTCGCCATGGGGGTCGCGGTCCTCTTCCTTGCGGATGGCGTTGAACACGATTCGCTGCTGCGGCGTGGAGATGTAGTTGTCGAAGAAGCGGTCGAGCATGCGCACCTCGATGGCTGCATCCGGATCGTCCGGGATCAGCTTCACCGGCCCCGGATAGTGGAGGGCGAGATATTCGATGACGATCGTCGCCTCCACGATGGTGCGCTCGCCGTCGACAAGAATCGGGAAGCGCTTGATCGGCCAGCGCGCCTCGAATTCGGCCATGACGTCGGGCTTTGTGTGGTCGAGCATTCTGTATTCAAATTCGGTGCCGTTTTCGTAGAGCGCCGTCAGCGCCTTCTGGCAGTAGCTCGAAAAGGGATGGGCATAGAGAACGGGTTTCATGGCAACCTCCCGGCTTGGAGATCTGTTGTGGCAAATCCGATTGCAAAATGCAATCGGATTTTCATGCAACAATCGCGGCGCCGGTGCATTCTTGCGCGGACGAATATGCTCTCTTTTCCGCCGTCGTCCCCCGTTTCCGTTTCGCGGCGGGCGGTTTCGGCGATGCGCCTTTTGCCGGTTTGCGGCCGAAAGAGAACCTGTTTTGCGAACTTCCGGGCTATTGTTGACTAAGTCTACTAATTCTCTAGGTTTTCTCTGAGACAGAGATCAGGAGGTTTGGTGATGTCTATTCTGACAAGACGGTTCGGGGCGCTGGTCGTCGGTCTGGGGCTGGCAATCGGCGGTGTTTCGGCGGCATTTGCCGAGACGACGCTGCTCAACGTGTCCTATGACCCGACGCGCGAACTCTACAAGGATTTCAACGAGGCCTTTGCCAAGCACTGGAAGACGGAGACCGGCGAGGACGTGACGGTGCAGCAGTCGCACGGCGGCTCCGGCGCGCAGGCCCGCGCGGTGATCGACGGGCTGGAGGCCGACGTGGTGACGCTGGCGCTTGAGAGCGACATCAACGCCATCGTGGAGAAGACCGGCAAGATCGCCAAGGACTGGCGCACGCGCCTTCCCAACAATTCGGCGCCCTATACCTCGACCATAGTGTTCCTCGTGCGCAAGGGCAATCCCAAGGGCATCCACAACTGGGGCGACCTCGTGAAGGGCGACGTGCAGATCGTCACGCCCAACCCGAAGACCTCGGGCGGCGCACGCTGGAACTATCTGGCTGCCTGGGCCTGGGCGAACGAGGAATTTTCCGGCGACCAGGACAAGATCAAGGCCTATATCGGCGAACTCTACAAGCGGGCGCCGGTGCTCGACACGGGTGCGCGCGGCGCGCTGACGACCTTCGCCCAGCGCCAGATCGGCGACGTGCTGCTCGCCTGGGAGAACGAGGCCTATCTTGCCGGCGCGGAATTCGGCGCCGATTCCTTCGACATCGTCGCCCCGCCGATCTCGATCCTCGCCGAGCCGCCGGTCGCCGTGGTCGACGCCAATGTCGATGCCAAGGGCACGCGCAAGCAGGCCGAGGCCTATCTCCAGTATCTCTATTCGGACGAAGGCCAGAACATCGCGGCCAAGCACTTCTACCGCCCGTCCAAGCGCGAGGTCGTCAAGCCGGAATTGCTGAAGCAGCTTCCCGATATTAAGCTGGTGACGATCGATGACCCGATCTTCGGCGGCTGGGCCAAGGCCCAGCCCGAGCACTTCGGCGACGGCGGCGTCTTCGACCAGATCTACAAGCCGGGGAACTGAGAGCCTTGACGACACCTGCCGCCGTTTCCGTGCGGTGGCGACTGAGGCAGCCGAGCGTCATTCCGGGTTTCGGATTGACGCTCGGCTTTTCGCTCGCCTACCT
The DNA here is from genome assembly GCA_966243085.1 of uncultured Shinella sp. Lineage (GTDB taxonomy): Bacteria > Pseudomonadota > Alphaproteobacteria > Rhizobiales > Rhizobiaceae > Shinella. The sequence goes on from CBIMFD010000221.1 coordinate 3,696, forward strand.
CACGCTCATCATCCTCATCCCGCTCGCGGGCCTCGTCTGGCGCTCCGCCTCGCTGTCGGGCGCCGAGTTCCTCGCCATCCTTGCCGACGCGCGCACGCTGCATGCCCTCAAGGTCTCCTTCGGCACGGCCTTCATCGCCGCGCTGATCAATGTCGTCTTCGGCGTCGTCGTCGCCTGGGTGATCGTGCGCTACACGTTTCCCGGCCGGCGTATCGTCGATGCGATCGTCGATCTGCCCTTCGCCCTGCCGACCGCGGTGGCCGGCATCGCGCTTGCCGCGCTTTATGCGCCGAACGGCTGGATCGGCTCGCTGCTCGGCCTCGTCGGCATCAGGGCGGCGTTCAATCCGACCGGCATCGTCATCGCGCTCGTCTTCATCGGCCTGCCCTTCGTGGTGCGCACCGTGCAGCCGGTTATGGAGGAGATCGACCGGGAGGTGGAGGAGGCCGCCGCCACGCTCGGGGCGAACCGCTTCCAGACCGTCTTCCGCGTGCTGCTGCCCGGCCTTGCCCCGGCGATCCTGACGGGCTTCGCGCTCGCCTTCGCCCGCGGCGTCGGGGAATACGGCTCGGTGATCTTCATCGCCGGCAACATTCCCTATGTCTCGGAGATCGCGCCGCTCCTCATCGTGGTGCGGCTGGAGGAGTTCAACTACGCGGCGGCGACCGCCATCGCGACGATCATGCTGGCGCTCGCCTTCGTCATGCTGCTCGTCATCAACCTCATCCAGGCCTGGAGCCGCAGGAGGTACGGTCATGGCGCCTGAATCTCGCCGCCTCAGCTCGCCGACGACCGAGGCGCCGCTTGCGCGATACGCGCTGATGGCGCTCGCCTTCCTCTTCCTGGCGCTCTTCCTCATCCTGCCGCTGGCGGCCGTCTTCATCGAGGCTTTCCGCAAGGGCGTCGGCGAATTCCTGGCCGCCTTCGGCGATCCCGATACGCTGGCCGCGATCCGCCTGACCCTGCTCGTCGCCGTGATCGCCGTGCCGCTCAACCTCGTCTTCGGCGTGGCGGCCGCATGGGCCATCGCCAAGTTCGAATTCAAGGGCAAGGCGTTCCTCACGACGCTGATCGACCTGCCGTTCTCGGTCTCTCCGGTCATTTCCGGCCTCGTTTACGTGTTGCTCTTCGGCTCGGCAAGCATGCTCGGGCCGTGGCTCAAGAGCCACGGCATCGAGATCCTCTTCGCCGTGCCGGGCATCGTGCTCGCCACGATCTTCGTCACCTTTCCCTTCGTCGCGCGCGAGCTGATCCCGCTGATGCAGGAGCAGGGGACGGGGGACGAGGAGGCGGCGCTGTCGCTCGGCGCATCCGGCTGGCAGACCTTCCGCTATGTCACGCTGCCCAACATCAAATGGGGGCTGCTCTACGGGGTGCTTCTCTGCAACGCGCGCGCCATGGGCGAGTTCGGCGCGGTCTCGGTGGTCTCCGGCCGTATCCGGGGCCTCACCAACACCATGCCGCTGCATGTGGAGATCCTCTACAACGAATACAATTTCGTCGCCGCCTTCGCGGTGGCCTCGCTGCTGGCCGGGCTCGCGCTCGTTACGCTCGTGGTCAAGACGCTTCTGGAACTTCGCTACGGCGCCGAGATCGCCGCCGGCCGCAAGCATTGAATGAAAGGCACGCCCGCAATGGACGTCAGTGTCAGGAACATCCGCAAGGAATTCGCCCGCTACCCCGCGCTCAACGACGTCTCGCTCGACATCCGCTCGGGCGAGCTGATCGCGCTGCTCGGCCCTTCGGGCTCGGGCAAGACCACGCTTCTGCGCCTCATCGCCGGGCTGGAGCAGCCGACGCGCGGCAGCATCTTCTTCGGTGAGGAGGACGCCTCGCACAAGAGCGTGCAGGAGCGCCATGTCGGTTTCGTCTTCCAGCACTACGCGCTCTTCCGCCACATGACGGTGGCCGACAACATCGCCTTCGGGCTGAGGGTGCGGGCGCGTGGCGAGCGCCCGCAGAAGGCGGAGATCCGCCGGCGCGTCGAGAAACTCCTCGACATGGTGCACCTTTCCGGCCTCGGCAAACGCTACCCCAACCAGCTTTCCGGCGGCCAGCGCCAGCGCGTGGCGCTCGCCCGCGCCATGGCGATCGAGCCGCG
>CBIMFD010000222.1:0-5775 GCA_966243085.1 uncultured Shinella sp.
GCTCCCCCTCATCCCGCTGCCGCGACCTTCTCCCCGCTGGGGAGAAGGGGCAGGTGGCACCCGCCGAACGCCATGGGCGATCACCCTGCTCGCTGCCGGAAGGGGACGACGACGGGCCGTTCCTCATCGTCTTCACCTCCGGCACCACGGCCGATCCGAAGCCCATCATCCGCGACCGCCGCTCCTGGCGCGTGAGCCTTGCGAGCGGCGCGCCGTTCTTCGGCATCGATGCGGCCACGGCCACCTATGCCCCCGGCCCCCTCGCCCATGGCCTCGCGCTCTATGCCATGACGGAGACGCTGCTTGCCGGTGCGACCTTCCATTCCGCCCGGCATTTCGATGCCGTGGAAGCACGGACGGCGATCCGGGCGGAGGGCATCCGCCGCCTCGTGCTGGTGCCCACCATGCTGCGGCGGCTGTGCGAGGGTGCACCGGTGGAAACCGTCGCGGCCATCACCATCGCCGGCGCCAAGCTGACGGCGGCCGACCATGCGCTTTGCGCGGCGCATTTCCCGAAGGCGGCATTGCGCGAATATTACGGCGCATCGGAGCTCGGCTTCATCACCGTCACCGCGCCGGGCGATACCGCCTCCTCCACCGCGGTCGGCAGGGCCTTTCCGGGCGTGCGGCTTTCGGTTCGTGACGATGCGGGCGCGGCGCTGCCGGCCGGCGAGACGGGGACGATCTTCGTCGAAAGCCCGCTCGTCGCCACCGGCTATCTCGGCGCGGAGCCGGCGCGCTTCGGCGCGCTCGCCACGGTGGGCGACCTCGGCTTCCTCGAAGCGGACGGCACGCTGCATCTTCTCGGCCGCTCCGGCGGCATGGTGCTCTCCGGCGGCAACAACATCTATCCCTCCGAGGTGGAGGCGGCGCTGACCGGCCTTGCCGGCGTGCGGGCCGCCCATGTCTTCGGCCTCGACCATGCCGATCTCGGCAGCGAGCTCGTCGCCGTGGTCGAGCCGGCGGAACCGGGCCTTACGGCAGCGGCGCTGAGGACGGCGATGGACGCCGTTCTGCCGCGCTACAAGCAGCCGCGCCGGCTGTGGCTCTGCCGCGCCCTGCCGGTCACGCCCTCCGGCAAGGTCGAGGCGAAGACGGTGCGGCAATGGGTGGCGGAGGACAGCGATGCGCTCGAACGGCTTTTCTGATCCCGCGCGCATCCCCGTCGTTGCCGCGGCGTTCCGCACGCCCATCGGCCGCAAGGGCGGATCGCTTGCGGCCGTCGAGCCGGCAAGCCTTGCCGCGCCGCTGATCCGCCGCATCCTTGCCGAGACGGGGCTTGCCCCCGGTGCCGTCGACGACGTTATCCTCGGCAATGCGGCCAACAGTGCCGGGAACCTCGCACGCCTTGCCGCGCTGGAGGCGGGCCTTCCCGTTTCCGTGCCCGGCATGACGGTGGACCGGCAATGCGGTTCGGGTCTGGAGGCGATCGCCCTTGCCGCGCGGCTGGTCGCGGCCGGGGCCGGCCGCTTCTACCTTGCCGGCGGCACCGAGAGCACCAGCCGGGCGCATCTGCGCTTTCGCCCGCCGGCAGAACCGGGCGGCACGCCGGAGCCCGTGCCCCGCGCCCGCATGGCGCCCGATTCGGTGGGCGACCCGGACATGGGGATAGCGGCGGAAAACGTCGCCGCCCACGCCGGCATCTCCCGCGCGCGGCAGGATGCCTTCGCGCTTGAAAGCCATCGCCGCGCCGTCGCCGCGCAGCGCGCCGGGCGGTTCGACGGCGAGATCATGCCTGTCGGGGACATTCGCAGCGATGAGTGCCCGCGCGAAAACACCTCGCTGGAAAGGCTCGCCGCGCTGAAGCCCGTCTTCCGGCCGGACGGCACGGTGACGGCGGGCAATGCCTGCCCGGTCAACGACGGTGCGGCCGTCGCGCTCGTCACCTCGCTGGCCGAGGCGCGCACCCTCGGCCTTTCCCCGCTGCTGGAGGTGGTCGACAGCGCGGTGGCGGGGGTCGATCCCAACCTGCTCGGCCTCGGCCCCGTGCCGGCCATGGAAAAGCTTGCCGCGCGCAATCCCGACCTTCAAGCGGCGAAAATCCCCTTCGTCGAGTTCAACGAGGCCTTCGCGGCGCAGGTGCTCGCCAGCCTCGATGCGCTCGGCATCGATCCCGCATCCGTCAACCGCGACGGCGGGGCGCTGGCGCTCGGCCATCCCTATGGCGCATCCGGCGCGATCCTCGTCACGCGGCTTTTCGCGCAGATGCGGGAAGCTCCGGCGGGCACGGAAGGGCTTGCGCTGATGGGCATCGGCGGCGGCATGGGGATCGCCGCGCTCTTCCGGCGCGTGTGAAGGGCGTCAGGAAAGGAAGGCCTTCAACCAGTCGCGCACCTTCTGCGGCACGTTGACGGGCTGGCGCGTTGCGGGATCGACGGCGACCCAGACGATCTCCAGGTCCGCGACCGGCGCGCCCTGCGAAGAGATCGCGACGGCGAAGGTGAGCGACGTCGCGCCGATGCGCGTGACGGTGACCTTGAAGCGGGCGACATCGTCCAGCCGCAGGCCGCGATGGAAGGTGCAACCGGATTTGCGGACGAAATAGACGGGGTCGTTCTTCCCCTGCGGGCGATGCCGCCAGAGGCCCGCCACCGCCGCCTCGGCATGGGCGTAGTAGGCGGCATTGTGCATATGGCCGTGCATGTCTATATCGCGGAAGGGTATCCGGACCTCGCCGACCGTGATGTCTGCCGCCTGTTCCACGTCCTGCCCCGGGGTCAAACCATGCTTCGTGCCGTTGTTAGAGCGTTCGGCGAGCCCCGGCAAGCGGTCGGCATCGAAGAGGCGGAGCGCATCGCGCCCGGACCCGGCGAGGTGGAGATCCGCATCCGCCGCGCGGCGATCAACCCTTCCGACCTCATCCCCGTGACCGGCGCCTATCGCAGCCGCACGACCCTGCCCTTCGTTCCCGGATTCGAGGGCGTGGGGGAGATCGTGCGGATGGGAACAGGCGTGGCCGAGGAGCACCCCTCTCTGGCCTGCCGGCCATCTCCCCCACAAGGGGGGAGATCGGCAGGAGGCGGGATCCCCACTCAAACTGCAACGCCGGAGAGGGGCCAGACGGAGCTCCATCCAATCTCCCCCCTTGAGGGGGAGATGCCCGGCAGGGCAGAGGGGGGTGAGCCGCAAACCGCCCCCCGCTTCTCCATCGGCCAGCGCGTCCTGCCCATCGGCGCAAGCGGACTCTGGCAGGAATATCTCGTCCGCCCCGCCGAATGGTGCTTTGCCGTGCCGGATGATCTCCCGGACGATCAGGCGGCCATGGCCTATGTGAACCCGCTGACGGCCTTCCGGCTGGTCGAGGCCGTCAGCACGCATTTCGGCGCGGCGGACGGGCGGCGCGTCGGCGTCACCGCCGCCGCCTCGGCCATCGGGAAGATGCTGCTGGTGCTGCTGGCCGACGCCGGCTTCCGGCCCGTCGCGCTGGTGCGCAGCCCCGCCTCGGCCGCGCGGCTGCGGGATGGCTTTTCCGGCGAGATCGCCGTCCAGTCCGCCCCGATGCTCGATGCGGTGCTCGATGCCGTCGGCGGGGCGGCGGGGGATGCACTCTTCCGGCAAATTCGCCCCGGCGGCGCCTTCGTCCAGTACGGCGCGCTGTCCGGCGCGCAGCTCGACCCAATACTGGTTTCGGCGCGGCGGCAGGCGGTCGCCTTCTCCTTCCTCTGGCTGCGCAACTGGGTGCATTCGGCTCCGCGCGTGGCCATAGAAGAGGCCTTCGCGCGCAGTTTTTCCGGCATCCGCGCCGGCGTGCTCGGCTCGACCGTCGATGGCATCTTCCCGCTTTCCGACCTTGCCGCCGCCCTTGCCCGGCAGGAGGACCCCGCGCGGAAGGGAAAGCTGCTTCTGGAGCCGTGACTGTTGAAAAGGCGGAAGGACCGGCCCATTTCCCGTGGACCTCGCCAACTGCAATGGGTAGCCTCCCGCCATGACGACGTTTCTCTTCGAGAACCCGATCTTCCTCGAGCACCATACGCCGGAGGGTCACCCGGAGCGCTCCGACCGCATCCGCGCGCTGAACCTTGCGCTGGAGCACGAGCGCTTCGCCGCGCTGACGCGCAAGACCGCGCCGCAGGCGAAAGAGGATTTCGTGCTGCTCGCCCATCCCGAAAGCCACCTGCGCGCCGTGATGGACGTAATCCCGGAAGAAGGCATCAACCATTTCGAGGCTGATACGCATGCGAGCCCCGCGAGCCTCCAGGCGGCGCTGACGGGCATCGGCGGGGCGGTTGCGGCGGTCGATGCGGTCTTTTCCGGCAAGGCGGACAATGCTTTCGTCGCCGCGCGCCCGCCGGGCCACCATGCCGAGCGCGAGAAGGCGATGGGCTTCTGCTTCTTCAACAATGCCGCCATCGCCGCCCGCCACGCGCAGAAGGCGCACGGTGCCGAGCGCGTCGCCATCGTCGACTGGGACGTGCATCACGGCAACGGCACGCAGGACATCTTCTTTGACGACCCCTCCGTGCTCTTCTGCTCGACGCACCAGATGCCGCTCTATCCCGGCACGGGCGCGAAGGACGAGACGGGCGCGGGCAACATCGTCAACGCGCCGCTTTCGCCCGATACCGGCAGCGACCATTTCCGCGAGGCGTTCCGCTCACGCGTGCTGCCGCGCGTCGCCGAATTCAAGCCGGACCTCATCATCATTTCCGCCGGCTTCGATGCCCATCACCGCGACCCGCTGGCGCAGATCAACCTCGTCGCCGACGATTTCGACTGGGCGACGGGCAAGCTGATGGACCTTTCCGAAAAATCGGCGAACAACCGGGTGGTCAGCCTGCTGGAAGGCGGCTACGACCTCGAGGGCCTCGCCGAATCCGCCGCCACCCATATCTTTCGCCTGATGAGAGGCTGACTCCATGAATGCACCCGCCCCCGACGTCTCCGCCCTCTCCTTCGAGCAGGCCGTGGAGGAACTGGAAAAGATCGTCGCGGCCCTCGAACGCGGCGACGTGCCGCTCGACCGCTCCATCGAGATCTACGAGCGCGGCGAGGCGCTGAAGAAGCATTGCGAGACGCTTCTCTCGGCCGCCGAGAACCGCATCGAGAAGATCCGCCTCGACCGCGCCGGCAAGCCCCAGGGCACCGAGCCGCTCGACGGCTGATGCCCGTCATGGTAGAATGAAGCCATGACGAAGGACGAGATCATCGCGAAATTGCTGGAACACCGCGCCGAACTTGAGGCTGCGGGGGCGGAGCATGTCTCGCTGTTCGGATCGGTGGCGCGAGGCGATCACACGAACCAGTCCGACATCGACGTGCTGGTCGAGCTGTCGGAGCCGGTGCGGCAATCGGGCTTCGGCTATTTCGGCGCTCTCGCCGATCTCAAGAACATGATCGAAAGCTTCACGGGGCGGGCCGTCGATGTCCTGCCCGAGCCGATCCAGAAAGATCGCTTGCGCCGGGATGTCGAGCGGGAACGGATCGTTGCCTTCTAGCCGACCCAAAACCCGTTTCCTCGATATCGCGGAAAATGCTGAGGCCATTCTGGACTATACCGCCGGCATGGATCGGGATTCGTTCGCAAAGGACCGGCGCACGCGGGATGCCACAGAACGTTGCCTGTCCAGAATATCCGAGGCGGCGGTGAAACTGGGGGCGCAGGCCGAGGCCATGCTGCCGCAGCATCCATGGCGGCAAATTCGCGACCTCGGCAACGTTATCCGCCATGTCTACGGCAATCTTGACGCAGACATCGTCTGGTCGATTGTCGTAGAGCGCCTGCCCGCGCTTCTTGCCGATGCGAGGGAAGCAGCCGGCCGTTTGCCGGACGACGGC
>CBIMFD010000223.1:0-5769 GCA_966243085.1 uncultured Shinella sp.
TGGTGTTCGTCCCGCTCAACGTGGCCCCATGGCTTTGGGGCTGGCCTGATCGTTTTCTAAATCGAATGGATTTAGTTGGAAGCACCGCGTTCGTTGTCGGCCCATACCACGGCGGGGATTTCTCGACCGGGATGGACAGTGTTGGAGAACTCTCTCGCCTGCCGGACAGCTATAGCGGCGGCGTGCTTACCAACGAGATCAAAATGGTCGCCTCATGGCTTCGATCGCAAAAGTGACATAGCGGGGGGTAGCTTCTGCGCAAGATCGCTGATCTTGCTGAGGATTTTCAGTCGCAAAAATCAGGTGAAACAGTCCGTCTTGTACGACGAATTCGTGCGACATGGAAATGTCGCCTCTAGCCCCAGTCTGCCCGAACCTGCCCGTCAGATCCCCACTCCACATGGCCGTAAGCTCTTTCACGCGTCGGAGACCTCCACCCAGCGCGCCTCGCGGAAGGACTGCGCCATGGCGTGCACGGACTTCTCGATGCGAAGGCCATGATTGAAGTCGATGGAATGGGTGGCCATGCCGGCGATGGCGGCGATCAGTTCACGGCACTCGATGACCTTGAGGTCGTTGAAGCCGAGGCCGTGGCCGGGGGCCGGGACGAAACGGTCGTAGGGCTTGTGGTGCGGCGCCGTCAGGATCGTCGAAAAGCCCTGCTCGGCCGCCCTTCCTGCGGTCGCGTAGAGCTGGAATTCGTTCATGCGCTCCTGGTCGTAGAGGATCGAGCCCTTCGAGCCGTAGACCTGGAGGGCGATGCGGCCCTTGCGCCCCCAGGCGGAGCGGTTGGCCATCAGCACGCCGGAAATGCCGGCGGGAAGGCGCATCAGGACGCTGGCGATGTCGTGGTTCTCCACGGTGCGGCGTCCGCCCTCCTTCAGCGGCCGGTCGGCATAGGGCTTGGCGAGCGAGGCGATGACGGCCTCGACATGGCCGAAAAGGCTCCACAGAAGCGAGAGCGGATGCACGGCGAAATCGTCGAGCGCGCCATAACCGGAAGCGGCCTCGCTCTTCCAGTAGAAGGGCGCCTCGGGATCGGCCATGAAGTCCTCGTCCATCTCGATGCGGACATGGTTGACCGTGCCGATCGCCCCTTCGTCGATGAGCGAGCGGATGTGCCGCATCACCGGGTTCTGGATATAGTTGTAGCCCATGACCGCCACCTTGCCGGAGGAGCGCTGGGCGGCGAGCATGCGCTCGGCGTCGTCGAGCGAGGTCGCCATCGGCTTTTCGCACCAGACGTGCTTGCCGGCCTCGAGCGCGGCGATCGCCATCTCGGCATGAAACTGGTTCGGCGTGGTGACGGAGATGACGTCGACTGCCGGATCCGAGAGCAATTCGCGCCAGTCGCCCGTCGAGCGGGAAAAGCCGAATTCACGGGCGCGGACGGCGGCAAGTTCCGCATTTGCCTCGGCGAGGAAGACGAGGCGGGGCCGCTCGACATCCCCGAAGACGGCCGCGACATTGTTCCAGGCGAGCGCATGGCACTTGCCCATATAGCCGGTGCCGATCAAGCCTACTCCCAGAGCCTTCATGACATCTCCTCCATCCGCTTTGCCGGCCCGGCCGGCGTCTCCGCGTCATCCATAACGGGAAAGATTTGGAACGAGAACTATCTTTCATAGCCATATGGAATATTTATTTCATTTGTCGCAGAATGGCCGCAGGGAAAGGATGGACCCATGGATAACAGCGAAGCGGCCCTTGTGCGTGTGCCGCGTGATTTCGACAGCCTGCGCAACGTCATCATAGAGCGAAAGGCGGCCATGCCCAAGCGGCTTGCGCAGGTCGCCGCCTATGCGCTTTCCAATCCCGACGACATGGCCTTCGGCACCGCCGCCAGCATCGCCGCGGCGGCGGACGTGCAGCCCTCCACGCTCGTGCGCCTTGCCCATCACCTCGGCTACGAGGGCTTTTCCGACCTGCAGAACGTCTTTCGTGCCCGGCTGCGCGACCGTACGCTTTCCTACGAGGAGCGCCTCCTGTCGCTGGAGGCGGGCGCCTCCGCCGACAGCGACACGGAACTGCTCTCCGGCTTCATCAACGCGGCGAGCCAGTCCCTCTCGCGCCTTGCCGGCAGCGTCGACGGGCGAACCTTCTCCAAATCCGTCGACCTGCTCGCCCGCGCCGAGACGATCTACCTCGTCGCCAAGCGCCGCTCCTACCCGCTGACGGCACATATCGCCTATGCCCTCGGCAAGCTCGGCATCCGCCACCAGATCATCGCCTCGCCCAACGGCATCGACGCGGAAATCGCCGGGTTCGCGACGGAGAAGGACGCGGTGATCGCCGCCAGCTTCGCGCCCTATGCCGCCGAAAGCCTGACCCAGGCGCAGGAACTCGCCGCCCGCGGCGTGCCGATCGTCGCCATCACCGATTCGGTCTTCTCGCCGCTCGCCGCCTCCGCCACGCATTGGCTGGAAGTGTCCGAAGCGGACTATGCCGGCTTCCGCTCCCTCTCCGCATCGATGGCGCTTGCCATGGCGCTGCCCGTCGCCATCGCCGAGCGGCGGCGCAGCCTGAAACGGGCGGCACCGCAGAACGTCGCGGAATAGGAACGGAATACTTATTCCGAATTGACAGAATAATGGAATTGATGTTTCATTTTCCCGCAATGCCGAGCGGCGCGCATGACGCCGCAAGACCGGGAGGAAGACATGCCGAACATTGACCGGGACCAGGACAGGACGCTCGACGTCATCACCATCGGGCGTTCCTCCGTCGACCTCTACGGCCAGCAGCTCGGCACCCGCCTCGAAGACACCGCTTCCTTCGCCAAGTCCGTCGGCGGCTGCCCCGCCAATATCGCCATCGGCACCGCCCGGCTCGGCCTCCGGTCCGCGCTCATCACGCGCGTCGGCGACGAGCAGATGGGCCGCTTCATCCGCGAGCAATCGGCCCGGGAAGGCGTGAATGTGGAGGGCATCAGGACCGACAAGGAACGGCTGACCGCTCTCGTGCTGCTCGCCATCGAGGCGGAAGGCGTCTCGCCGATGATCTTCGTGCGCACGGACTGTGCCGACATGGCGCTCGACGAGGGCGACGTGGACGAGGCCTTCGTGCGCTCCTCCCGCGCCGTCCTCGTTTCCGGCACGCATTTCTCCCGTTCCAACACAGAAGCCGCCCAGCGCAAGGCGATCCGTATCGCCAAGCAATCGGGCGGCAAGGTCATCTTCGACATCGACTACCGGCCGAATCTCTGGGGTCTCGCCGGCCATGCCGAGGGCTTCGAGCGCTATGTGAAGTCCGAGCGCGTCTCCGCCATCATGAAAACCGTGCTGCCGGACTGCGACCTCGTCGTCGGCACGGAAGAGGAGATCATGATCGCCTCCGGCGCCGACGACGTGCTCTCCTCGCTGAAGGCGATCCGCGCCGTCTCGCCGGCCACCATCGTCCTGAAGCGCGGCGCCATGGGCTGCATCGTCTATGACGGTCCGATCTCGGACGATCTTGAGGACGGCGTCGTCGGCCGGGGCTTCCCCATCGAGGTCTATAACGTGCTCGGCGCGGGCGACGCCTTCATGTCCGGGTTCCTGCGCGGCTGGCTCACCGGAGAGGACCATGCCACCTCCGCGACATGGGCCAATGCCTGCGGCGCCTTCGCCGTCTCGCGCCTGCTCTGCTCGCCGGAATATCCGAGCTGGGAGGAGCTTTCCTTCTTCCTTGCGAACGGCAGCAAGCACCGGGCGCTCAGGAAGGACGCAGCGATCAACCACATCCACTGGGCGACGAACCGCAAAGAGGGCGGCATCCCCCTCCTCATGGCGCTTGCCTGCGACCACCGCATGCAGCTCGTCGACGTCGCCGACGAGCTCGGCGTGCCGCACGAGAGGATATCCGCGTTCAAGCGCCTCACCGTCGAGGCCGCCGCGCGCGTTGCCGACGGCCGGCCGGGTTACGGCATGCTGATCGACGAACGCTTCGGGCGCGACGCCTTCTTCGATGCGGCGACGAAGAATTTTACCTGGCTCGGCCGGCCCGTCGAACTGCCGGGCTCCAAGCCGCTGCGCTTCGAGTTCAGCCAGGACATCGGCTCGCAGCTCGTGGAATGGCCGGTCGACCATTGCATCAAGTGCCTGTGCTTCTATCATCCGGACGATCCGGCCGCGCTCAAGAGCGAGCAGCAGGAGAAGCTGCGCACGCTTTTCGAGGCGGCGCGGCGCGTCGGGCGCGAACTGCTGATCGAGATCATCGCCGGCAAGAACGGGCCGCTCAAGGATGACACGGTCTCGACGGCGCTGCAGGAACTCTACGACCTCGGCATCAAGCCGGACTGGTGGAAGCTGGAGCCGCAGGCATCCAGCGAAGCGTGGCGGAACATCGAGGCGGTGATCGCGAAGAACGACCCGTGGTGCCGCGGCATCGTGCTGCTCGGCCTGGAAGCGCCGGCCGAGGAACTGGTGAGGGCCTTCGAGGCGACGAAGGCAGCCCCCGCCGTCAAGGGCTTCGCCGTCGGCCGCACGATCTTCATCGAGGCCGCGCGCGCCTGGATGGCCGGCCGGATGGACGACGAGGCGGCGGTCGCCGACATGGCCGGCCGCTTCCGCGCGCTGACCGACGCCTGGCGCAGGACGCGCGGGCTTGAATAGAATTGAAGGGGAAGCCCCCTCACCCCGCCTCCGCTTCGCTCGGCGGACCTCTCCCCGAGGGGAGAGGGAAAAAGAGACGGCGCAGCCCATCCCTTCTCCCCTCGGGGAGAAGGTGGCCCGAAGGGTCGGATGAGGGGGCGCCAACGGCGAAGAAAATCGCCCTGCCCGTTGGGGAGGGGAAAGTGCATAAGCGTAAAGGACTCCGGGAGGACCCCATGGCAAAGACGATCCGGCTGACGATGGCGCAGGCCGTCGCGCATTTCCTGAAGGCGCAGATGACCGTCGTGGACGGCAAAAAAGTGCCGATCTTCGCCGGTGTCTGGGCCATTTTCGGCCACGGCAACGTCGCGGGCATGGGGGAAGCGCTCTATCAGGTGCGCGAGGAGCTGCCGACCTATCGCGCCCATAACGAGCAGGGCATGGCGCATGCGGCCATCGCCTTCGCCAAGGCGAGCTTCCGCCAACGCTTCATGGCCTGCACCACCTCCATCGGCCCCGGCGCGCTCAACATGGTAACGGCCGCCGGCGTCGCCCATGTCAACCGCCTGCCCGTCCTGTTCCTGCCCGGCGACGTCTTCGCCAACCGCATCCCCGATCCGGTGCTCCAGCAGGTCGAGGACTTCGGCGACGGCACCGTCTCGGTGAACGACGCCTTTCGCTGCGTCTCGCGCTATTTCGACCGCATCACCCGGCCCGAGCAGATCGTCCCCGCGCTGAAGCGCGCCATGCAGGTGCTGACCGACCCGGTCGATTGCGGCCCGGTGACGCTCTCGCTCTGCCAGGACGTGCAGGCCGAAGCCTACGACTATCCGGCAAGCCTGTTCGAGGAGAAGGTCTGGACGCAGCGCCGCCCGCGGCCCGACACGGAAGAGCTTGCCGCCGCCATCGCCACGCTGCGCAAGGCGGAAAAGCCGCTGATCATCGCCGGTGGAGGCGTCCTCTATTCGCAGGCGACGGCCGAGCTGAAGGCTTTTGCCGGCATGCACGGTATCCCCGTCGCCGTCACGCAGGCCGGCAAGTCGGCGATCCCCGACGACCATCCGCTCGCCATGGGCTCCATCGGCGTCACCGGCACCTCGGCGGCCAATGCCTTCGCCGAGGAGGCGGACGTCATTCTTGCCGTCGGCACGCGCCTCCAGGACTTCACCACCGGCTCCTGGGCGCTCTTCAAGAACGA
>CBIMFD010000224.1:0-5757 GCA_966243085.1 uncultured Shinella sp.
CACGCCGTCACCGGCGGCGGGCCGGCCAGGGCCACCGAAACGCTGGTCTACAAGGTCTACAACGACGGCTTCGTCAATCTCGACCTCGGCGGCTCGGCCGCCCAGTCGGTGATCCTGATGGCCATCGTCATCGCGCTCACCGCCTTCCAGTTCCGCTTCGTCGAGAAGCGGGTCCACTATTCCTGAGGCGCGCCATGATCGAGAACCGCCCCATCTCCACGCTGGTCAGCCACCTGATGCTCGTCATCGGCATCCTGATCGTCGCCCTTCCCATCTATTACACGTTCGTCGCCTCGACCCACACGTCGATCGAGATCGTGCGCCCGCCGATGTCGCTCCTGCCCGGCAGCGCTCTTTCCGAGAACTACGGCGAGGCGATCGGCGGCGGCGTCGAGCGCGTCGTCGGCGTCAGCCTCGAGCGGCTGCTGTTCAACTCGACGGTCGTGGCGCTCGCCATCGCCATCGGCAAGATCGCCATCTCGTTCCTGTCGGCCTTCGCCATCGTCTTCTTCCGCTTCCCGCTGAAGATGCTGTTCTTCTGGATGATCTTCGTCACGCTCATGCTGCCGGTGGAGGTGCGCATCCTGCCGACCTACAAGGTCATCGTCGATCTCGGCCTCATCGACACCTATGCGGGCCTCACCCTGCCGCTGATGGCGTCGGCGACGGCGACCTTCCTCTTCCGGCAGTTCTTCCTGACGATACCGGGCGAACTGGTGGAGGCCGCGCGCATCGACAATGCCGGTCCCTTCCGCTTCATGCGCGACATCCTGCTGCCGCTCTCGGCGACGAACATCGCCGCGCTCTTCGTCATCCTCTTCATCTACGGCTGGACGCAGTATCTCTGGCCGCTGCTCGTGACGAACGACGCGAAGATGAACACGATCGTCATCGGGCTCAAGCGCATGGTGGATTTTGCCGATGCCTCGACGCCCTGGAACTATGTCATGGTGACCGCGATCCTCGCGATCATCCCCCCCATCGTCGTCGTCGTGCTGATGCAGCGCTGGTTCGTCAAAGGCCTTGTGGAGACCGAGAAGTAATGGCTGAGATCACCCTCAACAACATCCGCAAGTCCTATGGCACGGTGGAGGCGATCAAGGGCGTCTCGCTCGATATCGCCGACGGCGAGTTCGTGGTCCTCGTCGGCCCTTCGGGCTGCGGCAAGTCCACGCTGCTGCGCATGATCGCGGGCCTGGAGAGCATTACCGGCGGCGACATCCTCATCGGCTCGCGCCGGGTGAACGACGTGGAGCCGGCCGAGCGCGACATCGCGATGGTCTTCCAGAACTACGCGCTCTACCCGCACATGACGGTGCGCCAGAACCTTGCCTATGGCCTGAAGAACCGCAGCACGCCGCCGGCGGAGATCGAGCGGCGCATCGCGGAAACGGCGAAGACACTGGAGATCGCGCAATATCTCGACCGCAAGCCGCGCCAGCTTTCCGGCGGCCAGCGCCAGCGCGTCGCCATGGGCCGGGCCATCGTGCGCGAGCCCGCCGCCTTCCTCTTCGACGAGCCGCTCTCCAACCTCGACGCCAAGCTGCGCGGGCAGATGCGCATCGAGATCAAGCGCCTGCAGCGCGCGCTCGGCACCACCAGCGTCTACGTCACGCACGACCAGATGGAGGCGATGACGCTGGCCGACCGGCTCGTCGTCGTCAATGCCGGCCGCATCGAGCAGGTGGGAACGCCGCTCGAACTCTACGAGAAGCCCGCCACCGCCTTCGTCGCCACCTTCATCGGCTCGCCCTCCATGAACCTTCTCGAAGGTGCGGAGGCGCCCGCCGGCTGGTCGCTTTCCGCCGACGTGCCGCGGCCCGAGGGGCGCTATACGCTCGGCGTGCGCCCCGAAGACCTGCATCTCGCCCCGGCCGACGGCCAGCCCTTTGCCTTCGCGGCGGCGGCGCGCATCGAAGGCATCGAACTGGTCGGGGCAGAAAGCCTGCTGCACGGCAGGCTTGCCGACGGCACGCCCCTCGTCTTCCGCGTCTCCGGCCGCAGCCGCAACGGGATCGGCGAGGAGGTGACGGTGGGCGCCAGCGCCGACGCACTTCACATGTTCGATGCAGACGGCAGACGCCACGCGTAGGACCGCCGGCCAAAACCGCCGCCGCGTGCAGATTTTCTTTGACAGTCTTCCCGTGGCGGCTAAATCCCCCATGACCCGTCGCGCGTTCGCCCGGAAGGCATCATGGCACAGAATACCCCTCGGTTTCCCGGCACACTGAAGCGCCTGCGCAAGCTGCATCCCTCCGTTCTCTACCGCTTCCTGAGCCTGGAACTGATGCGCACCCTGCCGCGCCGGAGCGAATTCGGCCTCGTGCTGGCCGGCGCGCTGGTGGGCGTCGCGGCGGGGCTTTCCGTTTCCGCCATGACCTATCTCACCCGCACCATGCACGCCCTGATCTTCGGGCTGGAGCCGGACGAGCGGCTGAGCGGGGCAACCGTCGACGACAGGATATTGCTGCTCGCCGCGCCGATCGCCGGCGGCATGCTGCTCGGCGTCCTCCTCTTCGTGCTCGCCCGCTGGCGCAAGCGTCCGCTCGTTGACCCCATCGAGGCCAATGCGCTGCATGGCGGACGCCTGTCGCTGACCGACAGCCTGATCGTCGCCGTGCAGAACATCGTGTCGAACGGCTTCGGCGCCTCGGTGGGCCTCGAAGCCGGCTATACGCAGGTGGCCTCCGGCGTCGCCTCGAAATTCGGCAGCAAGCTGAAGCTGCGCCGCGCGGACATGCGCATCCTCGTCGGCTGCGGGGCGGCAGGGGCCATCGCCGCCGCCTTCAACGCGCCGCTGACGGGCGCCTTCTATGCCTTCGAGCTGATCATCGGGGCCTATACGATCGCCTCGCTGACGCCGGTGGTCGTTTCCGCCCTCATCGCGAACCTCGTCGCGCGCCTGCTAGCGGCCAGCGATGCCGGCATCGACGTCGGCAGCATCGGCAGCGTGATGCCGGCCGACTACGTGCCGGCGCTGCTGCTCGGCATCGTGTGCGGCGGCGTCGGCATCCTTCTCATGCAGGCGGTCGCCTTCGTGGAGGAGACGGCGCGCAAGAGTTCGATCCCCGGCTATGTGCGGCCCGCCATCGGCGGCATGATCGTCGGGCTGCTCGCCATGATCAGCCCGCAGGTGCTTTCCGGCGGGCACGGCGCGCTGCACGTCAATCTGGAAACCGACGTTTCGATGGCGGGTCTGCTCGCCCTCTTCCTCCTGAAGGCGACCGCCTCGGCGGTCTCCATCGGTTCGGGCTTCCGCGGCGGCCTGTTCTTCGCCTCGCTCTTCATGGGCGCGCTTCTCGGCAAGCTCTTCGCCTTCGCCGCGCCCTTCATCGGCCATGCCGCGCTTGCGCCGGCAAGCTATGCGGTGGTCGGCATGAGCTCGCTCGCCGTCGCGGTGATCGGCGGGCCGCTGACCATGACCTTCCTTGCGCTGGAAATCACCGGCGACTTTCCGATGACCGTGCTGGTGCTTGCCGCCGTCATCACCTCCTCCTTCATCGTGCGCACGCTGTTCGGCTACTCCTTCGCCACCTGGCGCTTCCACCTGCGCGGCGAGACGATCCGCAGCGCGCACGACGTCGGCTGGATCCGCAATCTCACCGTCGACAAGCTGATGCGCGCGGACGTGCGCACCGCTGCCGCCGACATGTCCGTGAAGGATTTCCGCGCGCAGTTCGCCATCGGCTCCACGCAGCGTGTCATCCTCGTGGAGGAGAACGGCAAATATGCCGGGATCGTGCTCGTGCCGGACGTGCACGGCAATCTCGTCGAAGGCGAGAACGAGGACGCGGCCATCCGCTCCTTCGCGAAACACCGCAACGACATCCTCCTGCCCACCATGAACGCCAAGCAGGCCGTCGCGCTCTTCGACGAGACCGAGAGCGAAGCGCTCGCGGTGATCTCCGACATGATCGGCCAGAAGGTGATCGGGCTCCTGACGGAAAGCCACACATTGCGCCGCTACAGCGAGGAACTCGACCGCAACCGCCGGGAGATTTCCGGCGAGCTATGAGTTGCGGCAGAAATGCCTATGATCGCCCCCTGCCCGACGAACGAGGAAAACCGATGTCCCAGTCCTATCTCACCGAAATCGCCGAACAGCCGGCGGCCATCCGCAAGCTCGCCGGCCTCCTGACGCCGCGCCTTGCCGCCGAGGTGCAGGCGATCCGCAGCGCCATCGGCCGCGGCGAGATCGGCCATGTCCTCATCACCGGCATGGGCGGCTCGCTGTTCAGCGCCTACGGGACCTGGCTGCGGCTGAGCGAGGGACTGTCGGTCCCCGTCTCGCTCTGGGATACGTCCGAGCTCATCCAGCAGGCCCCCGGCGTGCTGCGGAAGGGAACGCTCATCATCGCCGTCTCCCAGTCCGGGGAAAGCGTGGAGCTGCGCCGCATGACGGAAATCGAGGGCGGGGCGGCCGCACGCGTCGCCGTCACCAACACGCCCGACAACACGCTGTCGCGCTGGGCTTCGCTCGCGCTCGCCACGGAGGCCGGGCCGGAACAGACCGTCTCGACCAAGACCTATACGGCGGGCCTTGCGGCCCTCTATCTCTTCGAGCAATTGCTTCTCGGCCGCGATAGCGAGGCGCTTGCCGGCGAGATCGAGGCGCTGGCCGATGCCGCCGGAAACGTCCTTGCCGACCTGCCGGTCCGGCTCGATGCCATGCTGGCCTTCCTCGGCCACGAAAGGCCGCTCACCTTCATCGGCCGCGGCGCCAGCTACGGCAGCGCGATGATGGCGGCGCTCGTCACCGCCGAGGCGGCGAAAGCCCCGACACAGGCGCTCTCCGGCGGGCAGTTCCGGCACGGGCCGCTGGAACTGGTGCGCGAAGGCTTCCGCAGCGTCTTCTTCATGGGCGGCGAGGCGGCAACGCGCGACCTCAACATGCGGACCGTCGCGGACATCCACCGCTTCGGCGGCGCCAGCCTGACGATCGCGCCCGAAGGGGCCGCGGACGGCGCGGCGGATGCCGGCATGCTCCTCACCCTGCCGGCCGTTGCCGAGGGGCTGCTGCCGGTGCTGGAGATCCTTCCGATCCAGCTTCTCATGGTGCCGATGGCGATCGCCCGCGGATACGAGCCCGCGAAATTTCTCAACGGCTCGAAGGTGACCGTGATCGAATAAGGCGGCGCCTCAGCGCGGCCGGAATTCGACGAGCAGCGATTTCAGCTCGACTTCCCGGACGCGGCGCGCCGCTTCGTCCGGGCTGACCCAGGCGAGGATGCGCTCGCCCTTTTCCTTGAACTTCCCGGCGAGCCGCGTCGCTTCGATCTGGAAGACGTCGACGATGCAGGGCACGACCTCGCCGTCGTCCATCAGCTTCAGGTAGGTGTAGCTTCCGACGGGTTTCTTGCGGACCTTTCCGCTGACGCCGGCCTCCTGGCGGGCCTCGATGGCGGCCGCCTCGTAAGGCTCCTTGCCCTTCATCGGCCAGCCCTTGGGAATGATCCAGCGCCCGCTGTCGCGCGAGGTGACCACGAGGATCTCGATACCCGGTCCGTCTTCTGCGGGGCGAAAGCACAAGGCGGCATATTGCTGGCGGAAAGCCCCCGAAAACAGCTTCTCGGGGGTTGCGGCCAGCTTCTGCAGGATCGTCTTCGGTTTTTCGGCCTTGTGCGCCTTCGCCTTCTTGATTGCTTTCCGCTCCTCGTCTGCGGGGCGATGCCGGTGCCTCCCCGATATTCCCCTCGCCGCTCATACGCCAACGACGCGCGAAAGGACAAGTTCCAAGCGGCAAGGATCGTCCACGAG
>CBIMFD010000225.1:0-5688 GCA_966243085.1 uncultured Shinella sp.
CACGATTCAATCTCCCCCCTTGTGGGGGAGATGCCCGGCAGGGCAGAGGGGGGTGAGCCAAACCCGCTTCGCCCGGAGACGCAAGCATGATCACCCTCCTTGCCCGCGACCTGAAACTCTCGGTCCGCGCCGGCGGCGGGGCCTTGATCGGCGTCCTCTTCTTCATGACGGTCGTCGCCGTCATCCCCTTCGGCGTCGGGCCGGACCTCAACCTTCTCTCCCGCATCGGCCCGGCGATCCTGTGGATCGGCGCGCTGCTCGCCGCGCTCCTCGGCCTCGACCGGCTGTTCCAGGCCGAGCGCGAGGACGGCTCGCTCGACCTCCTCCTGATGCAGGAGACGCCGCTGGTGCTGACGGTCTTCGTCAAGTGTGTCGCGCACTGGATCGCGACCGGCCTGCCGCTCGTCATGGCCTCGCCGCTTCTCGGCCTCTTCATGAACATGGACGAGGTGGCGATCGGCGCGACCGCGCTGACGCTGCTGGCCGGCACACCCGCCATCACCTTCATCGGCGCGGCGGGAGCGGGGATCGCCGTGGCGCTGCCGCGCGGAGGCCTTCTCGTCTCCATCCTCGTCCTGCCGCTGGCCATTCCCGTGCTGATCTTCGGGGTGAGTGCGGTCTATGCGGCCATCGAGGATCCCGCCCCTTTCCTGCCGCCTTTCCTCATTCTCATCGCGCTCAACCTGTTCTTCGCCGTCATCGGCCCGCTCGCGGCGGCGGCGGCCCTTCGTCTTTCGAGCGACTGACGGGCGGCTGCGGCAATGTGATTGCGGCAGATCAATTGAAGAGGCGAGCCTGACGCGTTAAAGAACCAGTCGTCACGTTGAAGGGCAGCCATGAGCGAACCGAGCCTTGCCATCCGCAAATTCAGCGACCTCGCCAACCCGACGCGGTTCCTGGCGCTGGTCGCCACTCTCTGGCCGTGGCTTGCCGGACTGACGCTCTGTCTCTTCGCGGCCGGGCTCTATCTCTCCTTCACGACGGAGGGCGATTACCAGCAGGGTGAGACGGTGCGCATCATGTATGTTCATGTGCCGGCCGCCTGGCTCTCCATGATGTGCTATACCGTGATGGCGCTTTCCGCCCTCGGCACGCTCGTCTGGCGCCATCCGCTTGCCGACGTCTCGGCCAAGGCCGCAGCCCCCATCGGCGCCGGCTTCACCTTCCTCGCCCTCGTCACCGGCTCGCTCTGGGGCAAGCCCATGTGGGGCACCTGGTGGGTCTGGGATGCCCGGCTCACCTCCGTCTTCGTGCTGTTCCTGATGTATCTCGGCCTCATCGCCCTCAACCGCGCCGTGGACGATCCGGCACGGGCGGCCAAGGTCAGCGCCGTCCTCATCCTCGTCGGCTTCGTCAACATCCCGATCATCAAGTTCTCCGTCGAATGGTGGAACACGCTGCACCAGCCGGCGAGCGTGGTGAGGATGGGCGGGCCGACCATCGACCCGGAATTCCTTCGCCCGCTCCTCGTGATGGCGGTCGCCTTCACGCTGCTCTTCTTCACGCTGCATATCCTCGCCATGCGCAACGAGATCCTGCGCCGGCGCATCGCGGTGCTGCGCCGCCACGCCGCCCGTGCCGCCGGTCGCGAGGGGGGCGCTGCATGAGCCACGCCTTCTACGTTACGGCCTCCTATATCGCCGCCTTCGCCATCACCTTCGGCCTCATCGCATGGGTCTGGCTCGACCACCGCGCCCGCCAACGCGAACTGGCGCAGCTCGAGGCCGCCGGCATCCGCCGCCGCTCCGCCCGGAGCGGGGGTGCGCAATGAGCGAGAGCGAAGGCAATGCCGCGGGCACCGGCACGCGCATGCGCATCGTCCTTGCCGCGCTGCCGCTCGCCGTCTTCATCGGCCTTGCGCTGATCTTCTGGACGCAGCTCAATTCCGGCCGCGACATTTCCGAAATCCCGTCGGCCCTGATCGGCACCAAGGCGCCGTGGCGCGATCTCGAGCCGCTCGCCGGCGCCACGAAGGACGGCGCGCCCGTGCCGGCGCTCGATGCGCAGATCGCAAAGGGCAAGCTGACGCTGGTCAATTTCTGGGCGTCCTGGTGCGTGCCGTGCCGGCAGGAACATCCCGTGATCCTGCAACTGTCGAAGGATCCCCGCATCACCGTGGTCGGCGTCAACTACAAGGACGGCACGGAGAACGCGCTGCGCTTCCTCGGCGAGCTAGGCAATCCCTTCTCCGCCATCGGCCTCGATCCCGCCGGCAGGATGGCGATCGACTGGGGCGTCTACGGCATCCCGGAATCCTACCTCGTCGGCCCGGACGGCACGATCCTCTACAAGCGCGTCGGCCCCTTCGACGACAGGAGCCTCAAGGAAGGCCTCTATCCCGCCATCGAGAAGGCGCTGGGCAAGCCCGCCGCCTGACACGAAAAGGCCGGCGTCTCCGCCGGCCCTGTTCGATCAGCCCATGCGCTCGGACTTGTACGAGCCCGGCGACGGCGGGAAGACGATGGTCTTGTTGCCGTTCATGAAGACGCGGTGGTGGATGTGGGCGTGCACCGCGCGGGCGAGCACCTGGCTTTCCACGTCTCGGCCGATGGAGACATAGTCCTCGGCCGACTGCGCATGGGTGATGCGCGCGACGTCTTGTTCGATGATCGGGCCTTCGTCGAGGTCTTCCGTCACATAGTGCGCCGTCGCGCCGATCAGCTTCACACCACGCTCGAAGGCCTGCTTGTAGGGATTGGCGCCCTTGAAGGACGGCAGGAACGAGTGGTGGATGTTGATGATGCGGCCCGACATCTTCTTGCAGACGGCATCCGACAGGACCTGCATGTAGCGGGCGAGCACGATCAGCTCGGCGCCGGACTGCTCGACCACCTCCATCAGCCGGGCCTCGGCCTGCGGCTTGTTCTCCTTCGTCACCTTGATGTAGTAGAAGGGGATGTCGTGGTTGACGATGACCTTCTGGTAATCGAAGTGGTTGGAGACGACGCCGACGATGTCGATCGGCAGCGCGCCGATCTTCCAGCGGTAGAGCAGGTCGTTGAGGCAATGGCCGAAGCGCGAGACCATGAGCAGCACTTTTATGCGCTCGTCGCTGTTGT
Organism: uncultured Shinella sp.; assembly: GCA_966243085.1. GTDB lineage: Bacteria > Pseudomonadota > Alphaproteobacteria > Rhizobiales > Rhizobiaceae > Shinella. Next base: position 3,060 of record CBIMFD010000225.1, read on the forward strand.
GGAACTGGTAGGTCAGCGCGAACTTCTTGGCGACCGACGCGAAATCGGCATTGATCTCCTGCTCGCTCGCCGCGCCCTCGTTGTTGAAGGTCAGGCGCATGAAGAACAGGCCCGTCTCCAGATCGTCGAACTGCGACGAATCGACGATGTTGCATTCCTTCTCGGCCAGATAGCCGGTGATCGCGGCGACGATACCGCGGGTCGATTGGCAGGATACGGTCAGCACATAGCTTTTCATCGGTTCTCTTCTCGCGTTCGGCCGGCGGCGGCTGGCCGGCGATCCCCTGTAGCGCATATTTCAGGCCGCTTGCCCTGTGCAAGCCCTGCAATGGCGAAAAGCTACGCTGCCTCCGGCCGCGAATCCTTCCGGTTCGCGACATTCAATGCGTCGAAAATGCCAATAGGGTCTTCGGACGAAAATCACGCTGGACAGTATTATGGACACATGTTCTATAAAATGGACAGATTCGACGGGAGCACGCCATGCATCTTTCCATGTGGACCTATCCCTGGGACGTTCAGGACCAGGGGCTTGCGGGGCTCGCCGCCGACCTTTCCGGCCGTGCCGGCCTCAACACGGTGAGCCTTGCGACCTCCTACCACGCCGGCCGCTTCCTCCAGCCGAGAAGCCCCGCGCAGAAGGCCTATTTCCCGGAAGACGGCACGGTCTATTTCCGCCCCGACGAGACGCTCTGGCAGGGAAAGACGATCCGCCCGCTGATGGCGCAGAACGTCGCCGAGCGCGGCGACGTGCTGGCGGCGCTGACGAAGGCGCGTGAGGAGACCGGCCTCAAGGTCTCCTGCTGGACGGTCTGCCTGCACAATACGCGCCTCGGCATGCTCCACCCGGAGCACGTCACCCGAAACGCCTTCGGTAATGCCAACCACTACAATCTCTGCCCTTCCAGCCCGGCGGCGCGCGACTATGTCGTCACGCTCGTCCGCGACATCACGACAAACTACAAGCCGGACACGCTGGAACTGGAAAGCCCGAATTTCATGGGCTTCGCGCATGAATACCATCACGAGAAGGACGGCGTCGGCCTCAATGCCGAGGACGACTTCCTGCTCTCGCTCTGCTTCTGCGACCATTGCACCGCCCGCGCTGAAAAGGCCGGCGTTCCGGTCGAAGGCGCACGCAGGACGGTTGCCCGCTTCATCGCCGAACTCTGCGAACGAGCCGTGCCGGAAAGGCAGATCCCGAATTTCCCGGACGCCGGCATCGGCGCCTTCCGCGATCACCCCGACCTTCACGCCTTCCTTTCCTGGCGCAGCGAGCCGGTGACGAGCCTGATCGGCGAGATCAAGGCGGCGGCCGATCCGGCGACGCGCATCGTGCTGATCGACCTCAAGGACGGCTGGCTCGGCGGCGTCGACCTTGCGGCGGCCGGCAGGCTCTGCGACGGGGCGATCCTGTGCTGCTACGACATGGCGCCGGAAGCCGTCGGCGATGTCATCCGCACCGGCCGCGCGCTGCTCGGCCCGGACAAGTTCCTGGGCCTCGGCCTTCGCGTCTTCTATCCGGAAGTGGACGGGCCGGACATCCTTGCCGCCCGCATGAAAAACGCCGTCGACGCGGGCGCCGACGGCGTGAATTTCTACAATTACGGCCTCATCCCGGCAAAGCGCCTCGACTGGGTGCGCGAGGCCATCGCGGCGATCAGCCGCTGATCGGCTCGGCAACCTGGATCAGGCAGTCGCCCGACTGGCTGTCGGTGTGCAGCCGGTGGGAGATGACGATGCCGCCCTCGGCAAAGCGCAGTTCCTCTTCCGGCTGCTCCAGCCGTTCGAGGTCGTGATACCAGCCGGCAAGGTCGCCAGCGGCCACTCGCGCCCCCAGCGGCACCGCCGGCTCGAACCAGCCGCGCCGGTCCGCATAGATGCCCTGGCTGTGCCGCGAGAGCAAAAGCAGCTGCAGGACGGGCGGCGGGAGGTTCTCCCGCGAGAGGACAGGCGCGTCCGTAATGCTTAGCGCCATCAGCAGCCGGTCGATCGCCGCCGCGGTGAAGGCCATGCTCTCCGGCGTCACCGTGCCGCCCCCGCCGAACTCGCCGGAAAGGCCGATCGTGCCCGCCCTACCCGCCGCGCCCATCGAGGTCGGCGCCGACGGCCCGTTGTCGGCGATGAAGGCATGGGCCGCGCCCATGGCCTGCATCAGCGCGACGGAGCGCTCGAAACGCGCACCATCCGCCTGCCGCTCGATCAGCGTGCAGGCAAGATGCGCCATGGATGTGCCCCCCGAATGGAGGTCCAGCACGGCATCGTGGGCCGGAAACAGCGTGTGCTCGAGGAAATGGGCGAGCCGCGCCGTCGGCGTGCCGGCGGGATCGCCGGGAAAGGCGCGGTTGAGGTTGCCGCCGTCGAAGGGCGAGCAGCGCTTCGCCGCCATCACCGCGGGCAGGTTCGCCATCGGCAGGATGGTGACGGCGCCGCGGATCTTCGAGACATCAAGCAAACGCATCAGCCGGCAGAGCTGGAGCTCGCCCTCATATTCGTCCCCGTGGTTGCCGGCCATCAGGAGGAGGCTCGGCCCCGCGCCGTTCTTCAGGCGCAGGATGGGGATGCGGATCTGGTAATAGGGCGAGCGGTCGACCGAATAGGGAATGGCGAGATGCCCGGCCTGCCGGCC
>CBIMFD010000226.1:0-5682 GCA_966243085.1 uncultured Shinella sp.
TCAATCGATCCGCACGGTGATGTACCGCAGCGCGCCGCTGTGGTTGGCGACCATCATCAGGACGTTGCGGCGGTCTTCCGATTTCAGCTTGGCGATGCGGGTCTTCACCTCGTCGGCGCTCGCCACCGCCTCCTGGCCGATCTCGACGATCACGTCGCCCGGCACGATGCCGCGCTCGGCGGCGGCCGAATCCGGGGCGACCTCGGTGATCACGGCACCCTTGACGCCATCCACGATGGAGAAGGTCTTGCGGGCTTCCTCGTCCAGGTCGCTAATCCCCATGCCGAGGATCGTCTCGGCGGCCTTCGGTTCGCCCTGCTCGCCCGCCTCGGGCGCGAGATCCCCTTCCTCGGTCATCTCCTCGTCGCCGGCCGCCTCGTCCTCGGCTTGCTTCTCGCCGTCCTCGAGACGGCCGAGCGTCACCTTGACGGTCATTTCCTTGCCGTCGCGCAGCAGCACCACGTCCACCGCCTTGCCGACGGGGCTTTCGGCAACGACGCGTGGCAGGTCGCGCATCTCGCGCACGTCCTTGCCGTCGAAACGCGTGATGACGTCGCCCGTCCGGATCGAACCGTTGTCGACCGGCCCGCCCTTGATGACGCCGGCGACGAGCGCACCCTTCGAGGCGCTCATGCCGAGGCTTTCGGCGATGTCGTCGGTAACCGGCTGGATGCGCACGCCGAGCCAGCCGCGCCGTGTCTCTCCGAAATCGCGCAGTTGCAGGAAGATGTTCTGCGCGAGCTCCGTCGGCACGGAGAATCCAATGCCGATCGAGCCGCCCGAGGGCGAGATGATGGCCGTGTTGATGCCGATGACCTCGCCCTTCATGTTGAAGAGCGGGCCGCCGGAATTGCCGCGGTTGATGGCGGCATCCGTCTGGATGAAATTGTCGTAGGGGCCGGCATTGATGTTGCGCCCGCGCGCGGAAATGATGCCGACCGTCACGGAGCCGCCGAGGCCGAACGGGTTGCCGATCGCCATCACCCAGTCGCCGATGCGCATCGTGCGGGAATCGCCGAAGGGAACGGCCTTCAGCGGCGCCTTCGGCTCGACCTTCAGCAGCGCAAGGTCCGTCTTCGGGTCGGTGCCGACGAGCTTGGCCTTCAGCTTGGAACCGTTGGCGAAATTCACCTCGATATCGTCCGCGCCCTCGATGACGTGGTTGTTCGTGGCGATGAAGCCCTTGGGATCGATGACGAAGCCCGAACCGAGCGAATTGACGGTTTGCGGCTGGTTGGAGCCGTCTCCCCCCTCGCCCTTGAAGAACTCGTCGAAGAAATCCTGGAAGGGCGAGCCTTCCGGCACCTGCGGAACGGGGGCGTTGTCGTCGCTCTTCACGTTCTGCGAGGTGGAGATGTTCACTACCGCGTCGAGCAGGCTTTCGGCGAGGTCCGCGACCGATTCGGGGCCGGCCGGCTTCACCTCGGCGCGCGCAGGAAGGGCGAGCGGCCCGCTGGCGATCAGCGAGAAGCTCATCGCCAGCGTGAGCGCCGCACGGGCGGCGCTGGACGTCTTGTTCAAAGCCATGTTCGGCATCCTCTTCGGTCTGGCACGTCGCAGCGAGTGTTCGCGCCGGATACGGCGAAAATCAGTCAGCCACGCTTCTGATCACGAACTCTTGCCCGTCTTGCAGGCCCGTCGCAAGCGTTCGTTTCAGGCGCCGCGGATGAACCAGACCATCGCCGCGCCGAGAACCATCGCACCGAGCCCGGCGGCGCGAAGCTGGTTTTCCGGCACGGCCGGCAGATAGGCCGCCATGCGCTTCAAAGCCGAAGGGGCCAGCGCGTACACCAGCCCCTCGATGATCAGGAAGAACGCGATCCCCGTCAGGAAATCGGACACGGAGCGTTCTCAGTTCGCCGTCGGCGGTGTTTCCGCCGTAGCCGCCGCGGCAGGCCTCCTGCCGTCCGCATCCTGGAAGAAACGGAAGAACTCGGACTCCGGCGACAGCACCAGCGTGGTGTCGGACGACGTCATCGAATCCCGGTAGGCGCTCAGCGACCGATAGAAGTCGTAGAAGGTCGCATCCTGGGAGAACGCCTCGGCATAGACGCGGCTTCGCTCGCCGTCGCCCTCGCCTCGCAGGATTTCCGAATCGCGCCGTGCGGCGGCCACCAGCTCGACGACCTGGCGGTCGGCGATGGCACGGCGGCGCTGGCCTTCCTCGTTACCGCGGGCGCGGATGAGTTCGGCTTCCGCCAGACGCTCGGCCTTCATGCGATCGTAGGTCTGCTGGGAGACTTCCTGCGTGAGATCGGTGCGGCGGATGCGCACGTCCTCGATGGCAAGGCCGAGGTTCTGGGCATCGCCCGCCAGTTCGCCGCGCACTTCGCGCATCATCGAGGCACGCTCTTCCGAAAGGGCCGCCTCGAAGCCGCGCAGACCGTAGACACGGCGGAGCGCCGCGTCGAGACGGGTGCGAAGGCGGGCTTCCGCCGATTCGCGGTCGCCGGAAACGACCTGCCGGAAGCGGCGGGCGTCGGTGATCTTGTAGACCACGAAGGCGTCGACCTCGTAGAACTTGCCGCCCGAGACCTGGACGCGGATGTCGTCGAGGTCGAAGCGCAGCGCCTGGTCCTGGACATACTGGACGCTGTCGGCGTCCATGAAGCCGAAGGGCAACTTGAAATAGAGGCCCGGCTCCGTCTTGACGTCCTTGATCTGGCCGAAGCGGATGACGATCGCCTGCTGGCGCTCGTTGACGACGAACACCGACGAATAGGCGATGAAGAGGAGAACGCCGATGGCGATCAGGATTGCTGGAATACGGTTGCCCATTACTGCGTGCCTCCCGCCTGCTGCTGGCTGGTCGCCCGGCCGAGTTCGTTGAGGGGAAGGAAGGGAACCACGCCCTGCCCGTTCTGCTTCTCGTCGATGATGACCTTCTTGGAGTTCTTCATGACCTCTTCCATGGTTTCGAGGAAGAGGCGCTTGCGGGTGACGTCAGGCGCCGCCTTGTACTGCTCGTAGATGGAGAGGAAACGTGCCGCCTCGCCTTCGGCTTCCTTGACGACGCGGTCCTTGTAGGCGGCCGCCTCTTCGCGGATCTGCGCGGACTGGCCGCGGGCAAGGCCGAGCTTCTGGTTGGCGTACTGGTTGGCTTCCTCGACGAAACGGTCCTCGTCCTGCTCGGCGCGCTGCACCTCGTCGAAGGCATCGGCGACTTCGCGCGGCGGGGCCGCGTCCTCGATGGCGACGGTGTTGATCGAGATGCCGGCGCCATAGGCGTCCATGGTCGACTGGATCGTCGCCTTCACGCCCTCGGCGATCGCCTGGCGGTTGTCGCGGAAGATGTCCTGTGCCGGCCGGCGGCCGACCACTTCGCGCATGGCGCTTTCGGAGACCTGCTGCAACGTCTCGGCCGGATGTTCGAGATTGAAGAGATAGGCCTGCGGATCGGTGACCGAATAAAGCACCGAAAACTGCACGTTCACGATGTTCTGGTCACCCGTAAGCATCAGGCCGGATTTGTCGGAACCGGAAGAGGCCGCGCGGCCGCCGACATTCTGCTGCTGCTCGGTGATCTTGACGAGCTCGACGGTCTCGAACGGCCAGAAATGGAAATGCAGGCCCGGCATGGAGACTTCCTGCTTCGGCTTGCCGAAGCGCAGTTCCACGCCGCGCTCGTCCGGCTGGACGGTATAGATGGCGTTCATCAGCCAGAAGACGCCGAGAAGCAGGAGCGCGATCACCACCACGCCGCCGTTGAAGCCGCCGGGCATGACGCCCCTCAGCCGGTCCTGGCCGCGCCGAATGATATCCTCGAGATCCGGCGGACCGCTGTTACCGCCTCCCCCGCCGCGCGGGCGGTTCGGTCCCTGCCCCCAGGGCCCCTGATTGTTTCCGCCGCCGCCACCGCCGCCCCAAGGGCCGCCGCCGCCGTTCTGATTGCTCCAGGGCATCAATACCTCTTTCGTTAATCCCCTTGGCACATTCCCGCGCTCTTGAGGAACGCGTAAACAGCCAGTTCTGTCTCTTCGCGCTTCGCGGATTGTTTCGCCGCGCAATGCTGAGTGAACTCGTTATAGGTATCCCTCGGGCGCCTTTCAACAAATCCGCTGGTTCTTGGGCGCCCATGCGGCAAAATAGTTCGTTACCGGTGATTTTCGCGGGGGATCAGGCGGCTTTCCGCCGGCGCCAGGTCGCAAAATGCATGGCGTGGCTGTCCTTCTCGCCCTGCGGGATGGGCTCGTCGGCGACCTTCTCGAAGACGGCCGGATCGATTGCCGGAAAGCGCGTGTCGCCCGTAACATCGGCTTCGACGCGGGTGACGTGCAGGATGTCGGCCCGGTCGAAGACCTGGGCATAGATCTGTCCGCCGCCGATGACGCAGATCTCGTCGACGCCGAGCTTGTCCGCCTCGCGCCGGGCGGCGGCGAGGCCTTCGTCGAGCGAGGAGACGACCTCGGCACCGGGGGCGGCAAAGGCGGCATCGCGCGTGACGACGATGTTCGGCCGGCCGGGCAGCGGCCTGCCGATCGAATCCCAGGTCTTGCGGCCCATCAGCACGGGCTTTCCGAGCGTCAACTGCTTGAAACGCTTGAGGTCGGACGGCAGGCGCCACGGCAGGTCGCCGTCCCGGCCTATGATGCCGTTTTCCGCAACGGCCACGACGAGGACGATCTTGGCTTGGCTCATGCTGGTCGGCTTCCCCGAAAAGATCAGACGGCGATCGGCGCCTTAATGTTTGAATCGGCCTCATAGCCGATCAGCTCGAAGTCCTCGAACTTGAAGGAGAAAAGGTCCTTCACGTCCGGATTGATCTTCATGAAGGGCAAGGGCTTCGGCCGGCGTGTCAACTGGGTGCGCACCTGCTCGAAATGGTTGGCATAGATATGCGCGTCGCCGAGCGTATGGACGAAGTCGCCCGGCCGCAGCCCCGTCACCTGCGCCACCATCATGGTCAGCAGGGCATAGGAGGCGATGTTGAAGGGCACGCCGAGGAAGATGTCGGCGGAGCGCTGGTAGAGTTGGCAGGAGAGCTTTCCGTCCGCCACGTAGAACTGGAACAGGCAATGGCAAGGCGGCAGCGCCATCTCGTCGACGAGCGCCGGGTTCCAGGCCGAGACGATGTGACGGCGGGAATTGGGATTGCGCCTGATGCTGTCGACGACGGCGGCGATCTGGTCGAGATGCCGGCCGTCATGGGTCGGCCAGGAGCGCCACTGATAGCCGTAGACCGGACCGAGTTCGCCGTTCTCGTCCGCCCACTCGTCCCAGATGGTGACGCCGTTCTCGCGCAGATAGGCGATGCTGGTGTCACCCTTCAGGAACCACAGCAATTCATGGATGATGGAGCGCAGGTGCAGCTTCTTCGTGGTCAGCACCGGAAAGCCTTCGGAAAGGTCGAAGCGCATCTGGTAGCCGAAGACGCCGCGCGTGCCGGTGCCGGTGCGGTCGCCCCGGTCGGTGCCGTTCTCCATCACATGGGAGAGAAGGTCGAGATATTGCTGCATGGTCGCCGCCGATTCGTTGTCCAGCATTCGATACTAGAGCGATCGCCGCAGCGGCCAAGGGTGAAATCGGATTTTCCCGGCTTTCCCCAGGCGAGCGCCGGATGAGGCGCCACCGCGGTTCCAGGCCCGGCAAATCGCAAATTGACCGGCGCCGGGGTCTTTTCTTGGGCAGAGAGAGCGCCTATATGTGGAGTGCTGCCTCGGCAGCTATGGCAATAAACGGGCG
>CBIMFD010000227.1:0-5655 GCA_966243085.1 uncultured Shinella sp.
CTTGTTGTCGAACTTCGACTTGGTGACCGAGTCGTTGACGTTGATCGCCGGGAAGGGCAGGAGGCCTTTCTGCTGGAGCTGGTAGAGACGGTTGACGCCGGTGGTCGTTTCTTCCGTCACGCCCTTGATGGCGTCGCGCTGCTTCGTGAACCAGCCCGGGGAGGCGGCAAGGCGCTTCCTGATCTGCGCGAAGAGGATTTCCTCTTCTTCCGAGCCGGGGTTCACCAGGATGTTCTCGCCGGCTTCGGCGCGCGCGCCGAGCAGGATGTACATGGTGGCGTCGCCCCCGTCGTCGAGGATCATGTTGGAAAGGCCGCCGTCGGCCCACTGGAAGATCTTGTCGGTATACTGCCAGTATTCGGCGAGCGTCTCGCCCTTGACGGCATAGACCGGGATGCCGGCGGCGGCGATGGCGGCGGCGGCGTGGTCCTGCGTGGAGAAGATGTTGCACGACGCCCAGCGGACCTCGGCACCGAGCGCGACCAGCGTCTCGATGAGGACGGCGGTCTGGATGGTCATGTGCAGCGAGCCGGTGATGCGTGCGCCCTTGAGGGGCTTTGCGGCGCCGAATTCTTCGCGGCAGGCCATCAGGCCCGGCATTTCGGTCTCGGCGATCTGAATTTCCTTGCGGCCGAAATCGGCAAGCCCGATGTCGGCGACGTGATAGTCCTGCGTGGTGGTCATCAAAAATCTCCAGTCGTGATGGCGCTTCCTATCAGGAAACGGCGACTGGAGCAACCGGACATAAAGAAGTCTTTATATCCTTATGTCGGTGCGTGGTTTACATTTCCTCGCCGAAGCGGTCGGCGATGAGCGCGTCTAGCGCGTCGAGCACCTCGCGCGCCTGGCTGCCCGTCGCGGTGACGAACACGCTGCAGCCGGGGCTGGCGGCCAGCATCATCAGGCCCATGATCGAGGTGCCGCCCACCGTCATGCCGTCCTTGGAGACGGTGACCTCCGCGTCGAAGCCGTCGACCGTCTGCACGAATTTCGCCGAGGCGCGGGCGTGAAGGCCGCGCTTGTTGATGATGAGAAGCTCTTTCGAGGCGGTCATGGAGGGCAGAAGACCTTACTTGCCGCTGAGCACGCGGCTTGCCACGTTGATATATTTCCGACCGGCCTCGGATGCATCGACCAGCGCCTTTTCCATGTTGTTCTCGCCGCGGATGCCGGCGAGCTTGATCAGCATGGGCAGGTTGACGCCGGCGATCACCTCGATGCCCTCGCCGGTCATGACCGAGATCGCAAGGTTCGAGGGCGTGCCGCCGAACATGTCGGTGAGGATGATGACGCCATGGCCCTGGTCGGCCTTCATGACCGCTGCCAGGATATCCTGGCGGCGCTGGTCCATGTCGTCCTCGGGGCCGATGCAGACGGTCTCGATCGCCTTTTGCGGACCGACGACATGTTCAAGGGCATGACGGAATTCCTCCGCCAGCTTGCCATGGGTGACAAGCACCAGTCCGATCATCAGCAGACGCTCCAGTTTCCCAACTCAAACGGACGGCTGAATATCGCAATGCAGCAATTCCGTCCACCGCTGGGGAGGCCATCTTGTCGATGAAAAGGCCAAGTGCAAGCCCAAAATGGCCGATTTCGCGTTTGCCGGGGCTTTTGCCGTCAGCTTTTCAGGATTTCCGGGTGAAGGGCTGCAAGCGTCGAGAAGGCCGTGCAGCCGGCAAAGAGCGGCAGGCGCGTCAGCGGAAGGTCGCGCGAGGGCAGGATTTCGGCAGTTTCGCCCTCCGGCGGCAGGCGCTCGGCAAAGGGCGGCTCGATCGGCCGGATGGCCCGGTGCAGCACGGCCGTCTCGACCGTCGCCATTCTGATGATGCCCGCTCCACGCACTTCGAGAAGACCGGCAATGTTCGCCGGCGCCCGGGCGACAAGCTTTCCGTCGGCTTCCGTCACCAGCACCTGGTCGTCGCTGACGAGGGCGGCGAACAGTCCGTGCCAGCGCGCCTCCATGATGCAGTGGAGCGCCACGGCGCTCTTGCCGGCGCCGGAAGGGCCGACAAACAGAAGCCCCGTCTCGCCAATGACGATCGCCGTTCCGTGCACATTGGCGGGGCCGGTCATTTCTGCGGACCGGCGGGAAGGGAGAGGGTGAAGCGGGCGCCGAGCATCTCGCCGGTTTTCTTGTCGACGACGTTGTCGGCCTTCAGCGTGCCGCCATGGGCTTCCGCGATCTGCCGCGAGATGGAAAGGCCGAGACCCGAATTCTGGCCGAAGCCTTCGCTCGCCGGACGGTCCGTGTAGAAGCGCTCGAAGATGCGGTCGATGTTTTCCGCCTGGATGCCGGGGCCGTTGTCCTCGACCTGGATGAGGCAGCGGTCGCCGCGCCCGCGCGACAGGCGTACGACGATGCGCCCGCCGGGATCGGGCACGAAGGAGCGGGCATTCTCGATGAGGTTCGTGACGATCTGGCCGATGCGCAGCTCATAACCGCTCACCTCGAACCGCGTCTTCGGATTGTCCTTCCGGTCGACGACGAAATCCAGGACGACCGGTTTCTTGCGGGTGTTCACCTGGCGGGAAATATCGATGAGGTCGCCGAGCAGCTTTTCGAGGTCCACGGTGCGCGCATCGGAGCGGGCAAGCTCGGCATCGAGCCGCGAGGCATCGGAAATGTCGCTGATCAGGCGGTCGAGGCGGCGCACGTCATGCTGGATGACGTCCATGAGGCGCTTCTTTGAATCGTCCGTGCGGGCGAGCGGCAGGGTCTCGACGGCGCTGCGCAGCGAGGTCAGAGGGTTCTTCAGCTCGTGGCTGACATCGGCGGCGAAGCTCTCGATCGCGTCGATCCGGTCGTAGAGGGCGTTGGTCATCTGGCGGAGTGCGATGGAAAGATTGCCGATCTCGTCCTGGCGCACGGAAAAGTCGGGGATCTCCTCGCGCTCCTTGGCGCCGCGCCGGACGCGGATCGCCGCTGCCGAAAGCCGGCGCAGCGGATTGGCGATGGTGCTGGAAAGAAGGAGCGACAGCGCGATGTTGACGAGGCCGGCGACGCCGGCGACGCGCATGATGGCAAGCCGCTCGGCGTGCACGATCTTGTCGATATCGCCCGCTTGCGTCGACAGCAGCAACACGCCGAGCACCGCGCGGAAACGCTGCACGGGCACGGCGACCGAGACGATCAGTTCGCCCTTGTCGTTGACGCGCACCACCGCGCCGCGCACCCCCGTCAGGGCGTTCATCACTTCCGGATAGATCGAGCCGTCGCCGCCGGGTGCTTCCTTGTAGAGCGGCAGGTTGCTCGGCTGCAGCATGCGGTTGAACCAGGAATTCAGCCGGTCGGCGAGGCTCGGGCTCTCCGATTCCACCGGCGGCAGATCGAAGCGCAGCACCTGGCCCTGCGTATAGAGATGGCGTGAATCGAGTAGAAGGTTGGCGTCGGTGTCGTAGATGCGTGCGCGTGTGCGGGTCGGCGAGATCAGCCGCCTGAGGACCGGCGCGATACGCTCGGGATTGATCGGGAATTCGAGGTCTTCGTCGTTCGGCAGCGGCGTGATGCTCTGGCCGGCTTGCAGCTCCAGCAGTTTTTCCGGGTCGATGGTGATCGAGTTGGTGTCGACGGTCGCCGAGGCCGAGATGGCGCCGGCGATGATCTCGCCCTGCGTCAGCAGGCTTTCGACGCGTGCATCGATCAGGCCCTCGCGGAACTGGTTGAGATAGAGGATGCCCGCCACGAGCACGACGAGCGCGACGAGGTTGAAGAAGAGGATGCGGCGGGTCAGGCTCGAAAAGACGGCGTTGCCGAAGATCCGGCGCGCGAGCGTGAACGGATGCGTCCAGCGCCGCCGGAACGAGCGCGGCGCGGGCCGCTCGCCATCCTCTCCATCCCTTTCCGGCACGTTCTGCAGCAAGTGGGTTATCCTTCAAGCGGGCGGCAACCGGCCCGAGACCGCGGCATGCATTGCCGCCGCGGTCCATGCAAGAAAAATCGCGCCTCAGGCGGTCTCGCGGAAGCGGTAGCCGACGCCGTAGAGCGTTTCGATCATGTCGAAGTCGGTATCGACCATCTTGAACTTCTTGCGAAGCCGCTTGATGTGGCTGTCGATGGTGCGGTCGTCGACATAGACCTGCTCGTCATAGGCTGCGTCCATCAGCGAATCGCGGCTCTTGACGACGCCGGGACGCTGGGCGAGCGAATGGAGGATGAGGAACTCGGTGACGGTCAGCGTCACCGGCTCTCCTTTCCAGGTGCAGGTATGGCGCTCCTGGTCCATGACGAGCTGGCCGCGCTCCAGCGACCGTGCGGCGACTTCTCCCGCCTTCGCGGCATTGCCGGCCCCGCCCGAGGCCGCCGCCTCGCGGTTCGAGGCCCGGCGCAGGATCGCCTTCACGCGCTCGACCAGAAGGCGCTGGGAGAACGGCTTGGTGATGAAATCGTCGGCGCCCATCTTGAGGCCGAACAACTCGTCGATCTCCTCGTCCTTCGAGGTGAGGAAGATGACCGGAATGTCCGACTTCTGGCGCAGCCTGCGCAGAAGCTCCATGCCGTCCATGCGCGGCATCTTGATATCGAAGATCGCAAGATGCGGCGGGCGGGCGAGAAGGCCGTCGAGCGCGGACGCGCCGTCCGTATAGGTCTCGACCTTGTAACCCTCCGCCTCCAGAGCGATCGATACGGATGTAAGGATATTCCGGTCGTCGTCTACGAGTGCGATCGTCTGCATTCTGCTTGTCTCCATATTCATAGGCGCCTTTCCCGACCTTGGATGCGCCCTCCCTGGGGGTAAAGGTGGAACAAATTGTGGCGAAGATAAAGGGAGACGTTTTCGGGCTGCTTTCCGTATCATTTTTAAATCGATTATTCAAACGATTAAAAAAGTAAGACAAGTATTTAAATCGATTAATTTATTGATATTATTGCCTAATTTCGATTTCGCCCTTGTCTTCGCGACAATCGCGCATTAGTTTTCGCGAAACTTACCTTGGGTTCTCATCCACAGAGGAAAACTGGACCATGCAGGAACTTGGCGTTCGCAATCCCGCTCTGGGACTTACCGCGATGGGCATCCACACCGACGGCACGGTCCGGTACAATTTTGCAGCCGAGGCCCTTTATGAAGCGGCCCTCGGGCGCGGCGAGGCCGTCAGGACCGCCCACGGCGCCCTTCGTGCGCTGACCGGCCAGCATACCGGCCGTTCCCCGAAGGACAAGTTCGTCGTGCGGGACGACAACACCGAAGGCGCCATCTGGTGGGACAGCAACAAGGCCCTTTCGCGCGAACATTTCGATGCGCTTCACGCCGACATGCTGGCCCACGCGGCCGGCCGCGACCTCTTCGTGCAGGACCTCGTCGGCGGCGCCGATGCGGACTATGCCCTGCCGACGCGCGTCGTCACGGAACTCGCCTGGCATTCCCTGTTCATCCGCAACCTGCTCATCCGTCCGGAGGAGAAGGATCTTGCGACCTTCACGCCGAAGCTCACGATCATCGATCTGCCGACCTTCAAGGCCGATCCCGCCCGCCACGGCGCGCGTAGCGAGACGATGATCGCCTGCGATCTCACCCGCGGCATCGTGCTGATCGCCGGCACCTACTATGCCGGCGAGATGAAGAAGTCGGTCTTCACGGTCCTCAACTGGCTGCTGCCGTCGAAAAAGGTCATGCCGATGCATTGCTCGGCCAATGTCGGCCCGGATGGCGA
>CBIMFD010000228.1:0-5653 GCA_966243085.1 uncultured Shinella sp.
CCGCCGGATTTCGCCCCGAAGATGCGGAAGCCCGCCTGCTTTGCCGCCTCGTCATTGGAAGCGCCCTTTTGCATCAGCATAGCCGCCTCGGCCCGCATGCGCGCGGCGATGGGATTGTCCGCATCGTCCTCCTCCAGCGCGCCGACGGCCCGCACGGCGCGGTCAAAGAGCGCGATCTGCTCGGGGAAGGCATCGCGGAAGAAGCCGGAAATGCGCAGGGTCACGTCCACGCGCGGATGGCGCAGCATCGCCGCCGGGATGATCTCGAAGCCGGTGACGCGGCGGGAGGCCATGTCCCAGGTCGGCTTGACGCCGATCAGCGCCATAGCCTGCGCGATGTCGTCGCCGCCCGTGCGCATGTTGGAGGTGCCCCAGGCGGTGATGCCGAAGGAGGTCGGCCATTCGCCATGGTCCTGCGCATAACGTGTCACGAGGAGTTCGGCGGACTTCTTGCCGAGCTCCCAGGCGGCCGGCGTCGGCACGGCGCGGCTGTCGACGGAATAGAAGTTGCGGCCGGTCGGCAGCACGTCCGGCCGTCCGCGCGTCGGCGCGCCGGAGGGACCGGGCTCGACGAAGCGGCCGTCGAGACCCGTCATCAGCGCCGCGATCTCGGCGGGGCCGCAGGCGGCAATGGCCGGGCGGATCGTCGTTTCGATTGCATCGAGCACGGCGCGGGTGGCATGCCAGCCCTCCGGGCAGGCGAACGTGCCCTCCACCAGTCCGGCGGCCAGAAGCTCGATGCGCTCCACCGTGTCGCCCTTGCTGCGCCAGGGGGCGTCGGACTGCTCCGCGAGGATCTGCGGGCGCGGGCCGGTCCATGGGTCGGAGGGGGTGCAGTCGAGCGGGTCGAAGGCAGCGGGCGGGATACCCCCCTCTGCCCTGCCGGGCATCTCCCCCTCAAGGGGGGAGATTGGATGGGAGCTTGTGCTTCCTGCTCCAGCAACACCTGAACCTACCGATGGGAAGGAAACCGCCGCTCCAACGATCTCCCCCCTTGAGGGAGAGATGGCCGGCAGGCCAGAGGGGGGTGTTTCCGCACCAAACGCATCCGCCGCAATCGCCCGCTGCAGGCTCGCCTCGCCGCCCTCGCCGAGCCCGCGCGGCACGCGGGCGAGCGCGACCGTGAGGTCGGCGAGAAGCCGCCCCTCGGGCGAGACGCCGAAGACGTGCAGGCCGTCGCGGATCTGCATTTCCTTGAGGTCGCAGAGATAGGCGTCGAGCTTCTGCAGCGCCGTCTCCTCCCCGTCCGAGGTCGCGATGCCGGCGTCGCGGTCGAGGCCGATGTCGCGCACGAGGTCGAGTATCTGCCTCGTCAGCAGCTTGATGCGCCGCGGATCGCCGCCCGAGGCGTCGTAATATTCGTCGACGAGGGCTTCGAGGTCCTTCAAGGGGCCGTAGGTCTCCGCGCGCGTCAGCGGCGGCGTCAGGTGGTCGATGATCACGGCGGCGGAGCGGCGCTTGGCCTGCGTGCCCTCGCCCGGATCGTTGACGATGAAGGGATAGAGATGCGGCACCGGGCCGAGCACGGCTTCCGGGTAGCACGCCTCCGACAGCGCCAGCGCCTTGCCCGGCAGCCATTCGAGATTGCCGTGCTTGCCCATATGCACGATGGCATGGGCGCCGTAGCTCTGGCGCAGGAAGGCGTAGAAGGCGAGATAACCGTGCGGCGGCACGAGGTCCGGCGAATGATAGGTATCCTTCGGATCGATATTGTAGCCGCGCGCCGGCTGGATGCCGACCAGCGTTTCGCCGAAGCGGGCGAGCGGCAGCGCGAAGACGTCGCCGATGACGAAGGGATCGGCCTCCGGCGCACCCCAGCGAGCGGTCATCTCCGCCTGAATCGATGTCGGAAGCGAGGCGAAGAAGACCTTGTAATCCTTGAGCGAAAACGTCTCGCGGATTTCGCGCCCGTCGCTTGCCGCATTGGTCGGCCCGGCCATCAGGTGGGCGATCAGCGCGTCGCCGTCCGCCGGCAGGTCCAGGGCCGCGTAACCCGCCGTGGCCATGGCGCGCAGCACCTCCAGGGTGCCGGCCGGCGTATCGAGGCCGACGCCGTTGCCGAGGCGGCCGTCGCGGTTCGGATAGTTGGCCATGACGAGGGCGATGCGGCGCTCTGTCGGCGCCGCGCGCCGGAGCCGTGCCCAGCCGGCGGCAAGGCGCGCGGTAAAGCGGATGCGGTCCTCGACGGGATCGAGGCTGACGATATTGGTCTCTACGTGCTCGTCATAGCGCGCGGCGGCCTTGAAGGAGACGGCGCGGGAAAGCACGCGGCCGTCGACCTCCGGCAGGGAGACGTTCATACCGAGGTCGCGCGCCGTCAGCCCCTGCCCCGAGGCTTCCCAGGCCGTGCGCGACGAGCCGGAGAAGACGACCTGCAGGACCGGCGCGCCGGTCTCGTCGAGCACGGTCGGCTTGCGGTCGGCGCCGGGGGCGGAAACGGCGAAGCTCGTGGCGTTCAGCACCACGTCCGGCCGGATTTCGGCGAACGCGGCGCGCACCGTCTCGATGGAAACGGGCTCCTTGAGGCTGGAGACGAAGAGCGGGAGGGCCCGGACACCCTCGGCGGCCAGCGCCTCGATCAGCATTTCGACGGGACGAGTTTCTCCGCTCTGGACGTAAGCGCGGTAGAAGCAGACGGCGGCGGTGGGTGTCGTACCCCCCTCTGGCCTGCCGGCCATCTCCCCCACAAGGGGGGAGATCGATGGAGAGATGGTTTCCCCCAATTCAGACGTCGCTGCGGAAGAAAGAGCAGGCTCCCAGCCGATCTCCCCCCCTGTGGGGGAGATGGCCGGCAGGCCAGAGGGGGGTACGGCACCCGCAAGCTTCCGCCACGTCTCGACGTCCACCACGCCCCGCCCCGGCCACCAGATGCCGGCCTTTTTCAGCGGCGTCGCGGGTTCCGGCCTCTCGCCGCCGAAGACCAGCGCGTCGGCATAGGCGAGGAAGCGGCCGGCATTGTCCGCGCCGCCTTCGGAGAGATAGGCCCAGAGGTTCTCGCGGTCGGCCTCCTCGATGCGGTTGAAGGGGATGAGCCCCTCGTCCGGCCGGTCGTCGCCGGGCAGCGCCACAAGCTTGATGCCGTTTGCCACGGCGGTCGCCAGCAGCGCCTCCAGCACGTAGCGGAAGTAGCTCGCCCCGCCGAGGGCGCGGATGACGATGAGTTTCGCGTGGCGCGCCGTGCGCTCGACATAGGTATCGACCGACATGGGATGCGAGAGCGTCGCAAGGCTTGCAAGGCGAAGGCGCGTGTTGCCGCCCCGCGCGCGATGGGCGGCGGCGATCGAAGCCAGTTCGGTGTCGGCGGCGGAGAGGAAGAGGACGTCGCCCGCCGTCTGGCCGAGGTCGATCGCCTCCTTGCCATCGGCGATGGTGCCCTTCTGCGCTAGGAGGAGATGCATGCGGCGCCTCCTTCCTGCGGATGGCTGACCTTGCTGCGGGGGGGAACTGCAATACCCCCCTCTGGCCTGCCGGCCATCTCCCCCTCAAGGGGGGAGATCGGCAAGAGGCAAGAACGTTTCTCAAACCACGGCGTCAGAGTGAAGCGAAACGGCACTCCATCCAATCTCCCCCCTTGAGGGGGAGATGGCCGGCAGGCCAGAGGGGGGTGCCACAAGACGCTCATGCCGAAAATCACACCGCCGCGGCGATGGCGGCGCGCACGGCCTGTTCGTCCATGTCGTGCAGGCCGATGACGACGAGCCGGGTGCCGCGGGTTTCGCCCGGCGCCCAGGCACGCTCGAAATAATGGTCGATGCGGCTGCCGACGGCCTGGATGAGCAGGCGCAGCGGCTTGCCGGGCACGTTGGCGAAGCCCTTGAGGCGCAGCACGTCATGCTCGGCGATCACGCCCTTGAGGCGCTCGACGAAGGCGGCTGGATCGGCAACGGCCGGCAACTCGACGACGAAGCTGTCGAACTCGTCGTGGTCGTGCTCCTCGCCGTTCTCGTGCTCCAGCTCGTGGTGCGACTTGCGGTTGGCGATGTCGTCCTCCGAGCCGACGCCAAGGCCGAGCAGGATGGCGGCCGCGACCTCGCCGTTCTTCGCCTCGATCATCGAGGGCTTGCGGGCGATGCGGGAGGCGACCTCCTCGCGCACGGTCCGGACCCCCTCGGCATCGAGAAGATCGGTCTTGTTGAGGACGATGAGGTCGGCGGCGGTGAGCTGGTCCTCGAAAAGCTCCTCCAGCGGGCTTTCGTGGTCGAGGTTCTCGTCCTCGACGCGCAGCGCATCGACCTTGTCGTGGTCGTCGGCGAAGCGGCCGGCGGCGACGGCGGCGCTGTCGACCACCGTGATGACGCCGTCCACCGTTACCTGCGTCTTGATCTCCGGCCAGTTGAAGGCGGCGACGAGCGGCTGCGGCAGGGCAAGGCCGGAGGTCTCGATGACGATGTGGTCCGGGCGGTTCTCGCGCTCCAGCAGCTTCGCCATGGTGGGGATGAAATCGTCGGCGACGGTGCAGCAGATGCAGCCGTTGGTGAGCTCGATGATGTCGTCCTCGGTGCAGGCCTCCGCGCCGCAGCCCTTCAGCACGTCGCCGTCGACGCCGAGGTCGCCGAACTCGTTGATGATGAGCGCGATGCGTTTTCCGCCGGCATTCTGCAGGAGGTTGCGGATCATCGTCGTCTTGCCCGCGCCGAGGAAGCCGGTGATGACGGTTGCGGGAATCTTCTGTTGCAGCATGGCTTCAACCCTTCATTTTCAGCGGCAGTCCGGCCGCGACAAGATAGACTTCGGATGCGATGGCGGCCACCTTCTGGTGCAGCCGCCCGGCATGGTCGCGGAATTCGCGCGCCATGCGGTTTTCCGGCACGATGCCGAGGCCGACCTCGTTCGAGACGAGGACGAGGCGGCCGGGCGCGGCGTTAATGGCGGCAAGGAGGCCGGCGAATTCGGCGGCGATGTCCTGCTCCTCCAGCATGAGATTGGTGAGCCAGAGCGTCAGGCAGTCGACGAGCACGGCCCTGTCCTCGCGCGCGACGGCGGCGATGCGGCCGGCAAGCGCCAGCGGCTCCTCATGGGTGACCCAGCCGGGGCCGCGGTCCTCCCGATGGCGGGCGATGCGCTCGCGCATCTCCTCGTCCCACGCCCGACCGGTCGCGATGTAATGGCGCTTGAGGCCACTCTCGCCGACCAGCCGTTCGGAAAAGGAGGACTTGCCGGAGCGCGCGCCGCCCAGGACGAGCACGGCGGAAGATGGGAAATGGGCCATTGCGGCCGGCTCAGGCAGGCATGGCGCGCGCTATGCGGCCGGAAAAGAATCTCGGTATCGCCATGACAACCTCCGTGCTGGCAACGGGGAATCCTCCCCAGGTCGGGCGACATGCCCTTTGCCGGATGGCAGGTCTCCTGGCTCGCAGCGTCGGGTGCAAGGCACCGGCGGAACGGTCTCGCCTTCCCGGAGGCAATGCGAAGGGTGGACGATTCGTAGAAAAAGAGGCGTCCGGCCCCGGCTCATCGCATTGCCGTCCAGTGGCTTTTCCGAAGGCCGGACATGCGCCCGGCTTCCGGATGATCGTCCCTCGCCACTCTACAGTCGCGGGGTCGGCCGTGATTGCGGCGCCCGGCTTGGGTCCACCGTGTCACGTTCCCATTTATTCCCGAACCGGCTGCCGGCCCGGGAACCATCCTATTGCCGGATGATTATGCGCCCCGC
>CBIMFD010000229.1:0-5650 GCA_966243085.1 uncultured Shinella sp.
GCCGCTTCCAGCGAGGCCTCGTAGTCGCCCGCGTCGTAGTTCATGATCACCGGCGTCTGGTGCGGGAAGGAGCGGATGAAGTTGATGCGGCGAAGCTCGGCCGGCGAGACGCCGAGTTCGCGCGCCGCCGTCTCCATGGTGCGTTCGAGAAGATAGGTCGCCTCCGGGCGGCCCGCGCCGCGATAGGCGTCGACCGCGACCGTATTGGTATAGACGGCCCTGACATTGGCGTGGATCGCCGGGAAATTGTACTGGCCGGAAAGCAGCGTCGCATAGAGATAGGTCGGCACCGCCGAGGAGAAGAGCGACATGTAGGCGCCGAAATTGGCGATGGTGTCGACCTTCAGCGCCGTGACGCGATTGTTCGCGTCGAAGGCCATCCTGACCGTCGAGACATGATCGCGGCCATGCGCGTCGGTGAGGAAGGCCTCGGTGCGGTCGCTCGTCCACTTCACCGGAACGCCGGCCCGCTTGGAGGCCCAGAGACAGACGATCTCCTCCGGATAGATGTAGATCTTCGAGCCGAAGCCGCCGCCGACATCGGGCGCGATGACGCGCAGCTTGTTTTCCGGCGCCACGTTGTAGAAGGCGCTCATGACGAGGCGCGCGACATGCGGGTTCTGGCTCGTCGTGTAGCAGGTGTAGTGGTCCTCGGCCGCATCGTAGACGCCGAGCGCGGCGCGTGGCTCCATCGGGTTCGGCGCAAGGCGATTGTTGACGATCTTCATCTCGGTGACATGGGCGGCCGATGCGATTGCCGCGTCGACCGCGGCACCGTCGCCGATCTCCCAATCGTAGATGAGATTGCCGGGCGCTTCCGGGTGAAGCTGCGGCTGGCCGGCTTCCAGCGCCTTCACGGCGTCGGTGACGGCGGGCAGCACCTCGTAGTCGATGACGACGGCTTCGGCCGCATCGCGCGCCTCGCCCACGCTGTCGGCGACCACCACGGCGACGGCATCGCCCACATAGCGCACCGTCTCATGGGCGATCGGACGCCAGGCGCCCATCTTCATGGGCGAACCGTCCTTGGAATGGATCATCCAGCCGCAAATGAGGTTGCCGATGCCGTCGTCCAGCATCTGCTTGCCGTTGAGCACGGCGATGACGCCCGGCATGTCCTCCGCCGCCGACGTATCGATGCTCCTGATCTTCGCATGCGCATGCGGCGAGCGCACGAATGCGGCATAGCACATGCCCGGCACGGACATGTCGTCCGTATAGCGCCCCTTGCCGGTAAGAAACCGTTTGTCTTCCTTTCGCGCGACGCGCGCGCCGATGCCTTCGACACCCATCTTCATCTCCTCCAGAGAATGAGCGAATAGCGAGTAGGGAGCAGCGGACAGGGCGGGAGCGGTGTTACACGCTACTCGCCATTCCCCGTTCGCGCCCCGTTATTCCGCAGCCTGCCGGCCTGCCGCGCCCATTTCTTCGGCGGCGGCGAGGATGGCCTTCACGATGTTGTGGTAGCCGGTGCATCGACAGATATTGCCTTCGAGGTTCTCGCGGACCGTCTTCTCGTCGAGCTTGGCGCCGTAGCGGTTGATCATATCCACCGCGGTCATCACCATGCCGGGCGTGCAGAAGCCGCATTGCAGGCCGTGGTTCGCCTTGAAGGCCGCCTGCACGGGATGGAGGTCGCCGCCCGCGGCAAGGCCTTCGATGGTGAGGATTTCGGAGCCGGCGGCCTGGGCCGCAAGGATGGAACAGCTCTTGACGGCCTTGCCGTCCATATGCACGACGCAGGCCCCGCACTGGGACGTGTCGCAGCCGACATGAGTTCCCGTGAGGGCGAGTTGGTCACGCAGGAAGTGCACGAGCAGCGTGCGGTCCTCGCACTCGCGGCTCACCTTCCGGCCGTTGACGGTCATTGCCACTTTCGCCATTCATTCCTCCCTGGCGGTTTCCTGCCGCTGGGGACCGGACGATCCGACGTACATGCAGCGGGCGTCCTCACGACGCGGGCGGGGATCGAGCGACTCCAGCATTTCGATTCGCGTGCATTGCTTTCGGCGCGAGTGCCGCGACGCGTCTTCTCCTCCTCCGGCGCGACCTCAACAGTCATATCATTTGACGTTTTGCGGCGGCGATCAACCGCTACTTTGTAAGGGGCATGAAAATTATCGTGACCGGACGCGCGCCGGGCGAGGCCAAACGGAACGGCCCTGCATTTTATTCGCCATGCAAAAAAATACTTCAATGCCATGGACTTCCCCGATCCCGCCTATATCTTCAAACTCGGACAGACCTGACCGTCGCGAACGGCCCCGGTATGTTTCCTGAGTAGAAGGGGATAGGGCGGACCGGACAAACGCGGCCGCCGCTCAACTTTGGAGAACATCTTCATGAAGAAAGTCATTGCGCTCGTCCTGGTGGGCCTTGCCGTCACCAGTTGCACGCAGACGGAAAAGGGTGCAGGCATCGGCGCCGTCTCCGGCGCGATCATCGGCGGCGCGGTCACCGGGAACGTCCGTGGCGCGGCCGTGGGCGCGGCCATCGGCGGCATTGCCGGCGGCGTCATCGGCCATGTCTCGGAACAGCCGGGCCAGTGCTACTACCGTGACCGCTACGGCCGCCGCTATATCGACAATTGCCCGTCCGGCTACTGAGCCTGACGGCTGCAACCTGTGCGAAGCCCCGGGCACGACCCGGGGCTTCTGCGTTTGCGGCCCCTGATAAAATCCGGCCCGACGCTTCAAATCCGCCGCGCCAGCGTGTAAAACCGCCGTTAACATTACGGAAAACCTAACGCGTTAGGGTCTTTTCCAGCCTGGAAGCTCCTTGTATCGGAGCGCCTGAAGACTGTGTCGGACGCTGTCGGCCTGCCGCCCGCACCGCACCTTACGGAGAAAGGCGACGGATTGCTGCGGATGCGGGACAAAGTGAACCGGCCGGAAAAGAGTTTTGCGTTTCTGAAGGCTGGCACCGCGCTCGCGGTCGCGGCAGCGCTCGCCTGCGGCCCCCTTTCCACCTCCTCGGCGTCCGCCTTCGAGCTTTTCGGCATGAAGTTCTTCGAGGACGAGGAAGACACCGCCCCCGTCATCGATCCCGTGTCCTACACGCTAACCCTCGATCCGGGCACCGACGACGACGACCTCAAGGAAGCTATAGAGAACATCGCCCGCCTCAAGCAGGACGAGGGCAAACCGGTCTCCGGCGACCTCGGCCTCGTCATCAAGGCGCGCGACGACCGCGACCGCATCCTGGCAGCGCTCTACGAGCACGCCCGCTACGGCGGCGTGGTCAACGTCACCGTCAACGGACAGGACCTCGATTCGCTGCCGCCGAACCCCGACTTTAACAACAAGGGCGCGATCCCGGTGACGATCCGCGTCGAGCCCGGCCCGGTCTTCACCTTTGGCGAAGTCGCCTTTTCCGGCGATGCGGAGGGCCGCAACCCGGCCGATTACGGGCTGGTCGCCGGCGCGCGGGCCGATTCCACGCTCATCCTGAAGGCCGGCGAGAAGATCGTCGCGGATATCAAGGCCGAAGGCCGGCCGCTTGCGAAGCTCACCGAGCGCAACGCGACCGCCGACCACAAGACGCGCACCGTCGACGTGGTGATCGCCGCCGAAGGCGGGCCGGTCGCGCCCGTCGGCACCGTCGGCGTTTCGGGCACCAAGACGGTGGACGCGGATTTCGTGCAGCGCTATTCGCGCATCAATGCCGGCCAGCCCTATTCGCCGGAAGCGCTCACCAAGGCCGCCGAGCGCCTGCGCCAGCTCGGCGTCTTCTCCAGCGTGACGATCCGCGAGGCCGATAGCCTCGCCCCGGACGGCTCGTTGCCGATGACGATCGAGGTCTCGGAAGGCAAGCATCGCTATTTCGGCGTCGGCGCCCAATATTCCAACACGGACGGCGTCGGTCTGCAGGGCTATTGGGGCCACCGCAATCTCTTCGGCCAGGCCGAATCCCTGCGCATCGAGGGATCGGTCAACCGGATCGGCGAATCGAACCTCGGCG
The DNA here is from genome assembly GCA_966243085.1 of uncultured Shinella sp. GTDB lineage: Bacteria > Pseudomonadota > Alphaproteobacteria > Rhizobiales > Rhizobiaceae > Shinella. Next base: position 3,961 of record CBIMFD010000229.1, read on the forward strand.
ACCTCGATTATTCGACGGCGATCCTCTTCTCCAAGCCCGGCGCCTTCGGGCCGGCCTCGACCTTCAACGCCAGCCTGAAGGCCGCGCTGGTCGATCCCGACGCCTATAACGCCTTCACCACAACGGCCGCCGCGGGCGTCAGCGTGGAGCTTTCCGACAAGGACACGGTGAGCGCTGGCGGCGAGGTCATGTGGAGCGACGTCGAGGATGCCTTCGGCAAGAACAAGTACCTGACGGTCAGCCTGCCCATCGAATATGTCCGCGACACGCGCGACGACAAGCTGAACCCGACGGAGGGCTACCGCTTCCTGATCAATGCCAAGCCGAGCTACGAGACCTACCGCGGCACGGTCTTCTCCAGCTTCGAGGGGGCGATCACCGGCTATCAGGCGCTCGGCGCCGAGGACCGTTTCGTGCTGGCCGGCAAGCTGGCGGCGGGCACGATCATCGGCGGCGACGAGCTTTCCGACATCCCGGCGACGCGCCGCTTCTTCCTCGGCGGCGGCGGCACGGTGCGCGGCTACGGTTATCAGGAGATCTCCCCGCGCAACGGCAAGGGCGAACTTCTCGGCGGGCGGTCCTACGTGGCGGCCTCCGCCGAGGCGCGCATCGGCATCACCGAGACGATCGGCATCGTCCCCTTCATCGATGTCGGAACGGTCTCGACCGACGAGGTGCCGGATTTCGACGACATCCGGGCGGGTGCGGGCATCGGGCTCCGCTATGCGACCCCGTTCGGGCCGCTCCGCCTCGACGTCGCCGTGCCGCTGAGAAAATACCCCGATGGAACGTCCTTCGGGGTCTATGCCGGCATCGGCCAGTCCTTCTGACGGCCGCCGCGATTTGCAGCCAGGGCAATGGCGAAACGCAAGCGGCGATTTTGCGCCCGCCATTGCTTCGACTAAAAGACCAGGGGCGCCTCCGCGTGATTCGAAGACGCGCGAAAGCGCCCTACTTTAGACGTTGAGGTTCGGCACTTCCCGCCGGCCGAATGGAAGAAGATGAACAGGCTCACCCGAATTCTCCGCGCCACGCTCCGCTATGCCGGTTACGTCCTCGCCGTTCTCCTCGTCGTCCTTGTCGCCGCGCTGGGTTTCGTCGGCTTCACCGATACGGGCGCGCGGCTGGCGGTTTCCTATGCGGAACGGATCGCGGCGGCGAACGGACAGGTGATTTCGATCAGCGAACCCTCCGGCCTGCTCACCGGCAGGCTGCGCGCCGCCGTAATCACGCTCGGCGACGAGAAGGGCACCTATGCCGAGATCCGCGACCTTGCCGTCGACTGGTCGCCGCTGAGCCTTCTTGCCCTGAGCTTCGAGGCCGAGCGCGTCTCGGCCTCCACCGTTTCCCTGCTGCGCCTGCCGGAAACGAAGGCGGAGGCCGAGCCGACGGCATCCGGCGGCTCCTTCTCGCTGCCGGTGGAAGTGCATATCGGCTCGCTTGCCATTCCGGAACTCTTCGTCTCCGGCACCGTCGCCGGGCGGGACCAGCGGATCGTCGTTTCCGGCCGCGGCGACGCGACGGGAGAGAGCATCGCCCTCAAGCTCTCGGCGTCCGAGAAGGCAAGGCCCGATGCCCATGTCGCGGCCGACATCGCGTTCAACCCGGACGCCAACGAACTGCGCCTCGAGGCCACCGTCGCCGAGCCGAAAGGCGGCGTGCTCGCCGGCCTCCTCAAGCTGCCGAACGA
>CBIMFD010000230.1:0-5638 GCA_966243085.1 uncultured Shinella sp.
GCTTGTTGATTTGCATAAGCGAGGAAGTGTCTTGTCCCAGGTTTCGACAGAACAAGCGCCTTCGCAGGTGCCGCGCTCCAGCCGGCGCCGGGAGCTGATCACCTTCCTCGTTCTCGCCTTCGGCATCTGGCCGGTCGTCGCTGTCGGCGTGGTCGGCGGCTATGGCTTCCTCGTCTGGATGTTCCAGATCGTCTACGGGCCGCCCGGCCCGCCCGGACATTGAGGACGGCGTCATGCGGCACGAGGCACTGTCGAGGCGCGATTTCCTGAGAGGCAGCCGGCGGACCGGCCCCTTTCGCATCCGTCCGCCCGGGCTTGCCGAGGATGGGGCCGAGGACGGCCTTGCCGCCTGTACCGGCTGCGGCGCCTGCGTCGCGCACTGTCCGGCCGGCATCCTCAGCCTTGCGGACGGCCTGCCGGCCGTGGATTTTGCGGTCGGCGAATGCACCTTCTGCGGCGCCTGCGCGGAGCACTGTCCCGAGCCGGTCTTCGCCGATGGCGTTGCCGGCCGCTTCGACCATATCGTCGCCTTCGCCGCCTCGTGCCTGCCCTTCCAGGGCGTGGACTGCCAGGCCTGCCGGGATGCCTGTCCGACGGCCGCGATCCGCTTTCGCCCGGTGCGCGGCGGGCCCTTCGTGCCGGACCTTGCCGCCGATGCCTGCACGGGATGCGGCGCGTGCATCGCCGTCTGTCCCATCGGGGCGGTCGCGGTGGCGCCGCCGGAGATGGAGGCCGCCCATGCCTGAGACGCGGCGCCATCATATTTCAAGCGCGGTCATCGCCGCAAAGCCGGGCTGCCTCGACGCGGTGCTTGTCGCCCTTGCGGGCTTCGAGAATGTCGAGGTGCACGGCGCGGACAAGGGCAAGGTCGTGATCGTCATCGAGGGGCCGTCGACCGGCGTGCTCGGCGATACGCTGATGCGCATCTCCGTCCTCGACGGGGTCATCGCGGCGAACATGGTTTTCGAACATGTCGAAATGGAAGAGGACGAGGCTGATGGCCAGCGAACTGACGCGGCGTGACATCCTGAAGGCCCAGGCGGCGGGCGTGGCGGCAGCGGCCGCCGGCATCGCCCTGCCCGCGGCCGCCCAGCCGGTGCCCGGCGGGGTGAGCGCGCTGGAGATCAAGTGGAGCAAGGCGCCCTGCCGCTTCTGCGGCACGGGCTGCGGCGTCATGGTGGGCGTCAAGGAGGGCAAGGTCGTCGCCACCCACGGCGACATGCAGGCCGAGGTCAACCGCGGCCTCAACTGCATCAAGGGCTATTTCCTCTCCAAGATCATGTACGGCGCCGACCGGCTGACGACGCCGCTGCTGCGCAAGCGCAACGGCGCCTACGCCAAGGACGGCGAGTTCGAGCCGATCACCTGGGAAGAGGCCTTCGACGTAATGGCCCAGCAGGCCAAGAAGGTGCTGAAGGAGAAGGGGCCGACGGCGCTCGGCATGTTCGGCTCGGGCCAGTGGACGATCTTCGAGGGCTATGCCGCGACCAAGCTGATGCGCGCCGGCTTCCGCTCGAACAACCTCGATCCGAACGCCCGCCACTGCATGGCCTCGGCCGCCTACGCCTTCATGCGCACCTTCGGCATGGACGAGCCGATGGGCTGCTACGACGATTTCGAGCATGCCGACGCCTTTGTGCTGTGGGGCTCGAACATGGCGGAGATGCACCCGATTCTCTGGACCCGCATCGCCGACCGGCGGCTCGGAAACGAGCATGTGCGCGTGGCGGTGCTCTCCACCTTCACCCACCGCAGCATGGACCTTGCCGATATCCCGGTGGTCTTCAAGCCGGGCACGGACCTCGTCATCCTCAACTATATCGCCAACCACATCATCCAGTCCGGCCGGGTGAACGAGGACTTCGTGAAGAACCACACGAAGTTCGTGCGCGGCGTCACGGATATCGGCTACGGCCTGCGCCCGGACAATCCGCGCGAGGTGAACGCGGCCAATTCGGCCGATCCCGGCAAGACCGAGGCGATCGATTTCGAGGCCTTCAAGGCCTTCGTGTCGGAATACACGCTGGAGAAAGCCGTCGAGATGACGGGCGTGGAGGCCGGTTTCCTCAAGCAACTCGCCGAGCTCTATGCCGACCCCGACCGCAAGGTCATGTCGCTGTGGACCATGGGCTTCAACCAGCATGTGCGCGGCGTCTGGGCGAACCAGATGGTCTACAACCTGCACCTGCTCACGGGGAAGATCTCCGAGCCGGGCAACAGCCCTTTCTCGCTGACCGGCCAGCCTTCTGCCTGCGGCACCGCGCGCGAGGTCGGCACCTTCGCTCATCGCCTGCCCGCCGACATGACGGTGACAAACCCCGAGCACCGCAAGCACGCCGAGGAGATCTGGCGCATTCCGCACGGCATCATCCCGGAAAAGCCGGGCTATCACGCCGTCGAGCAGGACCGCATGTTGAAGGACGGTAAGCTCAATTTCTACTGGGTGCAGGTCAACAACAACGTCCAGGCCGGGCCGAACACCTCCAACGAGACCTATCAGGGCTACCGGAATCCCGACAATTTCATCGTCGTCTCGGATGCCTATCCGACGATCACCGCGATGAGCGCCGACCTCGTGCTGCCGGCCGCCATGTGGGTGGAGAAGGAAGGCGCCTACGGCAATGCCGAGCGGCGCACCCACGTCTGGCACCAGCTCGTGCAGGCGCCCGGCGAGGCGCGCTCCGACCTCTGGCAGCTCGTCGAGTTCTCCAAGCGCTTCACGACGGACGAGGTCTGGCCGGCGGACATCCTCGCCGCAAACCCGCAATACAAGGGCAAGACGCTCTACCAGGTCCTCTATGCCGAGACCGATGTCGCCAAGTTCCCGTTAAGCGAGGTCGATCCGGGCTACGACAACAATGAGGCGCAGCATTTCGGGTTCTATCTGCAGAAGGGCCTCTTCGAGGAATATGCCGCCTTCGGCCGCGGCCACGGCCATGACCTTGCGCCGTACGACACCTACCACGAGGTGCGGGGCCTGCGCTGGCCGGTCGTCGACGGCAAGGAGACGCTCTGGCGCTACCGCGAAGGCTACGACCCCTATGTGAAGCCCGGCGAGGGCGTGAAATTCTATGGCAACAAGGACGGCAAGGCGGCGATCATCGCCGTGCCCTACGAGCCGCCGGCCGAATCGCCCGACGAGGAATACGACACCTGGCTCGTCACCGGCCGCGTGCTGGAACACTGGCATTCCGGCTCCATGACCATGCGCGTTCCCGAGCTCTTCAAGGCCTTTCCCGGCGCGCGCTGCTTCATGAATGCGGACGACGCGCGCAAGCGCGGCCTCAACCAGGGCTCGGAAATCCGCATCGTCTCGCGGCGCGGCGAGATCCGTTCGCGCGTCGAGACGCGCGGGCGCAACCGCATGCCGCCCGGCGTGATCTTCGTGCCTTGGTTCGATGCCAGCCAGCTCATCAACAAGGTCACGCTCGACGCCACAGATCCCATCTCGAAACAGACGGATTTCAAGAAATGCGCAGTCAAGATCGAACCCGTCGCATGACCCCCCGTCGCAGGTGGGTCTTCGCCGCGCTCGGCGTGGCCGTCATCGCCACCAGCGCCATGGCGCAGATGGTGCCGCAGCTTTCCGGTCCGGACGGCGACAAGATGCAGACGCTGCCGGCCGATCCGCTGCCGAAATGGATCATCGACGATCTGCGGCGCATGCGCGCCTATCCCGAGCAGCCGCCGGTCATTCCGCACTCGATCGACGGCTACCAGCTTTCGGTCAACACCAACCGCTGTCTTTCCTGCCACAAGCGCGAGTTCTCGCAGGATGCCGGCGCGCCGATGATCAGCGTCACCCACTACATGACCCGCGAGGGCCAGATGCTCGCCGACGTCTCGCCGCGCCGCTACTTCTGCACCGCCTGCCATGTACCGCAGGCCGACAGGAAGCCGCTCGTCGGCAACACGTTCAAGGACATGAGCGAGCTTGGCGTCACCGGCGCGGGAAGCGAGTGACGATGATGGCGCGCATCAAGGCAATCCTCCTCTGGGTCTGGACGATCCTGACCACCCCGGCCGCGACCCTCAGCCTCGCCTTCCTGACGCTCGGGGGCTTCGTCGGCGGCGTCATGTTCTGGGGCGCCTTCAACACCGCGCTGGAGCTGACCAACACGGAGAAGTTCTGCACCTCGTGCCACGAGATGCGGGACAACGTCTATCAGGAGCTGACCAATACGGTGCACTTCACCAACCGTTCGGGCGTGCGTGCCTCCTGTCCGGATTGCCATGTGCCGCACCAGTGGACCGACAAGATCGCCCGCAAGATGCAGGCCTCCAAGGAGGTCTGGGGCAAGATCTTCGGCACGATCAACACGCGCGAGAAATTTCTCGACAAGCGGCTGGAGCTTGCCAAGCACGAATGGGCCCGCCTCAAGGCCAACGACAGCCTGGAATGCCGCAACTGCCATTCGGCCGTGGCGATGGACTTCACCAAGCAGACCCAGCGGGCCGCCGACATCCACTCGAAATACCTCCTGACGGGCAAGGCCACCTGCATCGACTGCCACAAGGGCATCGCCCATGAACTGCCCAACATGAGGGGCGTCGAGCCCGGCTGGAAGATGCCGAAGGAACTGGAGGACGAGGAACTGCCTGCCGCCTCGAACGACGCGATCGGCGATCTCCGCAAGGCCGTCGCCAGCGCCCACCAGTTCGTCGCCTTCTGACGTCGGCTCAGGACATGCCGGGGACGAGGAGCAGCTTTCCGGTGGTCTCCCGGCGTTCCATCGCGGCGTGGGCAGCGGCGGCATCGGCGAGCGGATAAACGTTGCCGATCTTCACCTCCAACGCCCCCTCCCCGATCCACCGGAAGAGCTGTTGCGCATGGGCGCGGAAAAGCGCCGGAGTGTGGATGTGGTCGGAGAACACGGCATAGCCGAGCTTGATGCTCTTCGGCAGGCTCATGATGTCGAGCGGCCCCGGTCCGCCGAGCACCGGCCCGTACCAGCAGAAGGTGCCGGACCGCCTGAGCGCGGCCAGCGAGCCCTGGAAGGTCGCCGGCCCCGAGCCGTCATAGACGACGTTCACGCCCTCCCCGCCGGTCAGCGCCAGCACGGCATCGGCGAACTCTCCCTTTGCGTCCACGACGACGTGCTCGGCGCCGGCCTCCCTGGCGGCGGCGACCTTGGCCTCGGACGAGACCCTGCCGATCACGCGCCCGCCCCGCATCCGGACGATCTGGGTGAGGAGCAGGCCGAGGCCGCCGGCGGCGGCATGGACGAGCGCGGTGTCGCCCGGCTGCACCGGGTAGAAATCGGTGGCGAAGTGGCTTGCCGTCAGCCCCTGCATCATCACGGCGGCGGCGGTACGGTCGTCGACGTCGTCCGGAATGGCGACCAGCGCATCCACCGGTATCGAAAGCCGCTCGGCATAGCTGCCGGGCGCATAGACCCAGGCCACGCGGTCGCCGATGGCAAAGTCCCGTACGCCCTCGCCGAGGGCGATGACCCGCCCTGCCCCTTCGACACCCAGAACCTTCGGGTTCGCCGTCTCGGTCCAGGCCATGCCCTGACGCACGCCGATGTCCATGAAGTTCACGCCGGCGGCGGCGATCTCGACGACGACGTGCCCGGGCGCGGCCACAGGTTCGGGGCGGTCGACATGGTCCATGACATCGGTCCCGCCGATGCCG
>CBIMFD010000231.1:0-5592 GCA_966243085.1 uncultured Shinella sp.
GTCGACCACCGGGTCGGCTTCGACCGCCTGCTGCCGCTCGGCACGAAGGTGGAAAAGGGCATGGAGATCGGCCGCGTCCATGCGACAAGCACCGATGCCGCCGAGCGCGCGGCGATGCGGCTTGCCGCGCTCTACCGGACCACGCCGGAAGCGCCGGCCACCGCGCCGGAAATCCTCGAGGCCCTCAGCGCGTGAGCTGCAGCTTGCCGTCCTCGACCTTGTAGGACGAAAGCCCCTTGAGGAAGCTCATGCCGATCAGGGTGCCGGTAAGCGCCTTGTCCTCCAGCACCATGGCGCCGACCTTCTCCATGCGCACCGGGCCGATCTCGACCCTGTCGAGGCGGATATAAGCGGCGCGCGCCTTGCCGTTGGCGGTATCGACCGCATAGCGGAAATCGAGGTCCGCCTTGTCGATGCCGAGGCGCTGGGCGGTGGAGACGTTGAGGGCGACCATGCTGGCGCCCGTATCCACCATGCCCTCCTCCTTGCGGCCGTTGATGGAGAAGAGGCCGGTGAAATGGCCGTCCGCATCGGCGGCGATAACGGCGCTTCGGTTGCCGGTATAGCGCGCCGCATCCTGGCCCATCGAAACCGAAGCCTTCTCGACCCTTGCCGCCGGCGTGCCGGATGCGGCGGTTTCGAGATAGCGCGTCGCAAGGCCGGGCACGAAGGCGGCCGCGGCGGCAACGGACCCGACGACAAGAACGAGGCTGCGAAAAAACATGGGACGGTCTCCGGAAGGATCTGTCCCGAAATAGCACGCATCCGGCTAACGGACGGCAAAAGGGGCGCCGCAGGGCGCCCCGGTCCACGATCTTCGGAAAGCGTGGTAAACAGCCGGTTAATGCGCGCCCGACATGTCGCCGAGCACGTCCTTGGACTTCACGGTGGAATCGGCGTTCAGCACGTAGACCATCGGCACGCCGGTCGCGAGGTTAAGCTTCAGGATCTCTTCCTTGGAGAGCCGGTCGAGCACCATGACCAGCGAGCGCAGCGAATTGCCGTGCGCGGCGACCAACACCTTCTCGCCGCGCAGCACGCGGGGCAGGATCTCCGTTAGATAATAGGGCCAGACGCGTGCGCCGGTATCGCGCAGGCTCTCGCCGCCCGGCGGCGGCACGTCGTAGGAGCGGCGCCAGATATGCACCTGCTCCTCGCCCCATTTGGCGCGGGCATCGTCCTTGTTGAGGCCGGAGAGGTCGCCGTAGTCGCGCTCGTTCAGCGCCTCGTCGCGGATCGTCTCAAGGCCCTGCTGGCCGATCTCGTCGAGGATGATCTTCAGCGTCTTCTGGGCGCGCGACAGCACGGAGGTGAAGGCGATGTCGAACTTGAGGCCGGTCCCGGCGAGTGCCTTGCCGCCGGTCTTCGCCTCCTCGATGCCGAGCTCGGTGAGGTCCGGGTCGCGCCAGCCGGTGAAGAGGTTCTTCAGGTTCCATTCGCTCTGGCCGTGACGAACGAGGACGAGGGTTCCGCTCATGGGATATGTCTCCGATGTTGGATCAGTTGAGCCCGAGCACGTCGAGCATGGAGTAGAAACCGGGCTTGCGCTCGCGCGCCCAGAGCGCGGCATGCACGGCGCCGCGGGCGAAGATCGACCGGTCCATCGCGCTGTGCGAGAGCGTCAGCAGCTCGCCTTCGCCCGCCAGCATCACCGAATGCTCGCCGATGACCGAGCCGCCGCGCAACGTGGCAAAGCCGATGGCGCCGGCCGGGCGCGGGCCGGTATGGCCGTCGCGCTTGCGCACGGAATTGTCCGCAAGAGCGATGTCGCGGCCTTTGGCTGCCGCCTCGCCGAGAAGCAGCGCCGTGCCGGAGGGTGCGTCGACCTTGTGCTTGTGATGCATTTCAAGGATCTCGATGTCCCAGTCGGCCGGGCCGAGCGCCCGGGCGGCCGTCTCCGTCAGGACGCCGAGCAGGTTGACGCCGAGGCTCATATTGCCGGACTTGACGATCCGCGCATGGCGGGCGGCGGCCCTGATCTTTTCCTCGTCGGCCGGCGAGCAGCCGGTCGTGCCGACGACATGGACGATACGTGCCTGGGCGGCAAGGCCGGCGAACTCGACGGTGGCGGCGGGTGCGGTGAAATCGAGCACGCCTTCGGCTTCGAGGAAGGCTTCCAGCGGCTTGTCGGTGACGGGAACGCCGATCGGCCCGAGGCCGGCAAGCTCGCCCGCATCGCGGCCGACGAAGGGCGAACCCTCGCGTTCGACGGCGGCGAAGACGGCCGCGCCCTCCATGGCGTGGATGGTGCGGATCAGCGTCTGGCCCATGCGGCCGGCGGCGCCGACGACGACCAGCTTCATTGCGTTTCCGCTCATCTTTCGCTCTTTCCTTTAAGCTATTTGCCCGTACCGATCGCCGGCGCCTGAAGATTGTTGAGGCGAGCGTAAAGGCCGTTCTCGCGGGCCGCAAGCTCCTCGTGGGTGCCTTCTTCCATGACGCGGCCGTCCTGCATCGCGACGATCTTGTCCGCCCGCACCACCGTGGAAAGGCGATGGGCGATGACGACGACGGTCCGCCCGCTCATCGCCTCGTCGAGCGCCTTCTGCACGGCCTGCTCGGATTCGGTGTCGAGCGCTGAGGTCGCCTCGTCGAGGAGGAGGATCGGCGCGTTGCGCACCAGTGCGCGGGCAATCGACAGCCGCTGGCGCTGGCCGCCGGAAAGCGTCACGCCGTTCTCGCCGACGGGCGTGTCGTAGCCGAACGGCTGGGCGAGGATGAAATCGTGCGCATAGGCGTGGCGGGCCGCGGCCTCCACCTCGGCGTCGCTCGCCTCCGGCCGGCCGTAGCGGATGTTGTCGCGGATCGTGCCCTCGAAGAGATAGGGCTGCTGCGAGACATAGGCGATGGCGTTTCTGAGCGACTGCTTTGTGACGTGGGCGATGTCCTGCCCGTCGATCAGGATCGCGCCCTCGTCCGGATCGTAGAAGCGCGGAATGAGGTTGATGACGGTCGACTTGCCGGCGCCGGAGGGTCCGACCAGCGCCGTCGTGCGCCCGCCCTCGGCGGTGAAGCTCACGCCCTTGAGGATCGTCTCGCTCTCCGAATAGCCGAAGCGGACATTGCGGAAGTCGATCGTCGCATCGGTGATCGCGAGCGGCTTTGCACCGACGCGGTCGGCCTGACGGGGCTTCAGGTCGAGGACCTCGTAGATCATGCGCGCATTGACGGCAGCGCGTTCCAGCGAGACCTGCAGACGCGCGAGGCGGCGCGCCGGATCGTAGGCCATCAGCAGCGCGGCGACGAAGGCGAAGAAGGCACCCGGCATCACGCCGCTATAGATGGAGCGGTAGGCCGCATAGGCGAGCACGCCGGAAATGGCAAAGCCCGCGAAGCTTTCCGTCATCGGGGCCGTGCGCTCGGTCAGCCGCGCGATGCGGTTGGAGCGGCGCTCCGCCTCGTCGATGATCGCCTCGACCTTGCCGCGGAGCTGATCCTCCATGGTGAAGGCCTTGACGATGGTGATGCCCTGGATCGTCTCCTGCATGGCGCCGAGCACATGGCTGTTGAGCTCGACCGCTTCGCGCGTCGCGCTGCGCAGGCGCTTGGAGACGTAGCGCAGGCCGAAAAGCAGCGGTGGGGCGACGACGAAGACGATGAGCGTCAGCAGCCAGTCCTTGGAGATCATCACGCCGATGAGCGCGACGAGGGTCAACACGTCGCGGGCGAGCGAGGTCACCGTCATGTTGAGGACGTCGCGGATGCCGGTGACGTTCTGGCTGATCTGGGCGGCGAGATAAGCCGAGCGCGATTCGTTGAAGAAGCCGACGCTGAGCGCCATCAGATGCGAATAGAGCCGGCGCTGGTAGCGCGCAACGATATTGTTGCCGATCTTGGAGAGGATGACGGCCTCGTAATAGGTCGCAAAGCCGCGCAGCACGAAGGCGACGAAGATCGCGCCGCAGATGATGAGCACGAGGTCGGCGCGCTTGTTGGCGAAGGCCTCGTTGACGACCGATTCCATGATCCAGGCGGTGAACGCCGTCGACAACGCGACGATGACGAGGCAGGCGATCGCCACAAGATAGCCGCGCAGGTGCTCGCGGCCGTTTTCTGCGATGACGCGCTTGAGCACGGTCGTAACGGTGTCGGAGCTGACGGGCGGGCGCTCGGTTCGACTTTTATCGGTCAACAAACTGACTTTCCTGCACGGTCTCGACGGCGGCCGGCGGACCGGCTCCAGGGCGCTCTATAAGGGCTGGACCCGGCTTTGGCTACTCCGTGGAGTATCGCGACCCTTGCGAAGGCCTCACCTTTTCCAGTGGCGTCCCTCGGTTGCAACACCGAAGCGCTCCGGCATGCGCGCGAAGGCGGCAAGGCCCGCCAGCGCTGCCACGGGATGGGTGACCACGTAGGTCGGAATGGAGCGGAGAAGCGCGCTGTGCGGCGCCTTGTCCTCGAAGGCGGCGCGGAATTCCGGCCCGCGGAGGGCCGGGAGGATCTTCTGCGAGATACCGCCGGCGAGGAACACGCCGCCCTTGGCCATGAAGATCATCGCCATGTCGCCGGCAACACGCCCGAGATAGGTGGAGAAAAGCGCGACGGTCTCGACGGCCGCGCGGTCTTCCTGCGCGAGCGCCTTGGCCGTCACGTCGGCGGGTTTGGAAAGCGGCGCATCGACGCCGTCAGCGGCGGAAATGGCGTGGTAGATGTTCATGATGCCGCGCCCGCACAGGAGCTGCTCGGCGGAGATGCGGCCCTCGATGAGTTCGAGGAACGGCCATATCTGGTAGTCGCGTTCGCTGCGCGGGCCGACGTCGACATGGCCGCCCTCGCCCGGCACCGGAATCCACGTCTGGCGGGCATGGACGAGGCCGGCGACGCCGAGGCCGGTGCCCGGGCCGAGCACCGTGCGCGAGGCCGAATGACGCTCGATGCCGGGGCCGATCTTCTCACGATCCCCCTCGCTGAGCGAGGCGACGGCGAGCGCCTGCGCCTCGAAATCGTTGACGAGCAGCACGTCCTCGAAGCCCAGATTGGCGATCATGTCGCGCGGGCGCACCACCCAGGGACAATTGGTGAGCGGCACCTCGTCGCCTTCAATAGGGCCGGCGAGCGCGAAGATCGCCGAGCGCGGCTGGACGGAGGTCTTGTCGAGGATGCATTGCTGCAGGGCATCGTCGATGTTCGGATAGTCGGCGGTCTGGATGATGGGAAGCTGCTTCGGCTCGGCGAAAGCATCGACCAGCAGCGCGAAGCGCGCATTGGTTCCGCCGATATCACCGACGAGGATGGGAAAGGGGAAATGCGTGTCGTTGTCGTTCGGCCTTACCATCGGACTGTCCCGTTCTTTCACATGAATGGACCTGCTTGCGCGCGGTCCCGCCCAAGGTGGCGTCAATCGCCCGCAAAGTCGAGCAGGCTTTCCGCCGTGGCGCGGTTGAGCGCCATCGGAATGTCGTAGACGATGGCAAGGCGCATCAGGGCTTTGACGTCGACGTCGTGCGGCATGGGCGTCAGCGGATCGACGAAGAAGATCAGCAGATCCACCTCGCCCGTCGCGATCAGCGCGCCGATCTGCTGGTCGCCGCCGAGCGGGCCGCTCTTCAGCCGCGTCACGTCGAGGCCGGGGCAGGCCTCCAGCACCCTTCC
>CBIMFD010000232.1:0-5581 GCA_966243085.1 uncultured Shinella sp.
CAACAACAATAACAATAACAACCACCGCAAGGGCGGCAATCCCCTGACGAGGACCTACGACAGTTCGGGTCCGGATGTGAAGATCAGGGGCACGGCCCAGCATATCGCCGAGAAATATTCTGCGCTTGCCCGCGACGCACAGAGCGCCGGCGACCGCGTCATGGCGGAAAACTATCTTCAGCACGCAGAGCACTACAACCGCATCATTGCCGCCGCGCAGGCGCAGATGCAGGATCGCTTCCCGCGTGACGAACGCTCCGACAACGCCGACCGGCACGACTTTTCCGACCGCGACGGTTTCGACCGGGACGACGAGATCGATTCGACGCCCGTCGAGGATCAGCCGGCACCCGCCGCTGCGGCTCCCGCACCGGCCGCCGAGCAGGCCGCCGTCGACGGCTCCGGCCCGCAGCCGGTGATCGAAGGCACGCCGGCGGAAGTCGCGCTCGAAGAGGAAGGCGCCGCACCGGCCGCCGGTCGCCAGCCGCGCCGTCGCAATGCCGCCCGTCCGCGCCGCCCGCGCCGCGGGGAAGGGCAGGCCGCCGGGGGCGAGGACGGCCAGCCGGCCGGCGACGCTCCGGCGCTCGAAGCCGCTTCCGAGTAAGCTTCCCTTCCGTTCCATCCGGAACCCGGCCTTGTGCCGGGTTCTTGCGTTTGTGCAGCCCGGCTCCAAAAAATCCGCCGGGCGGGGCAGGCCGTTCCCTTTAATTTATCTCGAACCTCCACCATATCCTCCAGCAGAAGGGCCCGCCTGATGGGAGCCCTATCCTGAATCGTCGGTCGGTGCCTTGAAGGGCCGGCCGAGTTATGGAGGCAGATGATGAATATCGAAAAATACTCCGAGCGCGTGCGCGGCTTCCTGCAGTCCGCCCAGACGAAGGCGCTTGCCGACGGCAATCCCCAGTTCGCGCCGGAACACGTCCTGAAGGTGTTGCTCGACGACGAACAGGGCATGGCCGCATCCCTGATCGAGCGGGCCGGCGGCAATGCGCGCGAAGCACGGATCGCCAACGATGCCGCCCTTGCCAAGCTGCCGAAGGTTACCGGCGGCAACGGCCAGGTCTATCTTTCGCAGCCCCTCGCCAAGGTCTTTTCGACCGCCGAGGAGGCCGCCAAGAAGGCCGGTGACAGTTTTGTCACCGTCGAGCGGCTGCTGCTGGCGCTGGCCATCGAGAAATCCGCCGCGACCGCCGATATCCTCGCCAAGGCCGGCGTGACGCCGACTGCGCTCAACCAGGTCATCAACGACATCCGCAAGGGCCGCACCGCCGATACGGCGAGCGCGGAACAGGGCTTCGATTCGCTGAAGAAGTTCGCCCGCGACCTCACCGCCGACGCGCGCGAAGGCCGCCTCGACCCGGTGATCGGCCGCGACGACGAAATCCGGCGCACGATCCAGGTCCTGTCGCGCCGCACGAAGAACAATCCCGTCCTCATCGGCGAGCCCGGCGTCGGCAAGACCGCGATCGCCGAAGGCCTTGCGCTGCGCATCGTCAACGGCGACGTGCCGGAGAGCCTCAAGGACAAGACGCTGATGGCGCTCGACATGGGCGCGCTGATCGCGGGCGCGAAGTATCGCGGCGAGTTCGAGGAACGCCTGAAGGCCGTCCTTGCCGAAGTGCAGGCGGAAGACGGCGAGATCATTCTCTTCATCGACGAGATGCATACGCTGGTCGGCGCCGGCAAGGCGGACGGAGCGATGGACGCTTCCAATCTCCTCAAGCCTGCGCTCGCCCGCGGTGAGTTGCACTGCGTCGGCGCCACCACGCTCGACGAGTATCGCAAGCATGTCGAGAAGGACGCTGCCCTTGCCCGTCGGTTCCAGCCCGTCATGGTGGACGAGCCGACAGTCGAGGACACGATCTCGATCCTGCGCGGCCTGAAAGAGAAGTACGAACAGCACCACAAGGTCCGAATCTCCGATTCGGCCCTCGTCGCCGCCGCCACGCTCTCCAACCGTTACATCACCGATCGCTTCCTGCCGGACAAGGCCATCGACCTGATGGACGAAGCCGCCTCGCGTCTGCGCATGCAGGTCGATTCCAAGCCGGAAGAGCTCGACGAACTCGACCGCCGCATCATCCAGCTCAAGATCGAGCGCGAGGCCCTGAAGAAGGAGACCGACCGCTCGTCGCAGGATCGTCTCGAAAAGCTCGAGATCGACCTTGCCGCGCTGGAAGAGGAGGCTGCCGCGCTCACCGCGCGCTGGCAGGCGGAAAAGTCCAAGCTCGGCCGCGCCGCGGACATGAAGCGTCAGCTCGACGAGTTGCGCAACGAACTCGCCATTGCCCAGCGCAAGGGTGAGTTCCAGCGGGCCGGCGAGCTTGCCTACGGCATCATCCCCAAGCTCGAAAAGGAGCTGGAGGAAGCCGAAGGCCGCGACACCAGCGACGTCGATCCGATGGTGCAGGAGGTGGTGACCGCCGACAACATCGCGCAGGTCGTCTCCCGCTGGACCGGCATTCCCGTCGACAAGATGCTGGAAGGCGAGCGCGACAAGCTGCTCAGGATGGAAGACGAGCTCGGCAAGTGGGTCGTCGGCCAGGGCGATGCCGTGCAGGCCGTCTCCCGCGCCGTCCGCCGTTCGCGGGCCGGCCTTCAGGACCCGAACCGGCCGATCGGCTCGTTCATCTTCCTCGGGCCGACGGGCGTCGGCAAGACGGAACTGACAAAGGCGCTTGCCCGCTTCCTCTTCGACGACGAGACGGCGATCCAGCGCATGGACATGTCGGAATATATGGAGAAGCACTCCGTCGCCCGGCTGATCGGCGCGCCTCCCGGCTATGTCGGCTATGAGGAAGGCGGTGCGCTCACCGAATCCGTCCGCCGACGCCCCTATCAGGTCGTGCTGTTCGACGAGATCGAGAAGGCGCATCCGGATGTCTTCAACGTGCTCCTGCAGGTCCTCGACGACGGCCGCCTGACCGATGGCCAGGGCCGGACCGTCGACTTCCGCAACACGATGATCATCATGACGTCGAACCTCGGCGCCGAATACCTGACGGCGCTCGGCGAGAACGAGGACAGCGAAAGCGCCCGCGACCAGGTCATGGATGTGGTGAAGAGCTTCTTCCGGCCGGAATTCCTCAACCGGGTGGACGACATCATCCTGTTCCACCGCCTCAAGCGGTCGGAAATGGGCACGATCGTCGACATCCAGCTCGAACGCCTGCGCAGGCTCCTGGCCGATCGCAAGATCGTTCTCGATCTCGACGAGGAGGCCGTGCACTGGCTGGCCGAGAAGGGATACGATCCGGTCTATGGTGCCCGCCCCCTGAAGCGGGCGATCCAGAAGCACCTTCAGGACCCGCTGGCCGAGAAGATTCTCGCCGGCGACATCCCGGACGGCTCGACCGTCAAGGTGACGGCGGGTTCCGACCGGCTGCTGTTCTCGCCGCGCAACGCGTCGGTCAGCAAGGCCGCCTGAAGCCGATCGTCGATGAAAAACGAAGCGCGGGGCGAGCCCCCGCGCTTTTTCGTCAGTGGGTTTCCGCCACTTCCGTGCCGTCGCCACGGCCGAGCAGGTCGTCGATGCGCTTGCGCTCGGTCTCGAACTGGGCGAGCGCCTTGCCTTCCAGCGACTTGCCGCCGGGCAGGCGGATCTTCAGCGCATCCACCTTGTTGCCGTTGACGATCAACTCGTAATGGAGATGCGGGCCTGTCGAAAGACCGGTCGTGCCGACGAAGCCGATCACCTGGCCCTGGCGCACCTTCACGCCCGGCTTGATACCTTTGGCGATCGCGCTCTGGTGATTGTAGGAGGAGACGTAGCCGTTGGCATGGCGGATCAGCGTCTGGTTCCCGTAGCCGCCCGAATCCCAGCCCGCCTTCTCGACCACGCCGTTGCCGGCCGCGATGATCGGCGTGCCGCGCGGGGCAGCCCAGTCGACACCGGTATGCATGCGCGAGAAGCCGAGGATCGGGTGCCTGCGCATGCCGAAGCCGGAACGGAAGACGCCGTTCGGGACCGGGTTGCGCAGCAGGAACTGGCGGATGCTCTTGCCGTCCTGGTCGTAATAGTCGACGGAATCGTCGTCCGGGTTCTGGAAGCGGTAGACGCGGGTCTCCGTGTCGCCGAACTTGGCGTCGAGGAAGAGGATTTCCGAATCGGCCGTCGCCATGCCGTTCTCGTCGCTGACGGAGAAGAAGGCTTCCAGCGAATCCGTCGGACGCAGTTGCGCCTGGAAATCCACGTTGCTGGCAAGAATGCGGATGATCTCCGCCGTCATGTCCTGGCCCATGCCGTAGGAAAGCGCGGCGCGGTAGATGCCGTCATAGACGCGCGGCAGGTCGCGCCCGGCAAGGATCGTCGGCCGGTCGTCGTCGTCGAAGGCCGTGGCGACCGCATCGAGCGGCGGCGGCTCTGCGCCGCTGACGAAGCGGCCGTTGTCGTCGAGCGCGGCGGTCACCACATGGCGCCCCTGCGTGTAGACGCTCGCCCGCACGATGCTCGCTTCCTTGCTCTGCTGGGCAATGCAGATGCGCAGGACATCGCCTTCGGCGAGCTTGCGGCTGCCGAGCTCTCCTTCGAGATAGTTGGCAAGGTCGTCGGCCTGCGCCTTGGTATAGCCGGCCGCCGTCATGATCTGGCCGATGTCGGCATCGCGGCGCACGGGGATCACGTCGTCGGCATATTCGGTGTCGTTCGATGTCGGCGCGTCGAAGGTCGATACGCTCATGTTCTCCTCGACGATGCGGGCGGAGAGGCCCTGCAGAAGGTCGATGTCGGAGCCTTCGGAGGCAAAGCGCTGCGGGTCGACGTAATAGAGGGAGGCGACCTGCGTGTCGCCGTCCGTCAGCACCGAGCCGTTGGTGCGTACGTTCTCCTCGACCTCCTCGAGCGACATCTGGTCGGCATAGTCGAGCGTCGCGCCGCCGGTCGGGAAGGCGTCGGTCTGCAGCGCCACCTCCGATTCCACATCCGAGCCGTAGATCGTGCCCATGCGCGAGACGGCCGGCGTGGCGTCCTTGTCGTTCGTCGAGAAGATCGCCAGCGGATCGAAGCGCGGATAGTCCTCGCTGGCCGCATGGTTGGCGGCGAGCGCCATCTTCACATGGGCGAAGGGCTGGCGGCGCACGACTTCCTTCTCGCCGTCATGGATCATGGTGGAGACTTCCATGATCTTCTTGTCGGAGGGCTTTGTGACGATGGCAGGCTCGAGAACCCGCTCGCCCCGCTTGGCAGCCTCACCCGATCTGCCTGCCGGGTTGGAAATGGCGAGCGCGGCGAAGGCTTCGGCCGGAATGGCGAGCTGCTGGCGGCCGTCGAGCGCGGCAAAGAGCGCCACCCCCATCAGGATCGAGGAGGTGATGCCGGTGAGGAAGGTGCCGGAAAGCCAGCGAAGGGAGATTTCCCGGCGGTCGGGCGCCTTGCGCCCGTCGGCGAGTATCGGCGGCTCGTTGCCGAGGGATCGGATCATGTTCCGGTCGGTCGTCATGCCGATGTGCTTCGCCTGTTTCGCCAATGGGTTTTCCGCGCGGGACCATGCACGCAGGAGGGCCCGCGAGTCAAATCGCGCGCGTCTTCCGTTTCCTCTAGAAGAGGAGATTGTGAATTTCTGAGGGCAAATGGCGCAGGCGC